>DATJHW010000093.1:0-23556 GCA_035493615.1 Saccharimonadales bacterium (SeqCode) | reverse complement strand
GACGGCAAGGTGAGCATCCTCGGGGTGTTCCGGAACATCAGCGTCACCGGACTGCCGGCGCAGCACCCCCGGATGTTCCTGGTCGCGATCCTCGGCCTCGATGCCGGAAACCACGCCGTGATCGTCCGGCTGCGCAAGCCCGATGGCGGCCAGGCCATGCCCAACGCGCCGGAGATCTCCGTGAACGCGATCGCCGGCCAGGACGTCAACGTCATCGTCGAGCTCAACAACCTGAGCTTCACGACCTTCGGCACCCACCGCTTCGATCTCGAGATCGACGGCGAGGCCGCTGGGAGCCTGCCGGTCTCCATCGTCCAGATGGCTCCGCCGCAGCAGGGGAGGCGCGCGAACTGACCTAGGTGGCCCGATGGCCACCCCCGTGACCGTTCGGCGTGGCCGAATGGCCCACTGTTCGCGGCCCGGCGGTCCTGCGCAGGCTGGCCGGCATGCGCCGCTGGCCGCTGCTGCTCATCCCCGTCGTCGCCCTGAGCGGTGCCGCGTTCGCCGCGGTCGGTCGCGCGAGCGACGCGCCGCCGCTGGTCGAGACCGTCGCGGAGCCATCCGCCGCGGCCACCCCGCAGCTGATCGTGGTCGACGTCGTCGGCGCGGTCGCGCACCCGGGGGTGGTCCGGCTGCCGGCGGGCGCCCGGGTCCAGGATGCGCTCCTCGCCGCGGGCGGCATGACCGCGGACGCGGACCTCTTCGCGCTGAACAAGGCCGCGCCGCTCCGTGACGGCACCCGGATCTACGTTCCGCGGCCGGGCGAGGCCGTGCCCGCCGGCGCGCTCGGCAGCACGGCCGAGACCAAGGTCAACCTCAACAGCGCCACCGCGAACGAGCTCGACGCGTTACCGGGCGTCGGTCCGGCGACGGCCGCGGCGATCGTGCGAGCTCGCACGACCAAGCCGTTCGCGACGGTCGACGAGCTTCAGACCCGCGGGCTCGTCTCACCGAAGGTCTTCGCGGACCTTCGTGATCTCGTCACCGTGCGATGACCGGCCTGCCGCTCCTTCCCGCCGCCGTCGCGGCGACGGTCCTGTCGCTCGCCGCCGCCGCTTCGCCGGTGGCCGCGTCCGTCCTTGCCATCGCCGTCGCGGTCGCGGGCGCGGGGCTCGCGCTCGCGAGCGCGGACCGGATGCGCCGCCTGGCCTGGACCGCCACCGCGGCCATCGCCGTCGCGCACGCCGCCCGGATTCTGATCCCGGAGCTGCCGGCCGGTGGCATCGGAGCGTTCGCCGACGTACGGGCTTCGCTCGGCGAGCCGTTGCGCCGGCTCGTCCCCGAGCCGGAGAGCGGGATCCTCCTCGGGATCGCGCTCGGCGATCGCGGTTCGATCAGCGCCGACCTCGCGTACGCGTTCTCGCGCAGCGGGACGAGCCACCTGCTCGCGATCTCCGGTTTCAACATGACCCTCGTCGCGTCCGCCGTGGCCGCGGTGCTGCGCGGACGCTGTGGCCCGCGGACCCGCGCGATCGCGACCGTGGCGGCCGTCGTCCTGTACAGCCTGCTCGTCGGACTCGGTGCGAGCGTGGTGCGCAGCGCGGTCATGGCCGCGATCACGTCGCTCGGTCTCGCCCTCGGCCGCCGCGCCGCCGCGGCGAATGGCCTGTGCGCCGCGATCGCCGTGATGCTTGCGCTCGATCCGGCGACCATCGGCGACGCCAGCTTCCTGCTCAGCGCAGGGGCCACCGCGGGGCTGCTCGCGTTCCAGGCCCCGCTCGCGAAGCGGCTCGCGTGGCTGCCGTCGCTTGTCGGGGACGGGCTCGCCGCGACGCTCGCGGCCACCCTGCCGACGCTGCCGATCGTCGCCGGGATCTTCGGCCGCATCTCGCTCGTCTCGCCGGTCGCGAACCTCGTCGCCGTACCGCTCTTCCCGGCGCTGATGGCGACGAGCGTCGCGACCATCGCCGCCGGCATGGTGTCCGTCGACCTCGCGCGCCCGTTCGCGCTCGCGGCCTATGCGGTCGCGTTCGCCCTGCGTGTCGTCGTCGAGACCGCCGCGGGATTGCCACTGGCCGCGGTCGACGTGCCGCCGGGACCGATCACCGCGGCGGTGCTCCTGGCCGTCTCCGGGGGCGGCGTCTTCGCCGCGCGGCGCATCCACCTCCCGCATCCGCGATCCTCGGCGCCCGCGCTGCCGCCCCTGCCCTCTCGGCGCGCGATCGCGATCGTGCTCGGTCCGGTGCTGCTTGCCGCCGCGATCGCCGCCGGGCTGATCGCGACGGCGGCACCGCCCTTCCGCATTCGGGCGCTCGACATCGGCCAGGGTGACGCGTACCTCGTCGAGGCCGGCGGGAAGATCGCGCTCATCGATGGCGGACCCGATCCGGCGAGGCTCCTCGCGGAGCTCGGCGCGAGCCTGCCGCCGTGGCGGCGGCACATCGATCTGGTCGCGCTCACGCACGCACACCTCGATCACGGCGCCGGCCTTGTGGCGGTGCTCGACCGGTACGACGTCGGGCTTGCGGTCGCGCCGCGCGGCCTCAACGCCGGGCCGCTCGCCAGCGCATGGGATGCCCGCATCGCAGCGCATCACGTCGCGCGCGCGGACGTCGGCGTCGGGTCGGTCGTGACGTTCGGCCCCGCGCGGATCCGGGTGCTCGCGCCGAACGACGATCCGCAGGTCGACGTGCCATCGCTCGTGCTGCGCCTCGACTTCGGACCGGTCTCGGTCCTCTTCAGTGGCGACGCGACCGAGGCCGCGCAAGCGGATCTGCTCCTCGCTCCGGATGCGCTGCGCGCGCGCGTCTACGTCCCGCCACACCACGGCGCCGCGACGCCGTATGCGAGCGCGCTCGTCGGCGCGGTGCATCCTGAGGTCGCGCTCATCTCCGTGGGACTGAACAACCGGTACGGGCATCCGACACCCGAGACGCTCAGCGCGCTCGCGGGCGTGCCGACGTACCGCACGGACCGCGACGGCACGGTCGAGCTCACGATGGACGGCAGCCGGATCGTCGTGCACGCGCACGCGAACGGGCTGCCACCACCGCGCCCGCAGGGGATCCCGCAGCTACCCCGCTAGGCTCGATCGCATGCCGGCGACGCGACGGGGGCGCTCCCTCTATCTCATCCACGGTGAGGATCCGTATCGCGCTCGGTTGCGCGCCGCCGAGCTCGTCGCGTCCCTTGCAAGCGGCGACGAGCGGCCGTCCGATCTCCGTGCCCGGCGCTCGACGGATCTGGGCAGCCCGCTCGGGTTGAGTCGCCACGATGCCCGCGAGCCCGGCGCGGCCGCGCTCATCGAGCTCTCGGGCCGCTCGCAGGGGCTGTTCGACGCGGTCGACGAGCAGCGGATCGTCGTGGTCGAACACGCCGAGGCGCTCAAGGACACCGATGTCGTCAGCCGGTTCCCGCTGGAAGCCGCGCTCGTGCTGGTGAGCGAGGCGAAGATCCCGACCCGGTCGCGGCGCGCGGCGCCAAAGTCCAAGCCGGCCGCCGACCCCGCAGCCGCCGACCTGCCCACGGCCGTCGAGACGGCCGGCGGCGCGATCGAGCACATCGCGCGCCTGCTGCCGCAGGAGCTCGGCGGCTGGATCGCCGCGCGCGCCAGCCTTCTCGGCGTCGAGGTCGCCCCGGACGCGATCACCGAGCTCGGCGCCGCGGTCGGCCCGGACAGCGAGCGCATCGACCAGGAGCTCGCGAAGCTCGGGGCGTTCGCGGCCGGCGCGCGCGTGACCGGCGCGGACGTGCGCGCCCTCGTGAGCGGCGCGATCGAGTCCGACATCTTCGAGCTCACCCAGGCGGTCGTGCGGCGCGACTCGCAGGTAGCGATCCGCCGCCTCGAGTCGCTGCTCGCGGAGGGGCAGGCGCCGCAGCAGATCATCGCGCTCCTGCTGTGGCAGTTCCGGGTGCTCCTGTTCGCTTCGGCGATGCGATCGAACGCCGACGCTGAGCGCAGCGCGAAGGCCATCCGCAGCTCGGCCTACGCGATCGGGAAGTGGCAGGCCTTCGCGCGGCGGATCAGCCGGGCCGACGTCATCCGTGCGTACGAGGTGCTGTACGCGACGGACCTCGCGATCAAGACCGGCCGGATCGAGGAGAAGCTCGCGATGACGTTGTGCGTGCTCGACCTCTGCGGGATCCAGGCCGCCGATCCACGCGAGCTCGTGGTGGGGGAGCCGCCGCGCCGCTAGCCCGCTAGCGCTTCGCGACCGCCTCCGGCTGCGCCGGCTTGGCCTCCTGGCTCCGGAGGTAATCCTCTTTGAAACGCTTCAGGCCCGCGTCGGTGAGCGGGTGCTTGAACATCGCCTGCAGCACGCTGAACGGCATCGTCCCGATGTCCGCACCGGCGATCGCGGCCTGCGACACGTGCAGCGGTCCGCGCAGGCTCGCCGCGAGGACCTTGGTCTTGATGTCCTGCTGCCGGTACGCGGAGACGATCTCGCGGACGATCGTCATGCCGTCCTCGTTGATATCGTCGACCCGTCCGACGAATGGGCTGATGATGTATGCGCCGATCGCCGCGGCGAGCAGCGCCTGGTTCACGCTGAAGCACAGGGTCACGTTCACCCGGGTGCCCTCGGCCGCGAGGATCTTCCCGGCGGCGAGCCCGTCCGGGGTCATCGGTACCTTCACGATCACGTTCTTGTGCCATGACGAAAGTCGCCGGCCCTCGACGAGGATGTCGTCCTTCTTCTCGCTGACGACCTCGGCCGAGACGTTCCCCACGATCCCGCAGATCTTCTTCACCTGGGTCTCGTGGTCCTGCCCGGCCTTCGCGATGAGCGTCGGGTTCGTCGTGACGCCGTCGACGACGCCCCAGTCGACCCCCTGCTTGATCTCGTCGAACTCCGCGGTATCGAGGAACAGCTTCATGCCGGGGTCTCCTGCAGGTGCGGTGCCCGCGCTTCGGCCCTGCCGCTCGCCCGCGCATATTCGAGCGCGGATTGGATGAACGACACGAACAGCGGATGCGGCCGGTTCGGCCGCGAGCGGAATTCCGGGTGGTACTGCGTCCCGAGGTAGAACGGGTGTCCTTCGAGCTCGCAGATCTCGACCAGCCGGCCGTCGGGCGAGAGGCCGCTGAAGCGCATGCCGTGGTTGCCGAGCAGCTCCCGGTACGCGTTGTTGAATTCCCAGCGGTGCCGGTGCCGCTCGAGCACGATCGGCTGGCGGTACGCGCGGTGGGCGAGCGAGCCCTCGGCCAGGACGCAGGGGTACGACCCGAGGCGCATGGTGCCGCCCTTGTCGTTCACGTCGCGCTGCTCGGGCAGCAGGTCGATGACCGGGTGCGGCGTGAACGCGTCGAACTCCGTGGAGTTCGCATCATCCGTCCCGAGCGCGGTCCGGGCGAGCTCGATGACCATGCACTGCATGCCCATGCACAGGCCGAGGGTCGGGATCAGCTGCTGGCGGCCGAACCGCGCGGCCTGGACCTTTCCCTCGATACCCCGGTAACCGAATCCGCCCGGGATGACGATCCCATCGAGGCCGATGAGCGGCTCGGTGTCGCCGCCGTGCTCCAGCTTCTCGCTGTCGATCCAGCGGATCCGGACGTCGCAGCCCGCGGCCCAGCTCGCGTGCCGGATCGACTCGGCCACCGAGAGGTACGCGTCGCGGAGCTCGATGTACTTGCCGACGAGCCCGATCTCGAGCGGGATGCGCGCGGTCTTGATGCTCTCGACCAGGGCCTGCCACTCCCGCAGGTCGGGCTCCGTCGCGCGCTCGGTCAACCCGAGCTCCTCTACGACGATCTTCCCGACGCCGGATTCCTCGAGCATGAGCGGCACGGCGTAGATGGACCAGGCGTCGGGCTCCGACACGACGTTGTCGATCTTCACGTCGCAGAACAGTGCGATCTTCTCGCGGAGCTCGTCGTCGATCGGCACGTCGGCCCGGGCGATGATCACGTCGGGCTGGATGCCGATGGACCGCAGCTCCTTGACCGAGTGCTGCGTCGGCTTCGTCTTCAACTCGCCGCCGACGACGCGCGGGAGCAGCGTGAGGTGGATGTACATGACGTTCTGGCGCCCGACGTCGTTCCGGAACTGCCGGATCGCCTCGAGGTACGGCAGCGATTCGATGTCGCCGACCGTGCCGCCGACCTCGACCACCACGACCTCGGCCTGCGCCTCGCGCGCGACGCGGTGGATCCGCGACTTGATCTCGTTGGTCACGTGGGGGATGACCTGCACCGTCGCGCCGAGGTAGTCGCCGCGGCGCTCCTTCGCGATCACGGCGTTGTAGATCTGGCCGGTCGTGAGGTTGGACGCCCGGGTCACGTTGCGGTCGATGAACCGCTCGTAGTGTCCGAGGTCGAGGTCGGTCTCCGCACCGTCCTCCGTGACGAAGACCTCGCCGTGCTGGTACGGCGACATCGTCCCGGGATCGACGTTGAGGTACGGGTCCATCTTCAGTGATGCGACGGAGAGACCGCGGGCCGCGAGGATGCGACCGAGCGACGCGGCGGTGATGCCCTTGCCAAGGGAGGAGGTGACCCCTCCGGTCACGAACACGAACTTCGGCACGGGCGCTGACCTCCGGGGTTTTTCCGATTGTAGCGCGAGGCCGCGTGCCTAATCGAATTTGAACGGCAGCGCGTGGAGGAGGATGAGCCTGGGCCGGTCCGGGCCGCCGGTCGGTGGATATTCGGGCACCTCCACCGGCTCTTCGATCCGGCAATCGTCCAGCCGCGCGTCGAAGCGAAGGGCCCGGAATCGCGCGTCGACCAGCACGCCGCGCTCGACGGTCTCGTGGTCGACGATGGCGACGAGCCTCGGGCGCAGCCACACCATCCCCGGGCGCAGCGGGAACGGGCCGAGGAACGGCGAGCCGTCGGTGCGGAAGCTGCGCGTCGCGGCGTCCACCCACTCGCCGAGATACGGCGGGACGTAGGCCTCGCCGGCATAGGTGAGGGCGCCGTTGTCGTTCGTCCACCCGCAGAGCAATGCCCGCGCGCCGCGCCGGTCGTCCAGCACGAGCCCGCCGATGACCACGTCGGCGCGTGGCGAGACCAGGCACTTCAGCCAGTCGGCGCTGCGCGTTCCCGGCACGTACCTGCCGTCGCGGCGCTTCGCCACGACCCCTTCGAGCTCGTACTCCGCCACCACCTCGAGGAACGGCTCGCCGTCGTTCTCGAGATGCTCGGGCACCACGAGCCCCTTCTGGGGCAGCCCGCGCCCGAGGAGCCGCTCGCGGCGCCGCTCCAGCGGCAGTCCGAGGAGCGGCTTGCCCTCGTCGTAGAGCAGGTCGAACGCGACGAACAGCGGGCCCTTGCCGCGGTTCGACGCCTTCGGGCCGAGCCGGCCGACCAGCAGGTCGTAGCTCGGCCGGCCACGCGAGTCGCACACGATGATCTCGCCATCCAGCAACGTCCCCTCGGGAAGCCGCAGCGTCCGAAGCTCGGGGATCGCCGGCAGCAGGTCACCGTCGTTCCGGTCGACGATCCGTAGCCCGGCGCGGTCGCGCGACACGAGCGCGCGGATGCCGTCCCACTTCAGCTCGAAGAGATGGTCCGGCGAGTTGAAGCCTTGCGCGGCGAGGCGCGGCCGCATCGGCGCGAGCGTTCGCGGCAGGGCGCTCTGAGCTGCCGGCGGGTCGAGGAGCGTCGGATGGTCGGATCCGCCGCGGGTCGCTCTGCTCACTGGTCGAGTATGCGACCCGCGCTTGCGGCTATCCCGCCGCTAGGACGCCTTCCTACGCGCCGTCTTTTCCTTCGCGGCCGTCTTCTTGTGCACCAGCGACTCATGACCGCCGCGGCTCGCGCGGCCGCCCTTCTTCTCTTCTTCCTTCGCCTTCGCGACGGACGCCTTGAGGGCGGACATGAGGTCGACGACGGTCGTCTCGGCCTCGGGCTCCGGCGCCTCGACGAGGTCCTCGCGGCCCTCGACCTTCGCCTCGACGACCTTCTCGAGCGCCTTCTTGTACTCGTCGCGGAACTCGGACGGGTCGAACTCCATGGCCATCATCCCGACGAGGTTCTCGGCCATCTTCAGCTCGGCCGGCGAGACCTTGACGTCGGTCGGCAGCTCGAGGTCCTCGGTGTTCCGGATCTCGTCGGGCCAGTGCAGGGTGTTCATCACCATGGCGCCGTCGAGCGAGCGCACGGACACGAGCCGTTCACGGTCGCGGAGCGCGAATTTCGCGATCGCGATCTGCCCGGTCTTCTCGAGTGTCTTCTTCATCAGGGCGTAGGGCTTCTGGGCCGACTTCTCGGGCTCGAGGTAGTAGGCGCTCTGGTAGTAGAGCGATCCCGGCAGCTCCTCGTCCTTGATGAATCCGGTGATGTCGATCGCCTTGCTCGATTCGAGCGGCAGCTTCTCGAGGTCCTCGTCGGTGAGGATCACGTAGCTGCCCTTCTCGTACTCGTAGCCCCGGACGACGTCACCCCAGGCGACCTCGTGATCCCCTTCGGGGCACCAGCGCTTGTTCTTGATGCGCGACTTGTGGTCGGGGCAGAGGAGGTGGAACGAGACCTTCGAGGAGCTCTCGGTCGCGAGGTACAGCCGCACCGGGATGTTCACCATCCCGAACTGCATCGAGCCCTTCCAGATCGACCGTGGCACTCCGCTCACCTCCGCCCTCTGTCGCGCAGCCTGCAGCGCGCAGCGTACAGCCCCCGGTCAAGTGGTCAAGTGGTCAAGTGGTCAAGTGGGCACGTGGGCAAGCGCAGGAGGGCCTTAGGCGCGCGCGAGCCAGAGGATCCGGCGCAGGGTCGCCGGGTCGCCGGGCCAGTGCTCGGCCACGATCTCCGGGGACGACGCCCGCACCACGAAACGCAGCGCGAACGCCGCGACGATCGCATCGTCGAGCGAGCCGGCGACCGGCACGAAGTCCGGAATGACGTCGATCGGCATCGCGAGGTAGAGCGCGGTCGCGCCGAGCACGATCTTGGCTCGGAGCGGCACCCGCGGATCGCGCACCAGGCCGGCGAAGAGCCGGGTCAGATTCGGGACGAGCGTGGCGAGCTCACGGGCGAGCGCGCGGCGGCCGAGGGCGACGAGCAGGACGATGAATCCGATCCAGACGACCAGCGCGATCGCGGCGATCGCGAGGACCCGCTCCATCTAGGTCGCCAGCGCGCGCTCCGCCAGGCTCGTGGGCATCGCGCCGCTCGAGGTCAGCTTGTCGTGGAACTCGCGGAGGGCCGCGATGTCGGCCTGACCCCGCTTCGCGAGCCAGCGGGTCCGGACGTCGACGATCTCGAGCATGCCGGTGAGGTAGGCGGACGCCTGCGTCGGCCACGAGCAGTAGCGGCCCACCTCGGCGCGGGCGTTGGGCTCGGTGAGGTTCCCCTTTTCGACCATGAATCTCACGGCCTCGTCGAAGGTCATTTCGCCGAGATGAAGGCTGGTGTCGACGATGATCCGCGCCGCGCGGAAGATCGTGGCCTCGTACTGGTAGAGGACGTGCTTCGGGTCGGTGAAGAAGCCCTGCTCGCGCATGACCCGCTCCGCGTAGAGCGCCCAGCCTTCCGAGAAGTACGGCGTGTTGAAGACCTGCCGCAGCTTCGATGGGTTGAAGTGGGCCATCACGAGGTGCCAGTGATGTCCGGGATAGGCCTCGTGCACGGCGGTCGTCGGGATGCCCGCGCTGCAGTTCCCCTCGAGGCGCTTCTGCACCTCTTCCGGCGGCGTGTTGTCCGGTGGATACGGGACGAAGAAGTGGCCGGCGAGCGAATCGCTGAACGCCGGCGGCCGGTTGTACGAGGCGACCGCGAGGATCGGCCGCTGGAACGGCGGCGACGGCTCGACCGTGCAGGTCTCGCCGCGCGGCAGCGTCACCAGGCCGGTGTCGCGGAGGAACGAGCGCGCCCGCTCGGTCCACTCGGCGTATTCGTCGCGCATCGCGTCGGGCGTCGGCGCATGCACGCGGTTGAGCTTCTCCAGGAGTCCGGCCCAGTCCTCGCTGCCCGAGATCTCCTTCGCGATCCGGCGCGCCTCGGCGGCCAGGAGGTCGTACTGCTCGCGACCGCGCTCCCGCAGGGCGCGCGCGTCGTAGGGGAGCAGCTCCTTCTCGCGGAGGAGTGCGCTGTAGAGCGCGTCGCCGACGGCGTAATCGCCGGCGGCCTTCTCCTTCTTCTCCTGCAGGAACGCCGCGAACGCCTCGAACGCGTCGCCGGCCTCCCCGCCGATGGCGGCGAGCCCCTCGCGCGCGGCCGGATCCTTCACCTCCTGCGGGACGAGCTCACGCGCGTACTTCGCCGCCGCGCGAGCCTGCCCGATGGCCCGGTCGACGTAGATGCGGGGGACGATCGTGAAGTCGAGGTTGTCGATGCCCTGGCGCAGCGCGCGTGGCACCTCGGCGAGCCTCGCGCGCGCCGCGTCGGCGAGGTCCTTCTCCGGACGGAGCCGGTGGAGGAACAGCGAGAACACGCCCTGCAAGCCGGGGTTCAGATAGGTCGCCGGCTGCTTCTGCCAGGTGCGCTGCGGCGCGACCAGCTCGCGCCCGCGGAGGATCGACGTCGCAAGATCGCGGTCGATCCGCTCGTCCGGCGACAAGGTGTCATCCGGGAGCGCGCGGAACCGCTCGAGCCAGGCGCTCGACCGCTCCTCGTGGCGCCGGAAGGCGTCCGACGAGAGATCGTCGAGTCGCTCGTCGTAGGCGGTGAGGCCGAGGCTGCTCGCGAGCACCGGGGACTCGGCGAACTCCTCCTGCAGGAAGGTGTCGGCGAGATCGGTGAACGACGACATGGGCTCCTCCCCTGACAATGCGTAGGCCGTGAGTCTGACCGAATACCAGAAGAAGCGGGATTTCAAGAAGACCCCTGAGCCGAAGGGCACGCTGCAGGCGGCGCCGGCCCGGCCCCGCTACGTCGTGCACCGGCATCACGCGACGCGGCTTCACTGGGACGTGCGGCTCGAGATGCGCGGGGTGCTCGCGTCGTTCGCCGTGCCGCAGGGGCCGCCGCTCGTGGCCGGCAAGCGCCGCCTCGCGGTCCACACCGAGGACCATCCGATCGAGTACCTCACGTTCCACGGCGTCATCCCCGACGGCTACGGCGCGGGGACGATGACCATCTGGGACCAGGGGACGTACGACCTGCTGCTCGAGAAGCCGGGCTCCGGCGCCAAGGGCGGCGAGTACAAGATCCAGTTCCACGGCACCCGCCTGACCGGCGAGTACGTGATCGTGCAGACCACCGCGCACGAGGGCCGTGACTGGCTGATGATCATGCACGGCGCGCCACCCACGGACTACCCGCTCGACCGCAAGATCGAGCCGATGCTCGCGATCACCGCCGACGAGCCGTTCGACTCGCCGCAGTTCACGTACGAGGCGAAGTGGGACGGCGTGCGCACGCTCGCGTTCGTCGACGGCGGTGAGGTCCGGCTGCAGACGCGCAACCTGCTCGACTGCACGAAGCAATATCCCGAGGCGCACGCCGCGGCCGAGGCGCTCACCGGCGGCTATCAGGCGATCCTCGATGGCGAGGTCGTCGCGCTCGACGCCAACGGCGTGCCGTCGTTCCAGCGGCTGCAGCCTCGGATGCACCAGCGTGACGAGAGCGCCGTGAGCCGGCTGCGGAAGACCGTGCCGATCATCTACGAGGTCTTCGATCTCCTCTATCTCGACGGCGAGGACCTGACCCGCCGTCCGCTCCGCGAGCGGCGGCAGCGGCTCGAGGCGGCGCTCGAGCCGATGGGCGCCATCCGGCTGTCGGAGGGCTTTCCGGGATCGGGCATCGCGCTGTTCAACGCGGTCCGCGAGCAGGGGCTCGAGGGCATCGTCGCGAAGCGGCTGGACGCGCCGTACGCGAGCGGCCGGTCGGCCGCGTGGGTGAAGGTGAAGGCGTTCAAGGCGATGGACTGCGTCGTCGGCGGCTGGACCGCGGGCCAGGGCGACCGCCACTCGACGCTCGGCGCGCTCATCGTGGGCATCTATCGCGACGGGAAGCTCATCCCGGTCGGCCACGTCGGCACTGGCTTCGACGACCGCACGCTCCGCGATCTGCTCGGTACGCTGAAGGAGCACCAGGCCCCGACCTCGCCGTTCGCGGTCGCGCCCAAGGTGAATCAACCCGCGACGTGGTGCTTCCCGGATCTGGTCTGCGAGGTCCGGTACGCGGAGCTGACCCGCGACGGCACCCTCCGCCATCCCGTCTACCTCGGCCTTCGCTCGGACGTGGATCCGAAGGAGTGCACTGGCCAGGAGATTGCCGCGTCGGCCAGGGAGGCGCAGCGCAGCGCCGAGCGGGCCGCGCGCACCGACGCGCCGGCGGAGGTGGTGCCAGTGGCGGCGAAGGCGCGAACGCCGGCGGTCCTGAAGATCGACGGGCGCGACATCAAGCTGACGAACCTCGAGAAGGTGCTGTTCCCCGAGGACGGCTACACGAAGGCCGACCTGATCAAGTACTACACCGAGGTCTCGCCGTACCTCGTGCCCGTGATCCGCGATCGCCCGCTCACATTGAAGCCGTTCCCCGATGGGATCAGCGGGCCGAGCTTCTACCAGAAGGACAAACCGAGCTTCACGCCGCGCTGGATCAAGAGCTGGACGGATATGGCCGCCGATCGCGAAGGGGGCATCGATTACGTCCTCGGCAACGACCTCGCGACGCTCGTCTGGATGGCGAACTACACGGCCATCGAGATCCATCCGTGGCTCTCGCGCATCGACAAGCCCGACAATCCGGACTTCGCGATGATCGACCTCGATCCCGCGGCCGGCTCGACCTGGGCCCAGGTGAAGGAGACCGCGCTCATCGTTCGCGACATCCTCCACTCGATCGACCTCGAGGGGTTCCCGAAGACGACCGGCTCACGCGGCATCCATGTGCTCGTTCCGATCGCGCGGCGCTACTCGTTCGAGGAGTCGCGCGGGTTCGTCGAGCAGGTCGGCAAGGCCGCGCAGCAGAAGGCGCCGAAGCTCGTGACGTTGACCTTCGCCAAGAAGGAACGCCGCGGGATCTACGTCGACTACCTGCAGAACGTGCGCGGCAAGACCACCGCGGGCCCCTATAGCGTGCGGCCGATCCGCCGAGCGCCGGTCAGCGCGCCGCTGCGGTGGGACGAGATCGCAGAACTCGGCCGGCCCGACGCGTTCACGATCGCGAACCTGCCCGATCGACTCGCGGCGGTCGGCGACCTGCTGGCCCCCGCGCTCAAGCTCGCGCAGAAGCTGCCGGCGAAGGCATTCACGACCGGCGCGGCGACGAAGACGGGGGCCGCATCAGGGGGTGGAAGGCGCGGAGCCCCTGCGAAGAAGAAATGACCTGCGCGGTCCTGGCGCCCGGGTACGGTGGCACGGCCGAACAGCCGCTGCTGAGGCGGCTCGCCGCGCGGCTGGAGGCCGAGGGCATCGCCACATCGCGCATCACGTTCTCGACGAAGCGGCCCAGCCGCAGCTACGTCACGGAGAAGCAGGAGCTGCGCGCGGCCCGTGACGCGCTCGTCCGGCGAGCGGGTAGGCCGATCGCGCTCGTCGGGCGATCGTTCGGCGGACGGATGTGCGCGTTCCTCGCCGCCGAGGAGCCGCCCGATGCTCTCGTCATCCTCGGTCACCCGATCTCCCCGCCGGCCCGGCCGCGTCCCGCGGACGAGTCCGCGCTGCTCGCCCTCGCGTGCCCGGTGCTCGTGGTCCAGGGCGACCGCGACGAGCTCGGGCCGCTCGCGGTGCTCGAGCGCATCGCCGGCCAGAACCCGCGGGTCGACCTCGTGGTGTTGCGCGGCGCCGGCCACGAGTACGGCAGCCACGAGCCCGAGGCGATCGACGCGGCCGTTCGGTGGCTGGTCAGCGTGCTGCGTTAGGCCTCCGTCCCGCGTTCACGAACGCTCCACATCACGAGTCCAACGTTCACGATGCATCAAGAGATGCCAAAAAGGAGTGATCCATGTACGCGCGAGGTATCTTCATCGCGATCCTCATCGTCGTTCTCGGTGGCGCGATCGCCGTCGGCGCATATGACGCCGGCGTCGCCCAGGGCGCCGCGCAGGTGGTCGTCCCGGCCACCGGCGGCACCGCTCCGGCGGTCGCTTACTACGGCCGTCCGTACGGCTGGGGTTTCGGATTCTTCCCGTTCGGCTTCCTGTTCCCGATCCTCGGCCTCTTCCTGTTCTTCGCGCTGATGCGCGCGCTCATCGGCGGCGGGCGTGGCTACGGCCACCGCGGCTGGTATAGCGACGAGCACGGCGTCCCGAACCGGTTCGAGGACTGGCACAAGCGGGCCCACGGCGAGGCATCGGTCCCGACCGACCGCTCGGCACCGCCGCGTCAGTAGCATCCGCGGCATGAAGACGATCCTCGTCGTCGACGACGAACCGAAGATCGTCGAGCTTGCCCGCGATTACCTCGAGCACGCCGGCTTCGCGGTCGTGAGCGCCTTCGACGGATCGGAGGCGCTCACCCGCGCCCGGACCGACGCGCCGGATCTCATCGTGCTGGACCTCGGCCTGCCCAAGCTCGACGGCCTCGACGTAGCACGGGCCCTCCGGCGCAATTCGAACGTGCCGATCGTCATCCTGAGCGGTCGCTCCGATGAGACCGACAAGCTCGTCGGCCTCGAGCTCGGCGCCGACGACTACGTCACCAAGCCGTTCAGCCCGAAGGAGCTCGTCGCGCGCGTGCGCGCGGTGCTCCGACGCATCGAGCGACCGGTCCCACCGTCCGACATCATCCGGGCCTCCGACGTGACGCTCGATGTGCCGCGAATGCGTGTGCGGGCAGCCGACCGCGATGTCGAGCTCACCGCGACCGAATTCCAGCTGCTCGCCGCGCTCGCGCGCGAGCCGGGCCGGGTGTTCACGCGGTCTCAGCTGCTCGACGCGGTGCACGGGGTCGCGTTCGAGTCGTACGAGCGCGCGATCGACGCGCACGTGAAGAACATCCGGCGCAAGCTCGAATCCGATCCGCGCGACCCGCGGTACGTCCAGACCGTCCATGGCGTGGGCTACCGGTTCCGGGACGATGACCGATGACCGGCTGGCGCGGCTACGAGAGCCGGCCGCCGTGGTGGCCCGAGACCGAGCCGTTCCCGCCGCCGCGGCATCCGCGCGCGACGGCGATGCAGCGCCGCTGGTACCGCCGGATGTTCTTCCTGTTCCTGACGGTCCTCCTTCTCGCGATCACGGGGGCGTTCACGGTGTTCTGGGCGCTCGCCGGTGCCATCGGGTTCGTCCGCCCCGAGGGCCAGCCCCCGGTGTTCGATCATCCCGGGGCGCCGTCGTTCTTCTTCGTGCCGCTCGTGATCATCGTCATCCTCGTCCTGCTGGGCAGGACGTTCCGCAATTTCGCCACGCCGGTGGGCGACCTCATCGAGGCCGCCGGTCGGGTCGAGGCCGGTGGCTACGACGCCCGGGTGGCCGAGCGGGGCCCGCGCGAGATGCGGTCGCTCGCGCACGCGTTCAACGCGATGACCGCCCGGCTTCAGGCGAACGAGTCTCAGCGCAAGCAGCTCCTCGCTGACGTGACCCACGAGCTGCGGACGCCGCTCACGGTCATGCAGGGCAACGTCGAGGCGCTCCTCGATGGTGTCCGGCCGCTCGATCGCGAGCACATCGCGACGCTCCTCGAGGAGACCAAGGTGCTCGCCCGGCTCATCGACGATCTGCGCACCCTCTCGCTGGCCGAGAGCGGGGCGCTGGCGCTGCACCGGGAGCCGGTCGACCTCGCGTCGATCGCGCGCGACGTGGTCCGGTCGTTCTCCGATCAGGCGCAACGGACCGGCGTCGCACTGGCCTCGACCGCCGACGGTCCGGCCACGATCGACGCCGACCCGGTCCGCATCCGGGAGGTCCTTACGAACCTCGTCTCGAACGCGCTGCGCTACACGCCCGCGGGCGGGACGGTCGGGATCGACCTGCGCCGGGCCGGCGGGCAGGTCGAGGTCACGGTGCGCGACACCGGGACGGGCATCGCGCCGGACGCCGTCGCCGGGATCTTCGACCGCTTCAGCAAATCGACGGACTCACCGGGCGCCGGACTCGGCCTTGCGATCGCGAAAGGGCTCGTCGAGGCCCACGGCGGGGCCATCCGCGCCGAGAGCGCTCCCGGTCAGGGCACCCGGATCGTGTTCACGCTGCCGGCCTAGCCGGGAGAGTTCGCGTCGTCCATCTGCGCCCGCTGGAGCTTCCCGGAGAAGTCGACGTAGATGGACTTCCACTCGGCGTACACGTCGAGCGCCGCGCGACCGGCTTCGCGATGGCCGTTCCCGGTCGACTTGGTGCCCCCGAACGGGAGCTGGATCTCCGCGCCGATGGTGCCCGCGTTCACGTACACGAGCCCGGTGTCCGCGTCACGCATGAACCGGAACGCGTTGTTGACGTTCTTGGTGAAGATCGAGCACGAGAGGCCGTACTTGGTCGAGTTCACCACGCGGATGGCCTCATCGATGTCCTTCACCTCGATCACCGCGGTCACCGGGCCGAAGATCTCCTCCTGCGCGACCCGCATGTTCGGCTTCACGTCAACGAGCACCGTGGGCTCGTGGAAGAAGCCCTTCCCGAGCGCGCCGTCGGTCGGGATCCGCCCGCCCGCCGCGACCGTGGCGCCTTCCTTCTCGGCGATCGGGATGTAGCTGTGGACCTTCTGCTGCGCGTCGCTCGAGATGACCGGCCCGAGGTCAGTGCCCGCGTCGAGGCCGTGGCCCATCTTCATCTTGTTGGCCCGCGACACGAGCCGATCGATGAGCTCGTTCGCGACCGCGCGATTCGTGATCACGCGCGATGCCGCCGTGCAGCGCTGGCCCGACGTCCCGAAGGCGGACCATACGATCCCCTCGAGGGCGAGGTCCAGATCGGCGTCCTCCATCACCACGATCGCGTTCTTCCCGCCGAGCTCCGCCGACACGCGCTTGAGCTGCTTCCCGGCGATCTCGCTGATGTGCGAGCCGACATCGCTCGAGCCCGTGAACGACACGAGGTCGACACCCTGATGCGTGACAAGCGCGTCGCCGAGCGCGCCGCCCGGCCCGAGGACGAGATTCAGCACGCCCTTCGGCAGTCCAGCCTCCTCGAGGAGCTCGACGAGGCGCACGGCGAGCATCGGGGTATACGAGGCGGGCTTGAACACGACCGCGTTCCCGAGGACGAGGGCGGGCATGATCTTCCAGGTCGGGATCGCGAACGGGAAGTTCCACGGCGTGATCGCGGCCACGACGCCGAGCGGAGCGCGCATCGACATCGCCCACTTGTTGGGTAGCTCGGCCGGCACCACGTCACCGAACTGGCGGCGGCCCTCACCGGCGGTGTAGTAGGTCATGTCGATGCCCTCCTGGACGTCGCCGCGGGCCTCCGCCAGGACCTTGCCCATCTCGCTGGTCATCTCGCGGGCGAGCTGGTCCTTGCGCTGGAGCATCAGCTCGCCGGCCCGATAGAGGATCTCGCCGCGCTTCGGCGCGGGATACAGGCGCCACGATTCGAATGCGCGCCGCGCGGCATCCACGGCCCGGTCGACGTCGGCCTTCGCCGACTTCGTCGCCGTTGCGATGAGCTGGCCGGTGGCCGGGTCGAGGTCCTCGAACGCTTCGCCGCTGGCCGAGTCGGTCCAGCGGCCGTCGATGTAGTTCTGCAGATGCGGCGTGGCCATTCGCTCCCCCTAATCGCGTGCGGTGCCTAGAACTGCGCTCCATAGAAGAGCCAGATCGTGAGCCCGCCGACGAAGATGATCCCGAGCACGATGAGCGCGAACGCGATGTTCGCCTGCCGGTCGGGATCGCTGCTGAAGTCTCTCATTGGACGATTGGGCGCGTGGACATCTCTTCGGCTCCGAACACTGTGCGTCCTCTGGCCTTGTAAGCCGCCCGGGGCTGCGCCGCTCGCGTCTTCCTGAATGTCGTCGGCCGTCCTGCGTGAGCAAGCTCCCGCGGACGGCCTCCTGATTCGGTGGAGCTGAGGGGATTCGAACCCCTGACCTCTTGAGTGCGATTCAAGCGCTCTACCAACTGAGCTACAGCCCCGAGCGGGGGCGATGGGCGGCCGGAAAATCGAGGAAATGCGCTCACCGAGAGTTGGAGTGTACGGCCTCGCGGGCATGGCACCTGCATCCGCTCGCGCCGTGGCAGGTAGCCGCGCCCTCTCCCGTGTTCCGTACCTCGGCCGGACTCACGCGCCCGCGGGCGCGCTCGTCAACGCCGCGCTGCGACTCGGGATCCTGGCGATGAGCGTCGACGCGATCGTGAACGGCGGCGATCAGCGCTACGCCGGCAAGTCGCTCGGCCCGCGCGACGTGATCATCTCATTCGGATTCGCGATGCTGTTCCCGCTGTTCTGGAAGCTCCGCTACCGCAAACGGCAGTGGCACGAGTACCCGTGGTGGTACGACGACCTGTACCTCTCGATCTTCTTCGTCGACATGCTCGGCAACTCGCTCAACCTGTACAACGCGTGGCTCGAGTGGGACCACATCCCGCATTCCCACGGGCCCGGCGCGCTCGCGATCGTGATCGCGGGCGCGTTCGGCTTCCCGATCCTCACCGGCATCGGGCTCGCCACGCTGTTCCACGTGGTCCTCGAGATCCAGGAGTTCTACGGCGACGTCCTGCTCGGCACGCACAACGTTCGAGACCTGCAGGATCAGATGAACGACCTCCTATCAGGCGTCATCGGCGTGATCGTCTACGGGATCGTGTGGTGGCGGTGGTCCGCGCTCCGGCAAAAGCGCGCACGGCCCGCGAGACAGCAGCGCGTCTAGCGCGTCACTCGATCTTGAGCACGACCGGCGCGTCGCCCCACAGCCGCTCGAGGTTGTACAGATCGCGCTCCTCGGGCACGAACGCGTGCACGATCACGTCGCCGAGGTCGATGAGGATCCACCGGCCCTCCCCATAGCCCTCCACGCCCACCGGCATGCGGCCGGCGGCCTTGGCGCGCTCGACGATGCCGTCGGAGATCGCCTGGACCTGCCGCTCGCCGCGTCCGCTGCACAGGATGAACAGGTCCGCGATCGTCGTGACCTCGGACACGTTCATGACGAGGATGTCCTCGGCCTTCTTGTCGCTCGCCGCTTCGACGACGAGGTCTGCGAGCGCTCGCGGGCTCAGGTCGTTCGCGACGTCGATCCCTCCGTGCGGTAGAGCCCGCGCGCCTCGAGGTATTGCCACGCGGGCTCCGGAACAAGGTATCGCAGCGACAGGCCGCGGGCGGCCCTGGCGCGCAGCTCGCGCGAGCTGATGTCCAGTCGCGGCGCGTCGAACACGATGGTCGGCGCATCGCCGACGCGCTCGGGTGCCCCGGGCCGCTCGGCGACGACGAGCGTCGCGAGCTTCGCGATGCGGCCGGGATCCTTCCATCGCGGAAGGTCCGCGATCGCGTCGCTGCCCATGATCAGGAACAGCTCGTCGGTCCCGGAGAGGCGCTCGAGCGTGTCGACCGTGTAGGACGGGCCCTCGCGATCGAGCTCGATCCGCGAGACGGCGAAGCGCGGCTCGCCCGCGACGGCGAGCTCGAGCATCCGCAGCCGATCGGCCTCGCCCGCGACCGGTCCGCGCTCCTTCAGGGGTGAGCGCCGCGCGGGCACGAACAGGACCCGATCGAGCGGCACGGACTCGCACGCCGCGTTCGCGATCGCGAGGTGGCCGACGTGGACCGGGTCGAACGTGCCGCCGAAGACACCGAGCCTCATGCCGTGCCGCCCTCCGTCCACTCGAGCACCTTCGAGCCGATGTGAACGGTGTCGCCGCTCCGCACGCCGAGCCGTCGCAGCTCCTTCTCGACGCCGTTCTTCTGCAGCAGCAGCTGGAAGTACGCCGCTGCGTCCGGGCTCTCCCAGTCGATGCCCGTCGCGAGCCGCTCGACACGGTCGCCGCTGACCCGGAACCCATCGCGCTCCTTCTTCACGGTCCAGTCGCGGCCGCCGCCGGCGAACACGATCCGCCGCTCGCCAACGGCCCGGCTGGCGACGACCTCGCGGGGCGCGCAGGCCGCGAAGATCCGCTTGAGCAAGTCGGGGATGTGCTCGCCGGTGAGCGCCGAGACCGCGATGGCGTCGGTCCCGAGGCGCTTGGTCACGGCAACAGCGCGCTCCCGGGCCTCGAACAGGTCGAGCTTGTTGAGGGCGAAGAGCCGCCTCCGCTCCATGAGGCCCTGTCCGTACGCCGAGAGCTCCGCGTCGACCACGGCGATGTCGGCGATCGGGTCCTCGAGGGCGAGATCGACGACATGGACGATGAGCCGGGTGCGCTCGATATGGCGGAGGAACTCCTCGCCGAGCCCGGCGCCGGTGTGGGCGCCCTCGATGAGCCCCGGGATATCGGCGATCACGAGCTCGCGATCCTCGAGCCGGGCGACGCCAAGATTCGGTGCGAGCGTCGTGAACGGATAGGCCGCGATCTTCGGCGTCGCGCGGGTGAGGGCGGCGAGCAGCGAGGACTTTCCCGCGTTGGGCAGGCCGACCAGGCCGACGTCGGCGATGAGCTTCAGCTCGAGATCCAGCTCGTGCGACTCGCCGGGCGAGCCGTCCTCCGCGATGCGCGGCACCCGCCGGGTGCTCGACACGAAGCGTGCGTTCCCCTTGCCGCCCTGGCCACCGCGGGCGACGACGATCTCCTCATCGGGCGTCATCAGGTCGGCGACGCGCTCTCCGGTCGCGCGATCGACGACGATCGTTCCCTCCGGCACGCGGACGACGAGGTCCGCGCCGGCCCGGCCGCTCTTGTTCTTGCCACCGCCGGCCGCGCCGTCCTCCGCCTCGAGGCGGCTGCGGAACCGGAAATCGGAGAGCGTCGTCATGCCGCTGTCGACGCGCAGCACGACGCTGCCGCCGCGGCCGCCGTCGCCGCCGTCGGGACCGCCCCGCGGGACATGCGCCTCGCGGCGGAACGAGATGACCCCCCGTCCGCCGTCGCCGCCCTTGACGACCAGGCGCGCTCGGTCGAGGAACACGTTCTAGGCCGCCAGCCGAACGTGCGCGGCATCGGCGCGAAGGCGCTCGAGCAGCCGGGCGATGCCGATCGTCGCCGCGGCCGGCAACGTGGCGAGCAGGGCATAGGGATCCGCCGCAAGGTCAGCGAGGCGGAGCTCGGTGCCGGGTGGCAGCTCGCCGAGGAGCGCGACGAGCGCGCCGGCCTCGCGCTCGCGGTCGCTGAGCCCTGGGAGCGAGAGGAGCTCGACGGTGATCGCGCACCGTCGCGCGGCGGCCTCGCGCAGCGCGGCCCGCACGTCGGTCCAGCGGAATCCGATCGGACGATGGACCTGTTCGTACGTCGGGCCGGCGGCCGATACGAGGCGCACGACGACGCGGTCGATCCCGGCGTCGGCCGCTCGTCCGATCGCGGCCGCCGACGAGCCGCTCGTCCGGAGGACGATCGCGCCGGCTGGGCTCGCGGCGCGGATGCGCGCCACGGCATCCGCGACGTCGCGGATCGCGTCCAGCGGCTCCCCTTCGCAGGCGTGGCCGAACGACACGCTCGATCCGCCCGCGGCGAGGTGCGCGATCCCCACCGCCGCGGCGTCGGCGGGCGTCACCCTGAACGCGCTCGGCTCGAGTGGCGCGCGCTCGTCATGGCGGCGCAGCGCGACCAGCGGCGCGGCCGCGTCGTTGGCCGGAGCGCCGAGCGGGAGCGCGCATTCACCCAGGCCCAGGAACGCGTTGCGCGCGGCGGCACAGCGGTAGTCGCGCGCGCACCGGGCGAGCTGGCGCAGGAGCTTGTTCGAAGGCTCGGCGCCGAGCCGGCGCGTGATCGCCCGTCCGAGGTCCTGCGCGTTCGCGACCGTCGGTGCGCCAAGCTGCGCGGCCGCCACGACGAGCTCGCCCGCGGAATCCGCGGCGACCGCCGAGTAGGGCAGGGGTTCGAGAGGTGCGACGTCGCTCGCCGCGTCGATCGACGGCAGATGGGTGCGCACGTAGCCCGGCGGCAGGAGGGCCGCGACGGCCCAGCGCGTCGGGCCCAGGGACCGCGGCTCGCCTCGCCGGTCCAGGCCCATGGCGGCGCGGTCGGCGAGCGGGACGAGCTCGGTGTCGGCCGGGACCGCGATCGCGCTCTCGAGTGGCACGGGCGCCCGGCCGTCGAGCGCGGTCGCGCCGTAATCCGCGGACACGAACACGCGGCCCGATCGATCGCTGTGGACTGCCTGGTACACCGGCCCAGTATGGAAGCCGCGCGCGGTCGACCTAGGGCTGGAGGACCGCCAGCGGGTTCACGAACTGCCCGTTGATCTTGGTCTCCCAGTGGACGTGAGGCCCGGTCGTCACGCCGGTGAGCCCGATCGCGGCGACGATCTGCCCCGCGGTGACCGGGGTGCCGACTGGGAGGTACGCCGCGCTCAGGTGGTAGTAGCACTCCTCGAGGTTCCCGGCCTGAATGCAGATGTGCAGACCGCCGACGGCGACCCAGCCGTTCGCATCGATGACGCCATTGACCGATGACGCGAGGCCTGTGCCGTAGGGCGCGGCGATATCGACGCCGGTGTGGCCCGCCCACATGTACTGGGTGATGATGCCGGCCACCGGCCAGGCGAGGAACCCGCCGGCCTTCGCCTCGGGTGCGCTGATCGCGGGCCGCGTGATGACCGTGGCGGCGGCCTGCGGTGGCAGGGGCAGCGTCGGGAGCACCGCGTTCTGGACGAAGATCTGCGCCCCAGGGGCGAAGTTCTGCGGCTCGAGCCACAAGCGGTTGTAGTCCTTGATCACCGCCGGAGCGACCTTGAATCGCGCGGCCACGGATTCGACGGTGTCGCCGTCGGCGACCGTATACAGCGCGCCGTCGGACGGCGGGATCACGATCGCGCGTCCGACCTGGAGGTGATAGGGGTCGGTGATCCCGTTCGCGAATGCGATCGACTCAGCGGTCAGCCCGTAGAAGTTCGCGATCGTCCAGAGCGTGTCGGCGGCCGAGAGCGTGTAGCTCCGCGATGCTTGCGCGTCTTCGGTCACGACCGTGCGGGGGTCGTGACTCGCCGAGATCGTCTGGCCGCGCGCCTGTGGCGCCGCGCGGGCGACCAGCGTCGCATCGGCGGGCGCGAGCGCGGTCGATCCGACCGACGCCGTGAAGACCGAGGCCTGCGCCGCCGGCCGAGCCGCGACGCCGCCGATGAACGGGAGCGCCATCACGACGGCCGCGACGAGCAGATTGATGAGCAGGAACAGCGCGCGACGCCCGAGGTGGCGGGTGCTGAGGCGTGCGACGCGCTCGATGGTCTGGCCGGTCCGCAGAGCAAGCTCCCCGAGCTGTATGCGCCCTGACGGCATGGCCGACGGCCAACTCTGCATCGCCCTCAAGACCTCTGACCTCCCCAGACGCCGACGGGCCCGACAGCGGTACCCGATCCCGGAGACGGGCATGTACGCATTGCGTACTGACCGTTCGGGGACGGGCGCACCGTAAACCGGCGACTCACAATGTGTCAACCGCACAACAGGGCTATGTCGTTACGCCGACTGGGACCATTGGGGCACGCGATCGCGCGAACTCACCGCGGTTTGCGGCGATGTGAGGCCGTTCGTACGCTACGCCGCAGTGCCCGACTACAACCTTTCCTATTTCTATGTCTTTGCCTTTTTCCTCGTCGGCGCCGGCTTCGTCACCGTATTGCTCGGGGTTTCGCGGCTCGTCGCACCTCGAAAGCCGTCGCTCGAGAAGTCACGGACCTACGAATCCGGCGAGGAGCCGGTCGGGCAGGCATGGGGCCGCTACCCCAGTCACTTCTACATCTTCGCCCTGCTGTTCGTGGTGTTCGACGT
>DATJHW010000092.1:0-2707 GCA_035493615.1 Saccharimonadales bacterium (SeqCode) | reverse complement strand
CTTCCCTTACGACTCGATGAGCGCGAGCACGTCGTCCTGCGAGAGGACGAGCAGCTCGTCGTCGTCGAGCTTGAACTCGGTGCCGGCGTACTTCTGGTAGAGCACCCGGTCGCCGACCTTCAGGATCATCTCGGTCTTGTTGCCGTTCTTGTCGAGACCGCCCGGACCGACGGCGAGGATCTTGCCCTCCATCGGCTTCTCCTTGGCGGTGTCCGGGAGGACGAGACCGCTCTTGGTCATCTCCTCGCGCTCGATCGCCTTCACCACGACGCGCGAACCGAGTGGCTTGAGCCTGAGCTTGAGCGTGGGCTTCTCCGCGACTGCTGCTGGCATGTGCTTCCTCCGATACCTTGTGCGTGATTTGGCCAGGCGAATGCCGGGTTTTGGCTTCCCGAACGGACTTGGCACTCCCCTGGCGCGACTGCTAACAGAGTAGAAAGGCGGCTCGGGACTGTCAAGGCAGCGCCCGCCAGCCGAGCAAGCCCCGGCTGCACTTCCCTATGGTTGCGGCGTGAAGATCGACCGCCTGGAGACGTGGGTCCTCGAGGCCGAGGGCCAGGCCATCGAGTTCGGGGCCGGGAATTACTCGACGTTCAAGGCCATGGTCGTCGCCGTCACCACCGACGACGGGATCACCGGCTGGGGCGAGTGCATCGCCCGGCGCGCGCCGAAGGTCCTCGACACCGTGGTGCGCGAGCTCCTGTGGCCCGTCGTGAAGGGCCGCGATCCGCACGACGTAGAGGGCCTCTGGGACGAGCAGTTCGCGCTCCTGCGGCCGTGGGGCCACTACCGCGGGTTCGTCCAAGAGGGGATGAGCGGGATCGACCAGGCCCTTTGGGACATCCTCGCCCAGGCCCAGGGCATCCCCTTGTACAAGGCCCTCGGCGGCGCGGGCCGGGCGTCGGTGCCGGTCTACGGCTCGAAGGTGTACACGGCCGATGCCGCGGCGATGGCGAAGCAGGCCAGGGAGAAGGTCGACGGCGGCCACACCGCGATCAAGATCCAGCTCGGCCGCAACGCCGCGCGGGACGGCTACCGCGGGGACATCGCGGTCACGAAGGCGATCCGCGAGGCGGTCGGCCCCAAGGTCGACATCGGCGCCGACGTGAACAGCGCGTACGACGCCGCGACCGCGATCAAGGTGTGCCACGAGCTCGCGCGGTACGACCTCTGGTTCCTCGAGGAGCCGGTCTATCCGGACGACGTCGACGGCTACGAGCTCATTCGCCGTTCGCAGCCGATCCCGCTCGCCGCCGGCGAGTCCGAGTTCGGGATCTTCGGGTTCCGCGAGCTCCTGCAGCGGCGCGCGATCGACATCGTGCAGCCCGACATCGCGCGCATCGGCGGCTTCACCGCCGCGAAGCGGCTGGGCGCGCTCGTGCACGCGCACAACGTGAAGTACGCGCCGCACACCGGGTTCTCGTGCGGCCTGGCACAGCTCGCGTCGCTGCACCTGGCGGCAGCGGTGCCGAACTTGAGCCGCCTCGAGCACATGTGGATCGGGAACCCGCTCGCTGAGATCTTCGAGGAGCCGCTGCCGCAGCCGAAGCACGGCATGGTCGCGGTTCCGACCGGGCCGGGCATGGGCCTTGCCGTCGATCGGAAGAAATTGGAGAAGTACCGGGTCGCGTGATCAAGCCCTGGCGGATCCTCGAGCGGCGCGTGCTGCTCGAGCGGCCACCATGGTTCACCGTCGGAGAGCAGGACGTCGAGCTCCCCGATGGCGAGGTCCTCCGCGGCTACAACTGGATCACGATGCGGTCGTTCGCGATCGTCGTCCCGCTGCTCGACGGCGGCCGCACGATCCTCGCGCGCTCGTACAAGCTCGGGGTGAACGCGATCTCGCTCTCGCTGCCGGCGGGCTACCTCGAGGAGGGCGAGGAGCCGCTCGACGGCGCGAAGCGCGAGCTGCGCGAGGAGACCGGCCACGAATCCTCCGAGTGGCTCCCGCTCGGGCGCTACGTCGTCGACGGCAACTACGGCTCCGGCTACATGCACGCGTTCATCGCGAAAGCCGCGGCGAAGGTCTGCGAGCCGAACAGCGGCGACCACGAGGAGCAGGAGCTCCTGGTCATGCCGTTCGGGGACGCGCTCGCGAAGCTCCGCTCCGGCGAGGTCGCGCAGCTCTCGACCGCGGCGGCCCTCGGCCTGGCCGCGATCGCGCTCGGCGAGGGGCGCTAGGCCACCGGACCGCGGATCGTCGCGGCCGCCCGCTCGATGCTCACCCGCCCGGCGCGGACCTCTTCCAGCAGTGCGAGGAGCGGGTCGGCCGGCACGGCTTCGGCCGCGCGCGATAGCCGCTGATCACGCAGGAGCATCCCCAGATGGGCCACGAAGATCACCGCGAGCGCGAGCGCCGGCACGACCCAGGTGAGCGCCGTCCGGCCGGCATCGAATTCCGAGATGCCGGCGATCAGCGTGATCGCGTTGTACACGACGATCACGCAGCTCGGGAGACCGGCGATGAGCGCGAGGCACACGACTGTGAACAGGTAGAACCGGCGGACCGCCGACTCAGCGGTGGCGCGGGCGCGGAACGCCAGCCAGCTTGGCACGTAGGCGATTCCGCCGACCAGCACCAGCGCGCCCGCCTGGATGAGGTCGTCGGTGACGTGTGCCGCGGGCATGACCTCGCGCTCCACCGCCCCGTGCCAGGCGAGCGCGAGACCGCCGACGATCGATCCGAGGCCGACGAGCGCTGGGAACG
>DATJHW010000091.1:0-2914 GCA_035493615.1 Saccharimonadales bacterium (SeqCode) | reverse complement strand
GCGGCCATATTCCCGTAATCTTGCTTCTGCCAGTCCGGGGGCAGCGAGATTGAGGCACCCTGCGACGGCGCTGATACCGGGTCTTGCGTCGCGGTCCAGGTATCGGGCGGTCGCGGCTGCGCCCGAGAGGCGCGCGCGATTTCGGGTCGATGCTGGGGCGGTGCAGCGAGAGGGTGCTCGATCCGCATCGACGACGGCGTCACCATGAGCCGCTCGTCTTCCGTCTCCGCGTTGTGCGCCAACGATAGGTGAGCGAACGTCGCCAGGGTGCCGAACGCGAAGCTGTGGAGGATCACCGCCGCGAGAAAGGACGACAGAAGTCTTCTGCGATCGCTGCGCCAGTATGCTTTGCCTCGTGTGGTCATGGTGGAACGCACCGTTATGTCAAAGCACGAAAGCCGCGTTCGGAGCTAGGACTCTTCCTCAATGCGCTGCGGCGCCGAATCGATCGCGCTTGGTAGAACGATTGGCGGACGTGCTCATGGTGAGCGCACCGGGCGAGCAAGCATCGTTTCGCGGGGCGCTTCCCGCGCCCGGCGAAGTCCGCAGGGGCCATGATCTCCGCGCCGGTCTTCTGCCGGCAGTTCATCGGCAGAGAACGGGAGCTTGACGTACTCGACGCGCGCGTGCGTGACGCCGCGGCCGGAAGCGGCTCGCTGCTGCTCGTCGGCGGCGAGGCCGGGATCGGCAAATCGCGCTTCGTCGAGGAGGTGCGCAAGCGTCTCGCGCACGACGGAGTGCGCTTTGCCGCGGGCGAGTGTCACGTGCACAGCCAATCGCCGCTCGGGCCGGTCGTGGAAGCGCTGCGCGCGCTCAACGCCTCGGCGCACGACGCCCTCGCCGGTATCCCGCGTCTGCGCCTGGCCCTTGCGCGACTCTTGCCCGAGCTCCAGCCCACCGATGCGCCGCTGCAGAGCAGCGAGGACCGCCGGGGCCAATACGAAGCGATCATCGAGGCGCTGCGTCACCTCGCCGCGGTGTCGCCCGTCGTCGCCGCGATCGAGGACGCGCATTGGGCCGACCTCGCGACGCTCGAGTTCTTGCGGTATGCCGGGGAACGCGTTGGGGACGCGAAGCTCGTTCTGCTCGTCACGTATCGTTCCGACGAGCTGCGTGCGCAGCACCCGTTGATGTCGGCGTTGGCGAAACTGTCGGGGCGCGCTTGCTGGAAGCTCACGCTGCCGTCGCTCTCGGATGCCGAGATGCGTTTGCTCGCCGCTGACGCGCTCGAAGGTCACGGCGGCCTCCCGGTACTCCCGCTCGCGGAAGTCCTGCGGCTCGCCGAGGGCTCGCCCCTCTTCGCCGAAGAGCTGCTGCGTCACGCGATCGACCCGTCACACCAGCGGGGCCTCGACATCGAGCTTCCGCTCTCGCTGCGGGCGCTGGTGCTCGAGCGGATCGCCGCGCTCGAGCCGGACGACCGGGTGACGCTGAGCTACGCCGCCGCGATCGGCCGCAGGTTCGACGCCGAGATGCTCGCGCGCGTGCGGGGCCAGAGCGTCGAACGGGTTGCGGCGCTCTTGCGGAACGTCCGCGACCTGCAGCTGATCACCGAAGAACGCGCGGCGCGCGGCAGCTACGTGTTCCGTCACGCGCTGGTGCGGGAAGCGCTCTACGAGGAGCTGCTCTGGGACGAAGCACGGCCGATCCACATGCAGATCGCCCAGGAGCTCGAAACGCTGCCGCACAGCGCCGAGCGCGTCGTCGAGTTGGCGCACCACTGGTGGGCGGCGCGCGAACCGGCGCACGCCGCCCGTTACAACATCGAGGCAGGGGATCTCGCGGAGAGCCGCTTGGCGCACGACGATGCGGTGCGCTTTTACGAGCGTGCCCTGGAATTCGTCGCCGAGGGCGGGGACGCGCAAGCGGTTCTTTACCGAAAGCTTGCCACCGCACTGACCCTCGCCTCCCCCGGGGCGCGCCCATTGCGCGCGTACCAGAAGAGTCTGGCCTACTACGAGCGTGCCGGCGACCGCAAGAACGTCGTCGAGCTGCTGCTCGCGATCGCGCGGGCACAGTGGCACCTCGCCGACCCCGACCCCTCCCTGGAGAGCCGCTTACGAGCGGTCGAGACGATGGCCTCGACGCCGGACCATCCCCTGTACTTCGCCTCGCTCGTCGAGACGATCGGGCTGTTCGCGTTGCGCGGCGATGTCGAAAGCGCGCAGCGCTACATCGAACAGGCGGAGCGCTTCACCGGGACGCCGACAACGTTGGCGCGGTCGAGATTTCACAACTTCCGTGCCGAGACGCACGTGCAGCGCGGCAACGTCACGGAGATGATCGCCGATCACGAAGCGGCGATTCGTTTGGCGCGCGAGGATTCGGACCTACCCAACAAGGTCATCGCCGGGCTCAACCTCGCCTTCTGCGCGATGTGGGCCGGCGAGACGTCCCTCGCGCTCCGAGAGTTCGCGGAGCATCGGCGGTTCGCCCGAGAACATTTCGTGCCGGATGCGGAGGCGTACGGACTTGCCGGGGAAGCTGAGGCCGACGCGCTCGTCGGCGACTACGAGCGGGCGCGCAAACACCTCCGCGATTCGCTCGCCGTGTCGCCGACGACGGAGCTGTCGTGGATACGCATCCAGCGCGCGAGCGTCGCGATCCCGGTCGGCTTACGTCTGGACGACGCCGAGCTGGTCGCCCGCCACGCGCGAGACGACCTCGTCGAGCTCGCCTACCGCACGAAGGAAGATCAGCGCATCGGTCCCATCTCCGCAGCGTTCGCCGAGCTCTACGCCGCACGCGGGGAGACGCAACGCGCGCGCGAGCTCCTCGACCGCGCGATGAGCTCACTCTACGGCGTCGGCATCAGCCGGATCGCGCTGACCGTCGCGCAGCACGGCGGACCCGACGCGATCCGCATCGCCCACGAGCGGCTCTCGCAGTGGGCCAACGGGAAGGGCTGCCGGGC
>DATJHW010000090.1:0-4417 GCA_035493615.1 Saccharimonadales bacterium (SeqCode) | reverse complement strand
TACATCGCCGAGATGGATCCGAAGATCACCGCCCTCGGGCTCCGCGTGCCGGACAAGCTCGAGGGGCGCAAGTACCTCTGACCGCGCACCGCATCCGCTTCACGCTGAACGGCGAGCCGGTCGATCTCGAGGTCCCGGCCGAGCGGCTGCTCGTCGATCTCCTGCGCGACGACCTGGGCAAGACCGGCACGAAGGACGGCTGCTCGGTCGGGGTGTGCGGCCTCTGCACGGTGCAGGTCGACGGCCTGCCCATGTCGGCCTGCCTGCTCCTCGCGACCCAGGTCGACGGCGCGGCGGTGCGCACGATCGAGGGGCTGGTGTCGCCGCTCCAAGAGGCGTTCATCACCGAGGGCGGATTCCAGTGCGGGATCTGCACCTCGGGCCAGCTGATGACGGCGGATGCGTTGCTTCGCGTAAAGCCGGACGCGACCGAGGCTGAGATCACCGAATGGCAGATGGGGAACCTCTGCCGGTGCACCGGCTACTACGGCATCGCCCGCGCGATCGCCAAGGCTCGCGCCGCGGACGCCGGCCGATGAGGCCGTTCGAGTACCTCGAGCCCGAGACCCTCGACGAGGCCCTCGCCCTCCTTGCCGACGATCCGGACGACACGCTGGTGATGGCCGGCGGGACGGCCCTGGTCATCCTCATGAAGCAGGACCTGGTCCGGCCCGCTCGGGTGATCGGCCTGCGCCACCTCACGGAGCTGCGACAGATCGAGGCGACGGATGGTGGCGTTGCCCTCGGTGCCCTCGCCACGCACGGCGCGCTCGCGCGCGCGCCGGAGGTGAGCGCCCACGCCGGGGCGCTGGCCGCGACGTTCGCCGCGGTGGCGACGGTGCGGATCCGCGAGCAGGCGACGCTCGGCGGCAATCTGGCCCACGCCGACCCGGCGCAGGACCCGCCGGTCACGCTGCTCGCGCTGGACGGCGTCGCCGTCGCGCGATCGGGGACCGGATCCCGGCGCATCCCGCTCGACGCGCTGTTCGTCGACGTGTTCGAGACCGTGCTCGAGCCGGCCGAGCTGCTGCTCCGCGTCGAGCTACCGCCGCTTCCGCCGAGCACGCGCGCGACGTACCAGAAGTTCCTGCCCGGCACGCTCGACGACTACGCGACCGTCTCGGTCGCGGCCGTGGTGGCCACCGACCCGGGCGGCATCTGTACCCACGCGAGGATCGCCCTTGGCGCAGCGGGTCCGACGCCGCTGCGGGCCCGTGAGGCGGAACGCTCGCTCGTCGGCCGCCGGCTGGATGATGCCGCGATCGGCGAAGCCGCGGCTCTCGCCGCCGCGGCGACGGACCCGATCGACGACCTGCGTGGGAGCGCCGAATACAAGCGCGCGATGGCCGGGGTCTGGACCGCGCGCGCGCTGCGGGCGGTCGCGTGAAGCTCGATCACCGGATCACGGTCGACGCGCCGCGCGCCAAGGTCTGGGCCGCTCTGATGGACCTGCCCGCCGCGGCGCGGTGCGTTCCCGGGGCGCGCGACATCGTGCCCGAGGGTGACGCGGTAGGCGGGATCCTCGACGTCCGCGTCGGCCCGGTGCGGCTCGCGCTCGCCGGCACGATCGCGATCGAGTCGCGCGATGAGGCAGGCGGGACCGCGCGGCTCCGGGCGAACGCCGAAGACGCGCGTCTCGGGGGAGCGGTGCGCGCGTTCGTGGATCTCGCGCTGGCAGGCGACGGGCCGACCGAGCTCCGCGTGTCGAGCGACGTCGCGATCCTCGGCCGGATCGGCGAGCTGGGCCAGCCGCTCATCGCGCGCCAGGCCGATAAAGTGCTCGCCGGATTCGCCGACTGCCTGCGCGCGACGGTCGCGGCCCGATGAAGCGGCCCGCGCTGCTCGAGCGGCCGGAGCGGCGGATCGACGGCGAGCAGAAGACGACGGGCGGCGCGAGGTACACCGCCGATCTCGACGTGACCGGAGCCCTGCAGGCGGCCTTCGTCCGGAGCCCGTACCCGCACGCGCGGATCGTCTCCGTCGACACAAGCCGCGCTCGCGCGCTCGCCGGCGTGCGCGCGGTCATCACCGGTGCCGACATCCGTGGCCAGCGGCTCGGCCGCCGGCTGCAGGACTGGCCGGTGCTCTGCTGGGACCGCGCGTTGTTCATCGGCGACCGGATCGCCGCGGTGGCCGCGGACACCCGGGAGCTCGCCGAGGAGGCCGCGCGCCTGGTCGCCGTGGAGTACGAGGAGCTGCCCGCGCTGCTCGACATGGATGCCGCGCTCCGGCCCGACGCTCCCGTGTTGCATCCCGATGCAGCGACGTACCGATTCCTCGAGGGCCGCGGCGAGCGGCCGGCGGTCCCGCACCCCAACCATCAGGGCCACGTCGTCGAGTCGCACGGCGACGTCGACGCGGCGTTCGGGCGCGCGGCCCGGATCTTCGAGCACGACTTTGTGACGCCACGGATCCATCAGGCCGCGCTCGAGCCGCACGCCGCGGTGGTGTGGCTCGAGGGTGACCGCGTCCGGGTCATCTCGACGAACAAGGCACCGTTCAACCTGCGCGATCAGCTGGCCGCGACCCTGGGCCTGCCTAAGGAGCGGATCGTCGTCGACAACGGGATGATCGGCGGGGACTTCGGCGGCAAGGGCCTCTCGACCGACGAGTTCGCGCTCTATCACCTCGCGAGGGCGACCGGCCGGCCGGTCCGCGCGATCACGCGCTTCGCGGACGAGCTCAGCGCGCTGAACCCGCGGCACGCCTCACGTATCCGGCTGCGCACCGGCGTCGATGCGGACGGGCGCATCGTCGCGCACGAATCAGCCGCGCTGTTCGACGGTGGCGCCTACGCCGCGGGGAAACCGACGGCCCGGCTCATCGTCGAGGGCGGGGTCTCGACCCTCGAGGGCTACCGGGTGCCGGCCGCGCGGCACGAGGCCGCGACTGTCTATACGAATCAGGTGCCTGGCGGGCACATGCGCGCGCCCGGGCAGCCGCAGAACGTGTTCGCGTCCGAGTCGCACCTCGACCTCATCGCGCGCGAGCTGGGCCTCTCGCCGCTCGAGCTGCGCCGCCGCAACCTCGCGGCGACCGGTGATCTGACCACGAGCGGCGAGCCGTGGCACGGCCCCGACCTGCGCGCGCTGCTCGATCGGGCGGCCGCCGAGATCGGCGCCGAGCAGCCGCGGATGGCCGGACGGGGCGTCGGGTTCGCGCTCGGCGTGCGGCACGTCGGCCGCGGGCGCACCACGATCTCGCTTCGCCTCGAGCGCGACGGCACGATCGAGGCGCTGACCGGCGTGGGGGATCAGGGCGGCGGTCAGCACACGCTCATCCAACGGATCGTCGCCGCGACGCTCGGCGTCGATCCCGCGACCGTGCGCGTGCGCCGCCTGTCGACCGAGGGACCGCAGGATCCGGGCATCGGCGGCAGCCGGGTGACACCGGTGCACGGTGGCGCGGCGCTCGCCGCGGCGAATGCGCTGAAGGAGAAGCTCGGCGGACGGTCGGTCGCCGATGTCACCCGCTCGCTCCGGCCCGGCGACGGCATCGATGCGTCCGCCACGTTCGACGCGACGGCGGTCGACAACGGCGCATGCGTCCATGCGATCGAAGTTGCCGTGGATCGCGAGACCGGAGCCGTGCGCCTGGTCCGGGCGGTGCTCGCGGTCGACATCGGGCAGGTCATCAACCCGGTCGCCCTTCGCGGGCAGCTCGAGGGTGGCTTCGTCTACGGGCTCGGGATGGCGCTCACCGAGGACCTGGCCCTCGAGGACGGACGGGTCCGCGCCGCGAACCTCGGCGATTACAAGCTGCCGACCATCGCCGACGTGCCGCCACTTCGGATCGTGCATCTGTCCGACGACCACGGCGCCGGCCCCTACGGCGCGCGATCGGCCGGCGAGCTGGTGAACCCGGGCGTGCCCGCGGCCGTGGCCAACGCGGTCCACGACGCGAGCGGCGCCCGGGTCCGGGCGCTACCGATCACGGCCGAGCGCGTCTGGCGCGCCCTGCGTGAGCCCTAGCTGCCGCCGACCTTCCTGGTCTGCGCGTCCTTCACGAACGAGTTGTCGATCACCTTCGTCACATCGAGGCCCTTCACGGCCGCGTTCGTCGCGACCAGCTGGTCGCGGCTGTAGATCCACGCGTCCGGCGTGACCTCCGGGTAATTCGGGAAGATGGCCGTCACGTAGTAGTCGTACGTCTGCGACAGCGCGTCCTGGTCAGTGACGTTCAGGAGCTTCTGCATCACCGGCAAGGTGCCGGCCTTGTCCTTCTTCATCGCCACGATCGCCTGGATGAGCGAGTCGACGTATTTCTGCATGAGGTCCTTGTGATCGGTCGCCCACTTCTTCGTGACGATGGTGCAGTTCTCGACGGCCGGCACCTTCTGCGAGGCGAGGTCCATGATCACCTTGAAGCCCGCCTTGACGAGCGCGGCGGTGTCCGGCGGATGGCCTGGCCCGGCGTA
>DATJHW010000089.1:0-4504 GCA_035493615.1 Saccharimonadales bacterium (SeqCode) | reverse complement strand
GCTCGTCACGTCGAGCGTCACGATGCAGCTCGCCGTGAGCGCGATCAAGAAGGGCGATCGGCGGCGGATGCTCCAGTGGCTCATCCCGACCCTCGTCCTGGGTATCGCGTTCGTCGCCGGCCAGGCCTACGAGTACACCCGACTCGGCTTTCTGCCGAAGGATGGCGTCTTCGCCGGCGTGTTCTTCACCCTCACGGGCTTCCACGGCGCTCACGTGACCGGCGGCGTGATCTTCATCGCGATCTGCTTCTACCGTGGCCTGCGCGGTCAGTTCACCGCGAACCGCCATCTCGCCGTCGAGGCCGCGAGCATCTACTGGCACTTCGTCGACGTCGTCTGGATCGGCCTCTTCACCACCATTTACATCATCGGGTGACGCCTACGCGAGCCTGAGTGCGAGCGCGAGCGTGCGCCCGACGATCGTCCCCAGGCGCTCAGCCTCCGCTCGCAGCGCCGCGCGCGGGACCGCACCCCCCTCTTTGAACCACGCGACGCTGACGCGGTCGTCGGCGAGCGCCCACGTGCCGCGCACGATCCCACCGGCGATCACGACGGGCTGGATCCAGCCGCTCTGCGTGCTCACCGCGGATCGACGGTGCGCCGGGATCACGTGCGGGTCCTCGGTCCCGGGTCCCATCACGAACTGATCGAATCCCGGTAGCAGCCGCACCGCGCGCGTCGGCTTGGTGGAGACGAGCTCGTCCAGATCCTTCGCGAGCACGAACGAGCGTTCACCGCCGACCTCGATCTCCGCGAGCTCTGGCCGGGCCTCGTCGAACCACCGCCGCAGCTGTTGCTTGCTCGTGCGTCCGCGCGAGAGCCAGTTCGCGAAGCCGTGGACCGTCGCCGGACCGTGGGAGCGCAGGTACGCGGCGATCGCGACCGGTGCCGCGTCATCAGGCTCGGGCACGCCCGCCCACCGCGAGCTCGCATCCTCCGGCCGCATGAACGTCACGCGATTCCCCTGGCTCGGGCCGAAGCAGAGGTCGCCCTGCCAGGCGAGCGGCTTCAGCAGGCTGCCCCAGCCGGAGCGCAGCGCGTCCCCGACGTGACCGAACCCGCGCCGCGCGGTGACCGCCGACACGAGCTCCTCTCGCGTGAGGACCGTGCCGTCGAGCGCCTCACGGACGACCGTTCGAAGTGCGTCGAGCTGCTTCGGCGTGATGCCGAAATACTTCTGCCAGCTCGGCCGGTCCCAGCTGCGGCCGGCGGCGATCAGCGAGAGGAACGTACCGCCGTCCTCGGGCGTGAGCAGATGGAGCGTGCCCCGCATCGCCCACGTCTTGATCAGGCGACCCTGCGTCAATGCGCGCGCCACGTCGCCGGGCTTCGATGTCGTGCGCCGCACGCGCACGGCGAGCTCGGCCGTGGATGCCACCTGCGCCTGCACGCCGCACAGCCGGCGGACCACGTCAGGTGCCGTCCCGGTACCCACCGGATCGATCAGCTGCCGGCGCATCCGCCAGGCCAGGGCCTGTTCCCAGCTCACGCGCGCGATTGGCCTCACCTAGCGCTCCGCGGCCAGGAGCTTGAGGTCGCCGGCGAGCGCGTCCGCGGTGATGTCCGAGTGGGTGAGCACGCGGGCCTGGCCCTTCTTGTCCAGGAGGTAGATCGCGTCGCTGTGCCCGACCGCGGGCGTGCTCGGGTCGGTCTCGATGCGGATCCCGTACGCGGACCAGACGGCCTGCAGCTGCGCGGCACCGCCGACGAGGAAGACGAAGTTCTTGGTGAGTCCGTGGTCGCGGGCGAACGCCTGCACCGCGTCGGGTGTGTCCTGCTGCGGGTCCACCGACACCGCGACGAACACGACGCCGTCACGTTCGCTCGGGCTCAGCTTCTGCTGCGCCATCCGGAAGTCCTCGGCCGTGAGTGGGCACACGTCGGGACAGTGCGTGTAGAGGAACGAGAGCACCACGACGCTGCCGCGCTGCGCCGAGAGCGTGACCGGCTTCCCGCTGATGCCGTCGGTGAGCGTGAAGTCCGGTGCCGCGGTCGGCGTGATCTGCGTGCCGACGAGGGTGGGCGCAGCGCACGCGACGAGGAACGCCACAAGCGTGAGCGCGAAGATCCGCACGGACCGACAATACCGGCGTGAGCGCACGGGTCGCCGCGGCGTACGTGCTGATGGTCCTGCTCTGGGGATCGACCTGGGCGGCGATCAAGATCGGAGTCGCCGAGGTGCCGCCGTACCTCTTCGCATTCGAGCGCGCGATCGCCGTTGCGACGATCCTGAGCCTCACGGTCCTCGTGCTTCGGCAGTCGTTCCCGCGGACGCGAGCGGCCCTCCTCGCATCGGCCATCTCCGGCCTGTTCAACATCGGAACGTCCTGGGCACTCATCTTCTGGGCGGAGCAGTTCGTGCCGTCGGGCCTGGTCGCCGTGTTCGGCGCGATGGCGCCGGTGTGGACGGCGATCCTGGCGCACTTCTTCGTGCAGGGCGACCGGCTCTCGCGGCTCAAGATCGTCGCGCTGGTCCTCGGATTGGTCGGGACGGCGCTCCTGGTCGGCGCGCCGGCGCCGAGCGAAGGGCCGAACGCGCTGCTCGCGACGATCCTGCTCGCGATCATGCCGATCAGCTGGGCGGTCGCGGCGATCCTCATCGCGAAGTTCCTCTCACGCGAGTCGCCGATCGCGGTCGTCGGGATCGGCACCTGGACCGGGGCGGCCTTTCTTCTGCCGTTCGCGCTCACCCAAGTGAACGAGCCGCAGCACTGGAACGCGAGTGCGATCCTCGCCTTCGCGTACCTCGTCGTCGGCGGCTCGTGCGTGGGCCTCGTGCTCAACGCGTGGCTGTACCGGAAGCTGCGCCCGACCACGGTGACGCTCTCGCAGGTGCTGATCCCCACCCAGGCCCTGCTCATCGGCGCGTTCGCGCTGGGCGAGGCGTTCACCCTCCGGATGCTCGCCGGTGCGGCCCTGGTGGTCACCGCGGTCGCGGTCAATGCCCGCGCCGGCTCGAGGGCACCGGCCGGGCTGGCCGAGCCCGTGGCCACCGCGGCGGAGTGACTGTTACTACAGCGCGGTAGTATTCACGTCGGGGTAGCACGGCGTGATCGACGGCGATCTCAATCTCTTCCACAGCGACCCGACGCTGCTCGAGCGCTCGGATGACGACGCCTATGAGCGCGCGACACGCCTGGTCCGCATCCTCGCCGAGCCCGCACGGCTGAAGCTCTTGCACGCGCTCTCGGTCGGCGAGGACACCGCGCAACGCGCTGCGCTCTGGTCCGGCGTCGACCAGCCGTACGCCGAGCGCGAGCTCGCCGCCATGGCCCTGGCTGGATTAGTGGAGCGGCAGGATGCGCCGGGCGGTCCGTTCTACGCCCCGCGCGATGGCCACCTCGTCGTCGCGCTTCACGTCGCGCTCGCCCACGGCCGGGAGCCGCTCGGGGAACGCCACCCGCAGCTCCTCAAACGGCGCCGCGATCAGCAGCGAAAGGTGGGATGATCGCGCCGTGGCCGATGACGTCCGCCGTCTGAAGCGCGCCCGCCGCGACGGCCCGAACGCGTTCCTCGGGCCGCTCGAGACCGCGGTCATGGATCGGCTCTGGAAGCGTCGCCAGGCGACCGTCCGCGACGTTGTGGACGATCTGGCGAAGAGCCGCTCGCTTGCCTACACGACCGTGATGACGATCATGACCCGCCTCCATGCCAAAGGGCTGCTCGTGCGCGATCGCGAAGGCAAGACGTACGTGTATCGCCCGGCGTTCACCCGCGACGAGCATCGGGCGCGCCTCTCGCAGGATCTCGTGCGCGGCCTGGTCGATGAGTTCGGCGACGTCGCGCTCGCGCAGTTCACGGCCGAGCTCGATTCCGTCGACGCCGGCCACCGCGCGGCGCTGCGTCGCATCGCAGGCAGGGAGAGCAAGTGAGGACCGCGGACCGCGCGTTCGGCGTGCTCGTTCTCCTCGCCCTCTGCTCGAGCGCGCTGCTCATCGCCCTTCTCGCGGCACTCCTGCCGCGGGGCTTCGCGCTCGCGGCGGGCGGCAGGGCCGATCCCGCGAGCGTCGTCGCGGTCCTCGTGCTCATCCTCGCCACCGTCGGCGTCACGCTCGGGCTGACGTCGCTGTTCGGCCAGCTCCTCGCGACGCTGTCACTCATCCGCACGCTCCTGGGGCGCCGGGTGACCGTGCCGCGCCGGGTCGGCATGCTCGCGGCGCCGCTCGGTCTCGCCGGCCGCGTCGACGTCGTACGGGACGTGCGTCCGTTCTCCTTCTGCTACTGGTTCCGCAGGCCCCGGATCTGTCTCTCGACGGGCCTCATCAAGCGGCTCGATGACGCGGAGCTGCGCGCGGTCCTGGTGCACGAGCGCTATCACCTGCGGCAGCGCGATCCGTTGCGATTGGTGATCGCGCGCTACTTCGCCGCAGGCCTGTACGTGGTACCGGTCGTCGAAGAGCTCGTCGAGTACTACACGGTGCAGAAGGAGGTCGCGGCGGATCAGGCCGCCGTCCGCGCGATGGGCGGGGTCCGCGAGCTGGCCTCGGCGCTGTTCAAGGTGCTG
>DATJHW010000088.1:0-6960 GCA_035493615.1 Saccharimonadales bacterium (SeqCode) | reverse complement strand
GAACAACCGCCCGAACCTACGACTTCCAGTCCTCCTGTGGCGTGAGGCGTCTCCGACCAGCGGTCGACGAGCGTCCGAAGGGTCGTCCGCTGCCGCACGAAGACTGGCTGGGTGCGCGCATGCGTGGCAGCGAGCTTCTGCTCGTCGAGTTCCGCGCAGCGAGCGGTGTACTCGCCGTGATCGATGCGCCCAAGCTCATACATCTCGTTTAGACGTCGCTGACGCTCGTCCCGTTTGTAGCAGCTGTAGACGTGGCGCTCGCGAGGGCGCTCACGGTCGACGGGTCGACGCTCGCCGGACACCGACGATCCGCACCTCGCGCACCGCAGCAGACCGGACAGGAGGTACGTAGACGATCGTCGCGTCCCTGACGAGTGTGTTCTCCTTCTGGGCCGCGGACTAGGAGGAAATCCGCGACCGGTAGTAGTGGTGCGTGTCGCGTGCTCAGGCAGCCTCCCGCCAAGGCAAGTACTTACCGACGAGCTACTCGTTAGAGCCCGTAACGCTTCTTGGACGGGCCTTGGGTAACGTTTCTCCGATGCGCATGCAGCGGTACGACGCCAAGCGCAGCCCGACGTATTCGCCTCGCGGCTTCCCGGGTGCATCGAGCTCCTGTCCGTGCTCAGCGACGCGGCGCCAGCCAGCTCAGGCGAGCGTCAGGCTGCAGTGACCGGACCCGGGCAGGGCCGCGGCATCAGAGTCGCCTTCGCCGCGATCGTCTGCACCATCGCGATCGGATCCTTCGTCGTAGCGGGCGTCTGGTTCCCGGACCTCGCAGGCGCCGGCATCCTCCTTGCCGGCTTCCCCCTGCTTTCGTTCGCGGTCGTCGGATCGTTCCTCGTCCTCCGCCGCGCGGGCGATCCGATCGGGTGGCTTCTTGGTGCGGCCGGCGCACTCCTGCAACTCGGGGTCCTGGCGAACTCCTACGGGTACGCGAGCCTCGATCGCGCGACAAGCCTGCCCGGGGGCGAGCTTGCGCTGTGGTTCGGATCCCCCGGCTCGCTCGCCGCCGTTGGCCTGGCGGTCGCCGGGCTGGCCCGATTCCCGGATGGGCGCCCACCCGGCCGCGCGTTCACCATCCTGCTGTGGGCCTTCGCCGCCCTCGTCGCCATCGGCCTCGTCGGGACCGCGCTCGCGGACCAGCCGATCGTCGCGCCAGGGCAGCCCGGGGGTGCGGTCCGCTCGATCTCGAATCCGTTCGCGCTCCGCGGACCGCTGGGCGATCTCATGCTGCTTGCGGCCGGCGCGAGAAACCTCGCCTTGGCGCTGGCGCTCCTCGCACCGGTCGCCCTCGCGGTCCGCTTCCGTCGCAGCAGGGGCACCGAGCGACAACAACTGAAGTGGCTCACGTACACCGCCGCCGTCAGCTTCGGGTCGGGGATCATCGTGTCCGCGGCTCCCGGAGGGACCATCAAGGTCATCTTCGAGGCCAGCGCCTCCATCGGGCTGGGACTGCTCCCGGTCGCGATCGGCATTGCGATCACCCGCTATCGCCTCTACGACATCGATGTCCTGATCCGGCGGACCTTGATCTACGCGGCGCTCTCGACGGTGCTGCTTGCGACCTATGTGGGCGGGGTCGCCTTGCTGGAGACGATCCTCGCGCCGCTCACCGCCGGCAGCGGGGTCGCGGTGGCGATCTCGACGCTCGCGGTGGTCGCGCTGTTCCAGCCCTTCCGGAGGCGGATCCAAGCTGCGGTCGATCGCCGCTTCTATCGAGCGAAGTACGACGCCCAGGGTACCCTCGACACCTTCGCCGGGCGATTGCGCGACGAGGTCGACCTCGGGTCCGTGCGCGCTGTTCTGCTCGACGCGGTGCAAGATACGGTGCAGCCTACCTACGCGAGCGTCTGGCTTCGCCGATGAGAGCCGCTCGAGGCGCCTCGGATCGAGTACATCTGCGGCATGTAGTAGTGGCGTGCGGTGCGTCTCAGGCAGCCTTGCGCAAGTAGATCGTGTCGTTGCGTCGGAACACGGGGGGAATCGGGCGGAGAACGCCCGTCTTCCGCTCAGTAGCTCAACGGTGGCTCGCGATCTTCGTGAGCGCTCTGATGACGCTGACCACGTCCTGCGCATCTTCGGCGCCCGCCGCTCCAACACCGTCGCTCGCACCGATCGCCCTAGCCCAGCGCGCGCTGCGGCCGGTGCCTGCATTCGGCTCGATCTGGGTCGCGAGCGCCGCGGAGGGCACCGTCCAGCGTGTCGACCCGGCGAGCGGCGCGATCGTGGCGACGATCACGGTCGCCGACCCGAAGCATCTTCTCGCGGCCGGTTGCGCGCCATCCTCCGAACACGCGTACGCGACCGGCTCGTTCGGCCTTCGAGCCTGCGACGCGCCGAGTGCGATCGCCGCCGGGGCCGGTGCGATCTGGGCGGTGGCGAACGATGCCGGCGCGATCGTGCGGGTGGACCCGGCGCGGAACGTGGTCACCGACACGATCTCCGTCGGATTCGCGGCGTGGTCATTGAGCGCGACGGCCGATGCGCTGTGGCTCACGGACTACATGAACGACGCGGTCGTCCGCGTCGATCCGCGCACTGGGCACATCGTTGCCCGGATCGCGGTGCCCTCGTGGCCGACGGAGCTCGCCGTCTCAGAGAGCACGGTCTGGGTCGTGTGCAGTGCCGCCGCGACGCTCGTCCGCATCGACGAGGCCCAGAACGCCGTCAGCGCGAAGATCGGCGTCGGGCCGTGGGCGCTCGCGATCTCGGTCACCGGCGACGACGTGTGGGTCCGCGGCGGCGCGGCGCGGGCTGATGGCGGGCTGTACCGGATCGACGCGCGCACGAACGCGGTCGCGATGATGGTCCAGGCGGGAGCGCCGGAGGGGCGGGAGGGCGTCTCGTCGATCGCCGCGACCGATCGTGGCGTGTGGATCCCCGGCGTATCGCTCGATTTCGTCGATCGCTCGAGTGGCGCCATCGCCACCGGCCTGCCGATCCCAAGCTACGCGGTGGCGCTCGACGGAGACACGCTCTGGATCCTCGATGTGTTCGGCCGGCTCATTCGACGCAGCGTGGCCCGTTGACGCGGGTCGCGGAGCATCATTGACCGATGAGCGCGGATCTTGGGTCCACGGGTGCGCGACGGTCCAGGTCACCGGGCCGACTGTTCGTGACCGTGGGCGTTTCGCTGTTCATGATGGCGGACCACATCTTCCACAATCGTCGTGGTCTTCCCGCACTGATCGTCAAAGCGCCCACGGCCACCGTGCCACTCTTCGAGCTGCCGGCACCACTCGCCCCCCAGGTGGTTCAGCCGCAGGCCGGACGCTTGCCGGCCCGGAGCGCGCCGAGATCTGCGAACGGGTCTCTACCGCGGCGCCACGGTATGGTCCCTCGGCTTGGAAGACCGACCGCGAGGGTGAGGCTCACGCCCCGTCCGTAAGTGAAGCCGGCGAGCGTGGAACGCCGGCGCCTCAGTCCGCGGGGCGGTCCAGCGTGCCGACCCAGTTGACCGCTGCTGCGCGGTTCCAGAAGACGGCGAGCCGGGTGTCGGCGTCGCTGACGAGCTGGAACATTCGATTCAATCCGTACACGACCGGATTCGGCGCGACGACGGCGATGGCGGCGTCGCGGAGGTTCTTGGCGATCGACCACCGGTGCGCGATGCGCTGGATGTCTCCCGGCCCGATCAGGCCGACCTTGAGCTCTGACTCATCGATCAGCACGAACGCCGGTTCGGCGACCTCCAGCGAGTCGAGCAACGTGAGGATGGTCGCGGCGCGCAGCGCGCCGGTCAGCGTCACGGCGATCCCATTGCGCCGACTGATGCGGAGCGCCTCAACGCGGCAACCGGGGTCGGTCATGCCGAACGCCGGTGGCGGCGGTCCGGCGGTGTCGTCGCTCATTGCGGGCTCGAGTGTCAAGGCCACGGGTCCTCCTCGCGCGGAACGAACGAACGCGTCCTCTGACCGTACCCTGGGCACCGCCCGGCACCAGGGGCCAAAAGGTCATTTATCGGTTTGATCCGACGGAATTCGAGCCGTTTTCCAACGAAACGCGTGACAGACCGACCGAATGTCACGATCGCGCGTTAGGCGCGGGTTTCTAGAGCGCGTCCCCGAGCTTGGCGTTCTCCCGTGGATCGATGGGCACCGCCACGATCGTCGAACCATCGCTGTCCAGCGCGCGCCTGAAGGCCGGCAGCAGCTCGTCCGCGCTCGCGACGGCCTCACCGCGGAGGCCGAAGGCCCGGGCAAGCTGCACGAAGTCCGGGTTCGTGAATTCGATGCCCCCCGTCCGATGGAAGCGGCGCTCCTGATTTACCTCGATCACCCCGAACCGGCCGTCGACCAGGACGACGAACACGATTGCGAGACCGAGACGCTTCGCGGTCTCGAGCTCCTGGACGTTCATGAGGAATCCGCCGTCGCCGGAGAACGAGACGACCTTCCGGTCGGGCCGCACGAGCTTCGCGGCGATCGCGCCCGGCACGGCGATGCCCATGGGCGCGAACCCGTTCGCGACGATGACGGTGTTCGGCGCGTACGCGGGGTAGAGCCGCGAGAGCCACACCTTGTGCGCGCCCACATCGGAGACCACGACATCCAGGTCGCTGAGCGCTGAGCGAAGGTCGGCGACCACCCGGCGTGGCCACAGCGGGAACGCACCGTCGCCGGGTGTCCGCAGGTCGAGGCGCGCACGCGCCGCGGCCGGCCGCGGCCTCACGAGGGGCCCGAGCGCCTCGAGGGAATCGGCGATCTCGCCGACCAGCTCGGTCGCGACCACGTAGCTCGCGTCGATCTCGGCCGGCCGGCTGTCGACATGGACCGCGCGCTTGTCGCCCTTCGGATTCCAGATCGCCGGCGCCCACTCGACCAGGTCGTAGCCGACGCAGATGACCACGTCGGCGTCGGCGAGCTCGGGTAGCGCGGCGAGGTCCGCGCCTGCTCGTTGCAGCCCCACGGCCGGCAGGGACCCGGGATCGCGGTCGTCGACCGCGCCTTTGGCCATGAACGTGTGCGTGGCGGAGATGTGCGTCCGCGCGATGAAGGCGCGGAGCGCCGCGACGGCGCCGTGTCCGGCGGCGTCCCGGCGGATCACGCCGTTGCCCACGAGCAGCAGTGGCCGGCTCGCGCCGTTGATCGCATCGGCTGCCGCCGTGATGGCGTCCTCGCGAGCGGTGGCGTAGCGGGTCCGGCGGACCGGCATCGGCCGCGCCGCGACCACGCGCTCGGCGACGTCCTCCGGGAGCTCGACGTGCGTCGCGCCGGGCCGCTCCAACCGCGCCATCCGGAACGCGGTGCGGATCACCTCGGGAGCGCCGTCGGGAAGCTCGATCCGCGCGCCCCACTTCACCACCGGCGCGAACATATCGAGGACGTCGACGTACTGGTGCGAGCGCTTGTGGATCCGCTCGAGTCCGGCCTGCCCGGTCAGCGCGACGAGCGGCGCGCCGTCGAGCGTGGCGTCCGCCACGCCGGTGAGGAGGTTCGTCGCGCCGGGGCCGAGCGTCGCGAGGCAGACGCCGGGATACGACGTGAGCCGGCCCGCGACGTCGGCCATGAACGCGGCGCCCTGCTCGTGCCGGACGATGACCTGCGTGATCTTGGGGCTGTCCTCGAGCGCGAGGCCGAGCGCGAGCGTCTCTTCGCCCGGGAGCGCGAAGACGTGGCGGACGCCCTCGTTCTCGAGGCACGCGACGACCAGTTCGGCGACGTTCACCGGCGCGAGCCTAGGTGCCGCGAGCGAGCGCTATTCCGCGTTCGCTGCCGGCGGCTGCTTCGCGGGGCCGATCCAGATCGTCTGGATGTTCACGAACTCGCGGATCCCGAAGCTCGAGAGCTCGCGGCCGTAGCCGCTCTTCTTGACGCCGCCGAAGGGGAGCCGTGGATCGGACGCGACCATCCCGTTGATGAACACCGATCCCGACTCGATGCGCCGCGCGAGCGCTCGCGCGGCGGTCTCGTCCTTCGTCCAGATCGCGGCGCCGAGCCCGTAGGGCGACCGGTTCGCGACGCGCACGGCCTCGTCGGCGTCGCGCACCGAGAGGAGCGCGGCCACCGGGCCGAACGTCTCCTCCTTCAGCACCGGCATCTCTTCGGTGACGTCGGCAAGGAGCGTCGGCTCGTAGAACCAGCCCGTGCCGTCGCGCCGCACTCCGCCGACGACCACCCGCGCGCCCATCCGTACCGACGCGGCGACCTGCCGCTCGAGCGCGTCGCGCAGGTCCTCGCGCGCGAGCGGTCCGACCTGCGTCTGCGGGTCGAGCGGATCACCGACCCGCAGCGCCCGGATCGCATCGGCGAAGCGCTGCTCGAACTCGGCGGCCACCGGCGCCTCGACCAGGAACCGCTTGGCCGCGATGCAGGACTGGCCGGCGTTCTGGAATCGAGCTTTCGCGGCCGTCTCCGCCGCGGCGCCGAGGTCGGCGTCGCGGAGCACGATGAACGGATCGGAGCCGCCGAGCTCGAGGACGGCCTTCTTGACCGCGCGGCCAGCGAGCTCCGCGATGCGGGCTCCCGTCGCGGTGCTGCCGGTGAGCGTGACCGCGCGGACCCGGTCGTCGGCGATGACCGGTTCGACGTCCGCACCGGATAGAAGGAGCGTGCGCAGGAGCGCCGGCGGGAAGCCCGCGTCCCGGACGGCCTCTTCGATGGCGAGCGCGCACCGCGGCACGTTCGAGGCGTGCTTCAGCAGGGCACCGTTACCGGCCATGAGGGCCGGGGCGAGGAACCGGATGACCTGCCAGAACGGGTAGTTCCACGGCATCACCGCGAGGATCACGCCGAGCGGCTCGAACGCGACGTAGCTCGCTCGCGCGCTCGTCTCCACCGGCTGGTCGGCGAGGTACTCCTCGGCATGGTCGGCGTAGAAGTCGCAGGTCCAGGCGCACTTTTCGATCTCCGCCAGCGCCTCGGTGATCGGCTTGCCCATCTCCGTCGTGATCAGGCGCGCGTACCGCTCGTTGCGATCGCGCAGCACGCGCGCCAGCAGGTGCATCCGCACGGCGCGCTC
>DATJHW010000087.1:0-40259 GCA_035493615.1 Saccharimonadales bacterium (SeqCode) | reverse complement strand
GCTCGACGTCGTCTTCCGACCGCCGCCGCCACGCGTGGTCTTCTTGCGTCCGCCGCCGCTCATGCCGCTCGATGCGGGCATCGGCGCCGGCGGCGGGGGCGTGCCCGGAAGCGGTGACGGCCAGCTCGACGCCGGCTCCTGTTGGGATCCAGACCACGTGTCGCCGCGATTGCCTTGTTCCATTGGGTCCTCCACCTGTTGATGCGTCGTGGTGTGGCATACCGCGTTCTTCGCGTCGTCGCAAGCGGATGACGATCGATCTCGTCACCCTGTTCGCGCTACGGAGCGCAGCCTTGCTGCGCGACCGATCCCGGATCGCCGAGGGTGAGCGCGATCTGCGCGCGCTCGCCGGTGTCGGCCGTTACCTGTAGGACGTACGACCCACCGGCCATCGGCGTGCCGAGCGTCCCGGCGTACACGCCGTAGCGGTCGGTCACGGCGCGGAACGCGTAGTGCTGCCCCTGCCCGTCGACCGTGACCGCGGCGCTCCCCTGCGGCCGGAAGCCATAGGCGTGGTAGATCCGCAGTCCGTCGCTGCGCCCGGCCGACACGACGATCCCCTGAGGGCAGCCGGCGAGCGCCAGGCCGGGGAGCTCGAGCACGAAGCGAGCGAGCGGCTCCGTGAGGGCGTCCTCGATGGCTGCGGCGGGAGGCACGCCCGCGCCCATCCGCTCGAGCATCGGCACCAGGGCCGGACGGCCGATCCGGTCGACCAGCACGCGCACCGCCTCCGCGGCGACCCCGTACGCGTGACCGCCGAAGTCGGTGTTCTCCTGCAGCCAGGATCGTTCGTCCCCGAAGATCGTGAGCACCGCCGGATCGTTCGCCAGAAGCGAGAGGGCCGTGGCCCGGTCGACGCCGTACGCGTCGCCGGCCTCGACGATCGTGGCGAGCCCTTCATCCAGCCACGCCGGGACCGAGTCGCCGCTGAGCCGGTGGACGGCGACATGCGTGAGCTCGTGGCGGAAGATCGCCGTGCGATCCGCACCCAAGATGCTCTCGCCGTTGATCGCCACGGCGTCGATCCCGGCGAGCGTCACGCCGCCGGTCTGGCGCGCGAGGAGTCCGGCGGTGTCGGCCGAGAATCCGAACTGGCGCTCGAGCGCACCGGCGAACGACTCGCGTGACGTGAACACGAAGACGGCCGGCGGATCGTCGAACGTGCGACCGAAGTACGCCTCGACCGCGGCCGCGTCCTGCACCAGCGTCGCGAAGATCACGTCCGCGGCCGGCGCCGACATCGAGGTCTCGGTCCACAGATCGACCGAGCCGGTGCCGGCCCTCCTGAAGTCCGCCCCGAGGCGCTGCCGCAGGAGCGCCAGCGCGACCTGGCGCTGCAGGACGCGCGCGGATGCGGACCCGGCCGGGGGCGACAGGCAGAACCCCGGGGCATCGGTCGGGGCGAGCTGCGCGCAGGCATCCTGGCGTCGCCCGAGCAGGACTGTTGGATCGCTCGTGTCCGAGGCGATCGGGAGGGCGAGGCAGAACGACGCGAGCGCGGCCGGATCCTCGCACGGACGCGCCTGGTCGATGAGCCGCGCCGGCGGGACGCCCGGCGATCGGAACGGCGGCAACGTCGCGCAGAACGTGAGCGGTGCCGTATCGCACCGTGCGGCGGCTGGCGCCGGGAGCCGCGGGGCGACCCAGACCAGCAGCAGCGTCGCGACGCCGGCGAGGACGAGGACCGCCACGAGCTGGGTGCGGCTCAGGTCTGCCGCTCGGCGAGCAGATACGCGCCGACCGCGATGAGCACGAACGGCACGAGGTACGGCTCGATCGACGTCGGAATGAAGGATGTCCCCGTCACCAGCCGGCCCGCCGCGACGAGACCGAGGAGCACCGCGGGCACGAGCGGCCAGCGATGTTGCGGCGAGAGCGCGAACGCGACCACGAAGCCGACCGCGATCACGCCGACGAACGCCGGCGCCGCGGACTCCGGACGCATGGCGACCCACGTGGGGAGCAGGAGCGCGACCCCGAACGACACGAGCGTGACCATCGGGATGAGGTAGACGTACTGACGGCCGCGCAGGTACGAGATGAGGAACGCGGCCCCCATCGCGATGAACAGGTACGACGCCGCGTTCGGGACGCCGAGCGGCTGGAGCACGAACGGCACACCGAGCGCGATGACCACGAGGCCACCCAGCACGCCGCGACGCCGTGTGGGCGCCCCGGCGGTCGCTGCGACGACGCGCGGCGAGCGCGCTCGGGCGACCTGCGCGCGCAGCGCATCGGTGAGGGCACTCGCCTTGATCGGCTTGGTGAGATACGCGTCGAAGCCGCTCGCGATGCCGAGCCTCCGATCCTCGTCGCTGTCGTGACCGCTGAGCGCGAGGATCGGCACGTCCAGGCCGGAGTCCCGCAGCTGACGCACGAGAACGAAGCCGGTCACGTCGGGCAGGCCGATGTCACACAGGACCGCGTCCCACGACTCGCTGGTCGCACGCTGCCGGCCGCTCCGGCCGGTGAGCTCGCCGACCGCTGAGTGCCCATCGCGCGCGAGGACGGAGAGGAGCATCTCCAGGGTCTGCGGATCGTCCTCGATGACCAGGATGCGCACAGGGCAACGGTACTAGACGATCCGGACGAAGACCTCGTTCGCGACGAAGCGACCGCGATCGGTCAGCGCGACACGCGCGCCACGCCGCTCGATGATCCCGGCGATATCGAGACCCTCGAGCGCGTCATCGATCCGGGCGCGCGCGGGAGCGCCGAACCGCGCGGCGTACGCGGCGAGATCCAGTCCTTCGTCGAGCCGCAGCCCGAGGATCGCGGTATCGATCGCGAGATCCGCGCCGTCATCGGCGATCCGTCCAGCACGACGCTCGATGCGCGCGAGGTATGCGACGAGGCCGCCCGGCTGCCGCGAGCGGCGCCCGCCGAGATGGGAATGCGCGCCGGCGCCGACGCCGAGCCACTGGCCGTTCCGCCAGTACACGAGGTTGTGCCGGCACTCGTGTCCGGGGATGGCCCAGTTCGCGATCTCGTAGTGGCGGTAGCCGGCGCCGCCGAGCATCGCGGAGGCGAGCTCGTAGCGGTCGGCGAGCGCATCGTCGTCGGGCTGCGCCGCCGAGGCCGCCCGTCGCCAGCGTTCGATGGCCGGCCACCCGCTCCCGCTCCAATTCGCCACGCCCTCTTCGGGCTCGAGCGCGAGCTCGAGCGGGTAGGCCGAGAGGTGATCGGGCTCGAGCGCGCACGCCGCCGCGAGGTCGGCGCGCCACTCGCCCTCCGGCTCGCCGGGCCGGCCGAAGATCAGATCGAGATTCACGTCGAGCCCGACCGAGCGCGCCGCCGCGACCGCGGGCGCGATGTCCGCGGCGATGTGGGTCCGGCCGAGCGATGCGAGCGCGCGCGGCGAGAACGACTGGGCGCCGAGCGAGATGCGCGTCGCGCCGACCGCGCGCCACGCGTCGAGCCGGGCGCGGTCGAGCGTCGCCGGATTCGCCTCGAACGTGACCTCGTCGGGCCGGAAGTCGAAGCTCGCGGCGATGACCGCGCCGAGCGCGGCGATCTCATCGGGCTCGAGCAGGCTTGGCGTCCCGCCGCCGAAGAACGCGGTCGCGACCCGCGGCCGGCCGAGGGCCGCGCCCTCGCGCGCGATCTCCGCGCCGAGGGCCGCGAGGTACCGCCCGCGGAGCGCGCTCGTCGCGGGCGCGGTGGCGAAGTCGCAGTACGGGCAGCGGGACGCGCAGAACGGGATGTGGACGTAGAGCGAGATCACCGGATCAAGCCCAGCGGGTCCGGGAGCTCGGCGTCCGCGGAGAGCTCGGCGGTGCGGCCGAGGTCCACGAGCCACTCGCGCGACTCGTACACGAACGCGAGGAGGTGCGCCGGACGCCAGTCGTCGGCTGCGACGATCCGTTCCTCGCCGAACTCGGGCAGCAGCAGCACGTACGCCACGCCGCGGTCGACGAGCCGCGCCGCGGAGACGCCGAGCGACAGCAGCCGATCCGCCCCGCCGAGGACGCCGAGCGCGGACTCGCGCACCGGCCCGACGACCTTGGCGAGCCGCGCGTCGCCGCCGTCGGGCTCGATCGAGGCGGCGCGGTGCAGCGCGATGCGCGCGCCCGCGGCGTAGCGTCCCTCCAGCAGCCCGCGCGATTCGCGCGACAGCCGCTCCCAGACGACCGGCCCGTCGTTCTCGGCGAGCGCGCGCAGGAACGTCGATGCGAGGAGCTGCGTCGGGTGCTCGAACGCGACCCGATACGGCCGCATCAATCCTCCTTGATCCGCAGCACGGCGAGGAACGCCTCCTGCGGGATCTCCACCGCGCCGACCATCTTCATGCGCTTCTTGCCGGCCTTCTGCTTCTCGAGCAGCTTCTTCTTCCGCGTGATGTCGCCGCCGTAGCACTTGGCCAGCACGTCCTTCCGCTTCGCCTTCACGGTCTCGCGCGCGATCACCTTCCCGCCGATGGCCGCCTGGATCGGGACGTCGAACATCTGCTTCGGGATCAGCTCGCGCAGCTTCGCGGTGAGCGCGCGGCCGATGGCCATCGAGCGCTCGCGGTGCACGATCATCGAGAGCGCGTCGACGACCGTGCCGGCGACCAGGATGTCGAGCCGGACGAGGTCGGCCGCGCGGTACTCGCGCAGCTCGTAGTCGAGCGACGCGTAGCCCTGCGAGCGGCTCTTCAGCTGGTCGTAGAAATCGACGATCACCTCGGCAAGGGGCATGTCGTAGATGAGCATCGCCCGGGTCGGGTCGACGTAGCTCATGTCCGTCAGCACGCCGCGCTTCCCCTGCGAGAGATCCATGATCGGTCCGACGTAGCTCTGCGGCACGATGATCGTCACCTTCATCCAGGGCTCTCGCACCTCGACGATCGTCCCTGGGTCCGGCAGCTTCGCGGGGTTGTCGATCGCGATCTCACCGGTGTGGGTGATCACGCGGTACTCGACCGACGGCGACGTCGCGATGAGATCGACGTCGTACTCGCGCTCGAGGCGCTCCTGGACGATGTCCAGATGGAGCAGGCCCAGGAACCCGGCGCGGAAGCCGAAGCCGAGGGCCTGCGAGTTCTCCGGCTCGTAGATCAGCGACGCGTCGTTCAGCCGCAGCTTCTCGAGCGCGTCGCGAAGCGCGGGGTACTCCTCGCCGAGGACCGGGAAGAAACCCGCGAACACCATCGGCTTGGCCGGCCGGTAGCCGGGAAGCGGCGCCTTCGCGGGCTGGCCCGCGAGCGTGAGCGTATCCCCCACGCGGCAGTCGGCGACGGTCTTGAGGCCGGTCGCGACGTAGCCGACCTCGCCGGTCGCGAGGCGCTGGATCGGAACGGCGTTCGGGGCGAACACCCCGAGCTCGAGCAGCTCGGCCTCCTTCTGCGTCGCCATGAGCAGGATCCGATCGCCCTGCCGGACGCTCCCGTCGACCACCCGGATGTGTGCGACCACGCCTTTGTACGGGTCGTAGTGCGAGTCGAAGATCAGCGCGCGGAGCGGGGCCTCCTGATCGCCGCTCGGCGGCGGCACGCGGTCGACGACCGCGTCGAGGATCTCCGCCACGCCCTGTCCGGTCTTCCCGGATGCGAGGAGGATCTCCTCGTCCTTGAAGCCCAGGGTGGTGCGCAGGTCCTCGCGGACGAGGTCGATGTCGATGTTCGGCAGATCGACCTTGTTGATGATCGGGATGACCTCGAGGCCCTGATCGACGGCGAGGTACGCGTTCGCGAGGGTCTGGGCCTCGATGCCCTGGGACGCGTCCACCAGCAGGATCGCCCCCTCGCACGCGGCCAGCGAGCGGCTCACCTCGTAGTTGAAGTCGACGTGGCCGGGCGTGTCGATGAGGTTCAGCTCGAATTTCTCGCCGCCGTTGGACCAGGCCATCCGGACCGCGCGCGCTTTGATGGTGATGCCCTTCTCGCGCTCGAGGTCCATCGAGTCCAGCAGCTGCTCGCGCATCTCGCGCAGCGCGACCGTGCCGGTGAGCTCGAGGATCCGGTCGGACAGCGTCGTCTTGCCGTGATCGACGTGGGCGATCACGCTGAAGTTGCGAACGCGCTGCCGCGGATCGGACGGGTCGGACATGCGACGAGCCTAGGTGAGCGCTCAGCCCGGCGCGGGTGGCTCCTGCGGCGCGACGCCCGGTCGCCGGCCGACCCTCGAGCGCACGGCCGCGGTGATCTCGGCGAGCTCGCTCACGCGGAAGACCGAGGCGGCGCCCAGGTACGCGAGCATGCCGACGGCGAACGCGACGGCGGTCTGGAGCAGCAGACCCACCTTGGTCTGTTGCAGGTCGACCGTGATGTTCGTCGCGCGGATGAAGGCGAACATCGCGATGCCCATGAGCAGGCTCGCGGCCATGACCTTGAGGGACGATGTGCCGAGGCCGACGATCCGGAGCCGCGCCCGCGGCGCCAGCAGGATCAGGAACAGCGCCGCCTCGGCCAGCGTCGCGATCGAGTTCGCGAGGGCCAGGCCGTTGATGCCGTAGAGCGGCGCCAGGAGCACCGACAGGACGATGTTGGTGCCGATCGACACGAGGGTCAGCGCGAGCGGCGTCCGCGTGTCCTTCGAAGCGTAGTAGGCGCGGGCGAGGATCTGGATGAGCGCGTGGCCGGCGAGGCCGAGCGAGTAGAAGAGGAAGGCTTCCTGCGTCGCCTCGCGAGCCTCGGGGCCGAACTGCCCGTACTGGAAGAGGAGGTTCACGATCGGGCGGCGCAGCACGATCATCATCACGACCGTCGGGAGCGTGAGGAACAGGATCCACCGGATCGCGGTCTGCAGGACGTCGCGCATCCGCGCCTGCAGACCCTGCGCGGCGTACCGCGACAGCGTCGGGAACACGGCCGCGCTGATCGCGATCGAGAAGACCCCGAGCGGCAGCTGCATGAGCTGGAACGCGTAATTCAGCGCGGTGAGCGAGCCCTCGGGCAGCTTCGCGGCGAGGAACGTGTCGACGATGAAGATCAGCTGGACCGCGCCGAGCGCGAGTGTGCGCGGCAGGGTGAGCCGCACGATCTCGCGGACCCCGGGATGGCCGAGGTCGAGCGTGAGCGTGTAGCGCGTGCGGCGGAAGGTGAGCTCGGGGATCTGGACCAGCCACATCATCAACGCACCGACGACGGTGCCCCACGCGAGCGCCTCGATGCCGAGGAACGGCGTGGCGAAGATCGCGAAGAGGATGATCACGAAGTTGTAGACGAGTGGCGCCGTCGCTCCGGTCAGGAACTGGCGATACGAGTTGAGGATCCCCGTGAAGAGCGCCGAGAGGCCCATGAAGATCGGGCTGAGCAACATGATCCGCGCGAGGCGCACGCTGAGCTCGACCTGCGCCGGGTCCGGCAATGGCGCGAGGATCGGCTGGATGATCGGCGCGAGGAGCCACAGGATCCCGGACACGAGCACGAGCAGGATCACGATGGCGTTCATGACGCTCGAGGCGACCCGCCAGGCCTCGTCCTCACGTTCCCTCGCGAGGTAGCTCGTGAAGACCGGGATGAACGCGCTCGCGAGCGCACCGGCGACGAGCAGATTGAACAGGGTGTCCGGGATCCGGAACGCCGCGAAGTAACCGTCGAGCTCGGGCGTCTGCCCGAACTTCGCGCCGATGATGGAAAGGCGGAGCCAGCCGAGGATCCGGCTGGCGATGAGCGTCGCGATCATGAAGAGCGACGCCCGGCCGACGCTCATCTGCATGTGCGTCGCAGTATGAATAGACTCGCGCACATGGCAAAGAAGAAACGCTCAGCGCTCAAGCGCATCCGGCAGGCGCCCCGTCGCGCCGAGGTGAAGGTCCTGACCCGTTCCTCGGCCCGGACCGCGGTGAAGTCGGCCCGCGAAGCCATCGATTCGAAGGCCGAAGGCTCGGCGGACACGGTCCGCGCCGCAGCGAGCGCCCTCGACAAGGCCGTGAAGCGCGGCGGCATCCACAAGAACGCGGCGGCTCGCAAGAAGAGCCGGCTCGCGAAGCGCGCGGCGGCGGCGAAGAAGGCCTGACCCGAGCGAGGAGCGGCTTTGCCGCGAGGAGCGAGTCCGCCGGCCGTGAGCACTCTCCGGCCGCAGGCCTGAGATAGAAAGAGACCTAGCCCGCTCAGCCTCGCGCGAAGCGCGGGAAGGTGTCGGCCCCGGGGTAACGCGCGGCATCTCCGAGCTCGAGCTCGATCTCCATCAGCCGGTTGTACTTCGCCACGCGCTCGCTCCGCGAGAGCGACCCGGTCTTGATCTGGCCGGTGTTCAGCGCGACGCAGAGATCGGCGATCGTGGTGTCCTCGGTCTCACCTGACCGGTGCGAGATCACGGCGGCGTAGCCCGAGCGGTGTGCGAGCTCGACCGCCTCGATGGTCTCGGTGAGCGTCCCGATCTGGTTCAGCTTGATGAGCACCGCGTTCGCCGCGCCCTCGGTCACCCCGCGGCGGATGCGCTCGACGCTCGTGACGAAGAGGTCGTCGCCGACGAGCTGCACGCGGTCACCCAGCGCCTTGGTGAGCGTCTTCCAGCCGTCCCAGTCGTCCTCGGCGAGGCCGTCCTCGATGGACACGAGCGGATATCTGTCGCGCCAGGCGGCGTACTTCTTCACCATCCCGGCGCTGTCCAGGGTCGCCTTCTCGCGCGCGAGGGTGTAGGTGCCGTTCGAGAAGAACTCCGTGGCGGCGGGATCGAGGGCGATCGCGCAGTCGGCGCCGGCCTGGTAGCCGGCGGCCTCGATCGCGCCGAGGATGAGCTCGATGGGCTGCTCGTTCGAGACGAGGCCCGAGGGAGCGAAGCCACCCTCGTCGCCGACGCCGGTGCCCATGCCCTTCGCGTGCAGGATGTCCCGCAGAGCGTGGAAGATCTCGGAGCCCATCCGGATGGCCTCGCTGAAGGTCGGGGCGCCGAGCGGGACGAGCATGTACTCCTGCATGTCGGCCGAGTCGGTCGCGTGCTTGCCGCCATTGAGCACGTTCATGAGCGGGACCGGGAGCGTCCGCGCGAGCGGCCCGCCGAGGTAGCGATACAACGGCTGGCCAACATCGGCGGCCGCCGCGCGAGCGCAGGCCAGCGAGACGCCGAGCATCGCGTTCGCTCCGAGGCGCGACTTGTTCGGCGTGCCATCGAGCTCGCGGAGCAGTGAGTCGATCGCCGACTGGTCCGTGGCCTGCTCGCCGATGAGCTCCGGCGCAATGACGTCGTCGACGTTGCTCACGGCCTTGAGGACGCCTTTGCCGCCGTAGCGGTGCTTGTCGCCGTCGCGCAGCTCGACGGCCTCGTGCGCGCCGGTCGACGCGCCGCTCGGGACCATCGCGGCGCCGACCGCGCCGCCCGCGAGGAACACATCGACGCACACGGTCGGATCGCCGCGCGAGTCGAGGACTTCGCGCGCCCGGATCATCTCGATCGTCGCATCAGACATGTTCAATCTCCCGGCTTCGCCGGATAGACACGCTCAGGGCTGGTGGATTCGCTCGTCGCGGCGGAGTCGCTCCTCGCTCATGCATCTGGGATCGCCTCCACACCTGGCAGTTTCTTCCCTTCGATGAGCTCGAGCGCGGCGCCGCCTCCGGTCGAGACGTGGGTCATCTTGCCGGCGAGCCCGAGCTGCTCGACCGCCTGGACCGATTCGCCACCGCCGACCACGGTGACGGCCGGGCTCTGGGCCATCGCGCGCGCGATCGCCTCCGTCCCATGCGCGAATTCTGGCTGCTCGAAGAGGCCCATCGGTCCGTTCCAGAACACCGTCCCGGCGGTCGCGATGTGCGCCGCGAACTCGCGCTCGGTCTCCGGGCCGATGTCGAGGATCCTGTCGCCGGACCAGCGCATGTCCACCGGCAGGAGCACCTCGGCCCCGCGGGCCTTCGCCCGCGCGAGGATCGCGCGGGCGTCGGTCTCGCGATCCGGCTCGCACAGCGAGGCCTTGACGTCCGTGCCGGTCGCCGCGAGGAAGGTGTTCGCCATCCCGCCGCCGATGCCGATGACGTCAGCCTTGGCCACGAGCGACTTCAGCACGTCGATCTTGGAGCTCACCTTCGCGCCGCCGACGATGGCCATGAACGGCCTGGCCGGGGACGAAAGCAGCGAGCCGAGGGCACGCACCTCTCGATCGAGAAGGAGTCCGGCGTAGGCCGGCAGGACGTGGGCGACGCCTTCGGTCGATGCGTGCGCCCGGTGCGCGGCGCCGAATGCGTCGTTCACATAGGCGTCGAAGCCTTCGGCGAGCGCGTTCGCGAAGGCGGGATCGTTCTGCTCCTCTTCCGGATGGAAGCGGACGTTCTCGAGCATCAGCACGTCGCCCGGCTTGAGCTCGCGGACCTGCTCTTTCGTCTCGGGCCCGATGCAGTCGGGCGCCATCGGCACCCGGAAGTCGAGGAGCTCGGCGGCCTTCTTCGCGACGAGCGCGAGGCTCAGCTTGCGGTCCGGGCCCTTCGGCCGGCCGAAGTGCGAGCAGAGCGCGACCATCGCGCCCTGCCGGCGGAGCGCATCGATCGTGGGTAACGCGGCCCGGATGCGGGCGTCGTCCGCGACGGCCGCGGGCATGTCGGGGCGGGCCTCGATCGGCACGTTGAAGTCGACGCGCAGGAGCACGCGTTTTCCCTTCGCGTCGAGCGCCGCGATGGTGCGTTTGGCCAACGAGCTACGCGGTCGCGGCGGCGGGCTGCTTGGTCCGAAGCTTCGAGGCCACGAACGCTGTGATGTCGGCCAGTCGGCAGGCGTAGCCCCACTCGTTGTCGTACCACGACACGATCTTCACCATGTTGCCGAGCACGATCGTGTCGGACGCGCTGACGATCGTCGAGTGCGGGTCCCCCTTGAAGTCCATGGACACGAGCGGCTCCTCGGTATAGGCCATGATCCCCTTGAGGTCGCCTTCTGACGCCTTCTTGAATGCGGCGTTCACCTCGTCCTTCGTCACGTCGCGATCCAAGGTCGCGGTGAAGTCCACGACCGACACCGTCGGCGTGGGTACGCGGAAGGACATCCCGGTGAACTTGCCCTGCAGCTCCGGGATCACGAGCGCGACGGCCTTGGCCGCGCCGGTGGTCGACGGCACGATGTTCAACGCCGCGGCCCGGGCGTCGCGCGGATCACCCGCGACGACGTCGAGCAGCTTCTGCGAGTTCGTGTACGAGTGGATCGTGGTGAGAAAGCCTTTCTCGATGCCGAACACGTCATTCAGCACTTTGGCCACGGGAGCAAGACCGTTCGTCGTGCACGACGCGTTGCTGATGATCGTGTGCTTCTCCGGATCGTACGTGTCCTCGTTCACTCCGAGCACGATGGTCTTGTCCTCGTTCTTGGCGGGTGCGGAGATGATCACCTTGCGGGCGCCGGCATCGACGTGGGCTTTCGCCTTCGTCGCGTCGGTGAAGAAGCCGGTCGATTCGATCACGATGTCGACCCCGAGCGCCTGCCACGGCAGCTTGGCGGGATCCCGCTCCTGCAGGACCTTGAGGCTGCGGCCGTCGATGACGATCGAATCGGCGGTGGCGGAGACGTCGCCCGGGAACGTGCCGTAGTTCGAATCGTGCTTGAACAGGGTGGCGTTGAGCTTCGGGTCGGCGAGGTCGTTGATCGCGACGACCTCGATCTCGGGGTGGCGCTCGATGATCGCTTTCAGGAATTGACGCCCGATCCGGCCGAAGCCGTTGATCGCAACCTTCGTCATTTCACTCCCCTTGCTGGGCGCCAATCTAAAGGAACCACTCCGCGGTGCCATTCGCGCGGTCACGTGCGGCAAGCGCCGAGCCAATCACGGAAACGTCCGCTCCGAGGACCGACGGCACGACGCGAACCGCCGCTGCGGGCACCTTGAACGCGCGTTCGGCGATGGCCCGGCGCATCGGCTCGATGACGTGCGCAGGCTCGTGCTCGGCGACCGAGCCGCCGACAACGATGCGCTCGGGATTGAGCGCGTTCACGATCCCGACCGCGAGGTTCTGCAACGCCAGCTCGGCTCGGGCGATGAGCGCGGAGGCGCGTGCGTCGCCGGACGCGGCCTTCGCGTACACGATGCTCGCATCAGCGACGCCATACGCCTCCGCGAGGTTGCGGCCGGCCGCGTACGCCTCGACGCAGCCGAAGGACCCGCATCGGCAGCGCACGTCCCGATCGAAGCCGACCGGGAAGTGACCGAGCTCGCCGGCGGTGGTCGACACGCCGCGCACCATCTTGCCGCCGGTCACGATCGCGCCGCCGACGCCGGTGGAGACCGTGAGGTAGACGAAGTCGCGCGCGCCCTTCGCCGCACCGATGGTCCCCTCCCCGATCGCGGCCATGACCGTGTCACGGTCGAGATAGACCGGCGGACCGCCCAGGTCCCTGGCGACGCGTTCGGCGAGCGGGAAGTTCGAGTTCGCGAAGCCGGCGATGTTCTGGGTCGTGAGGATCACGCCGGTGCGGTGATCGAGCGGCCCCGGTGCGGAGAGGCCGGCCGCCGCGACGTCGCCGATCGGGGTGCCGGCCGCGTCGAGCGCGGCGCGCGCGCTGTCGATGAGCGCCGCGACGACCGCGTCCGGTCCGGTCTGCGGCGTGGCGCGCGCGTCGCGACCGGCGAGCGTGACGTCGGCTCCGTCGATGCGAGCGACGGCTGCCCGCAGGTTGGTGCCGCCGAGGTCGAAACCGAGGTAGAGCGGGCTCAGGCCGGGCTCAGACCCGGGGCAATCGCCCGGCGACGTCGGGCGCGCTCAGCGCGGAGGCGTCGGACCCGAAGACCTGCTGCTGGGCCGCCTTGTACCCGCGTTTCGCCTTGTCCTTCCCGAAGGTGTGCTCGGCATCCTCGTAGATCTGCGAGACGAGGATCGCGAGATACGGGAGGGCCTGCGACTCCGGCACGTTCTCGCGGTCGAGGGCCTGCGAGTCGATGCGGTCGTCCACGATCGGAAGCGGCCGGTCGATGGGATCGGCCTGCTCGTCGACGCGCATGAGCAGGTTCGCCATCCGGTCGTCGAGGCGACCCTTTCCGTACTGGCCGCTGTTGTACTCACCGAGCAGCGCGTTCGCGAGGGACGCGAGCTGCCCCGCGCGTCCTTCGGCCGGAGCAGCTTCGGTCGCGGCAGCGTGCGCCACCGCCGGGCCATCATGCGACGGCTCGTCGCGCTTCAGGAATCCGAACAGACCCTTCTTCTTCTCCTCAGGAACCGGTTCGGCTTCGGCCTGCGGAGCGGGACGCGACCACTCGCCGATGTGGTCACGCGCCGGTGGGGGCGCCGGCGGAGGCTCGGGCGGGACCATCTCGGGCGCGACCGGTGCGGATCCGAAGACCCCGCTCAGCGCGGAGAGCCGCTCGTCCGATACCGGCGGGATGTCGATCGGCGAAGGCTCCGGCGCGACCTCGGTCTCGACGGCCGGCTCCTCCGGCAGCGCGGTGCTCATCCGTTCATCGAGCGCCGCGGCGAGGTCTTCGCGCAGGTCGGCCTCCGGTGCGCCCCACTGGGGCATCGCGGCGGGCTGGTCCCAGCTCGACGGCGCGGGCGTCGGCGCCGGCGGCTCCCAGGACGGTCCGATCGAACGTTGCTGCTCCCACGTCTGCGGCGGGGGCGTGTGCTGCTCCCAGCTCGGCCGTGCCGGCTCGGCTTGCGGCTCGGGCGTGGGCGGAGCCCAGGAGACTTCGGGCTGCGCTTCCGGCGTCGGGGCGACCCACTCCTGGACCGGAGCGGGCGGGCTCCATTGCTCCGACGCCGGAGCCTGCGCTGGGGCGGCCGGCGCAGGCGCCTCGGCCGCCGGCTCGAGCACGTCGATGAAGCCGGCGTCGACGAGCGTCGCGAGCGACGCGCGCGTCGCGGTCTTGCCGGCCTTGAGGTGCTCGGCGACGCTGGGCACGTCGCGCTCGCCGTTCACGGCGAGCAGGGTGCGCCATTGGTCGGACGACAGCGTGATGGTGCCCTTGTCCGCGGCGCGCTCCGAGAGCCGGAAGCGCGAGCGGTCGTCGGGGATGATCTTGCGGATCGCGACCAGGCGATCCCGTTCCTCGACGGCCTTGTCGAGCAGCTGATTCAGGTCCCCCGACAGGTTCGCTCCCGGAGCGTCACCCCACGGGATGAACTCGAAGGAGCCGCTCTCGACGGCGAACACCGCGCCGAGAGCCGGTTCGCCCACGTCCTCGCCTGCGACGGCGGCCACGAGCCGCCCGCCGTCGAACCCGAGCGAGCCCCCCTGGGCATCGGCGCCGCGGACCTCGAGCTGACCGGTCTTGTTCGTCGAATGGATCATCTGAACGACCGTCTCGAGGGGGAATGCCTCGATCTCACCGCGCAACGTCATGCGATGGCCTCCTCGGTTTCCTTATCGAACACGTGCAGCTTCGAACGGTCGAAGCCGACGCGGATGGAGTCGCCGGGCTGCGTCTGGGTCCGGGTATCCACGCGGGCGACGAAGGTCTGGCCGGCCGACGACAGGTGCAGCTGGAACTCGTTGCCGAGGAACTCGACGACGTCCACCTTCGCATCAACGCCGACGTGTCCGTTTTGACTCGCAAGCGCTCCGGCGGCGATGTCCTCGGGCCGGATCCCGACCACGACGTCGCGGCCCATCGCCCCACCCTTGCCGGCTGCCAGCGGTGCCTGGAAGAAGCCGGCGTCGGCTACGGGCGACCCCGCCGTGCCCGCGAGCTTCGCGGGGAAGAAGTTCATCGCCGGCGAGCCGATGAATCCGGCGACGAAGATGTTCCCAGGGCGCGCATGCAGATTCTCGGGCGTGTCGATCTGCTGGAGCACGCCGTCGCGCATGACCGCGATCCGATCGCCCATCGTCATCGCCTCGACCTGATCGTGGGTCACGTACACCGTCGTGCGCTTGATGCGCTGGTGGAGCTTCTGCAGCTGCGCTCGCGTGTCGATGCGCAGTGCGGCGTCGAGATTCGAGAGCGGCTCGTCCATCAGGAACACCGCGGGCTCGCGCGCGATCGCGCGACCGACCGCGACGCGCTGCCGCTGGCCACCCGACAGCTCCTTCGGCTTCCGCTTCAGGAGCTTCTGCAGGCCGAGCATCTCCGCGACCTCGCCGACGCGCCGGTCGATCTCGGTCTTCGGCATGCCCCTGAGCTTCAGCCCGAACGCGATGTTGTCGTACACGCTCATGTGCGGGTAGAGCGCGTAGTTCTGGAAGACCATGGCGATGTCGCGGTCCTTCGGCGCGACGTCATTCACGAGCCGCTCCCCGATGAAGATGTCGCCGCTGGTCTGCTCCTCGAGGCCCGCGATCATCCGGAGCGCGGTCGTCTTGCCGCAGCCCGAGGGTCCGACGAGCACGAGGAACTCCTCGTCTTTGACCTGGAGCGACAGGTCATTGACGGCGAAGACGTCTCCGAACTTCTTCGTCACGTGGTCGAACGTGACCGTGGCCATTCATCCCCTCCGACGTGTATGAGAGGCCAAAGTATGTCACCAATAGTCGGGTTCGAGGCGCGTGAGCGATGGCCGCGCGCGCCCTCGGTCGGCCGGTGTCGGATCGGGGCGGACGTGGATGGCGTCGATGCGCGACAGCACCGCGCCCGCGACGAGCCTGCCGAGGACGCGGACGCGGTAGGCGATCGCCCCTGGCGGAGGCGCGAGCTCCACCGTGATCCGCCGATCCTCGCCGACGCGCACGTACGGCGAGTCGCGGGTCGCGAGCTGTCGCGAGCGCGCGTCCGCGCGCGCGTAATACGCGACGCGAACGAACGCCTCGGAGATCTCCGGATCGTCGACGGCGAGCACGAGCGTCACGACGGCCGCGCCGTCGAGCGGCACGAGGTCACTCTCGATCCCCCAGGCCCGCCCGCTCGGGATGCCGACGATGAGCCCCCCGGTGTCGCGCTCGAGCGACCCGCGCGGCGTCGTCCGCCGGAACGGGCCGAGGTCACCCCCATCGCCGGGATCGGCGAGCGCGCTCGAACCGAGCAACGCGAGGGCGAGCGGCACGACAAGGAGAGCAGGGCGGCGCACCGGCGGACCGTACGTGAGGTCGGGCCGTCGTGTCGTGTCCTCCGTTCGGTCACGAAGGCCGGTCACGGGGGTGGCCATCGGGCCACCGCCTAGGCGAAGTCGATCTCCCACGTGCCGATCTCGAACGCCTCGAGCGTCACGGCGGCCGATCCGTCGTTGAGGTCGAGCGGTGCCGCGGTGCGCACGATGTCGAGACCGGTGTTCCCCAGCGTGAGATCGCCCTCGCGCAGGTCGAGCGGTCGCGAGCCGCTGACCGGTCTGGCGAACCGAAGGGTCGCGCGGGCGACATCGTCCGCGGGATTCGCCAGCCGCACGACGATCCGGTCGTGCGAGCGAGCCCGCACGGCCGTCAGCGTCACGGCCGGATCGCCCTCGATGGAGCAGAACGACCGCGAAGCGCCAGTACCGGTCGCGATCCACGCCGGCGAGAGGAACTCGCGGATCGCGCGCGCCGCCTCGGGCACGCCCATCCCCGCGCCGAGCGGCACGACGCAGTACCGGAAGGTCATATCGCCGAGGCACTGCGCCGATGGGGTCTCGAGCTGCGGCCCCGCGTGGCCGCGCCGTTCCGGCAGATCCCCGCGCGACAGGAACCCGACCGACCGGAACAGCGTGATCGCGATCGCGGTCCCATCGCCGAGCACCGAGTAATCGCGCAGCCCGTCGGCGCCGAGCGCGATGCCGCCGCCGGCCCCACCGACGGCGACGAGCTCATGGAAGCAGCGCTCGGGCGTGGGCGGCTCGACCCAGCCACGCTTGCGCGGAACCCGGTTCGGGCGCTCGAGCCAGGCGAACCCCGCGCCGGCGGTGTGGGTCGCAGCACGGATGCCCGTCTCGCAGACGACCTTCAGCCGGTGGTCACGCGCCGCGTTGGTGACCGTCGCCTCGACGTCCACGCGTGACGCTCCGGCGTCGAGTGAGACGATGAATCGGACGCGGTCGTCAACGAGCTCGGGAACGCGCGCGAAGCGGTCCGCGCGCAACGACGCCGGGAGGCGCACCACGAGATCCACGGTCACCGTCGCGCGGTCACCGTCGATCTTCGTCGCCCGGCGTCCGGAAAGACCCTTCGACCCGATGGTCGGGCCGGCGTAGGAGAACGTGTACTCATCGCCGCGATCGCCCTCGTCGATCAGCAGGTTCATGCGAGCGCTCCGCGTGTCGGTGGCGCGGTCGATCACGATGAAGCTGCCGTCGCCGTCCACCTCGACGCGAAGGCGCTCGTTGACGATGACGCCCGGCTCGGGCGCGCTCACGCCATCCGTTCGTGCGCGCACCGCCGCCGCGACACCGAGCGGGGCACAGGCCACCACGGTCGGGCGACCACTCACCGGCACGACGGCATCCCGGGCCCATGGGAGCGCGTTCCACACGACCGGCGCGGCGCCGGCACCGGCGAGCGTCGCCGAGAGCAGCGCGACGAGCCGCTCGCCCTCGGTGCGCACCCGATCGAACCGCGGGCGCATGTCGAGATCGTGGACGGCGTCGATCGAGCAGCCGCAGATCGAGTCGTGCGGGTGGTTCTCGAGGAGCGTGCGCCAGAGCGAACGCAGGGTGTCGGCGTGCCCGCCGCCCTCGAACGCATCCAGTGGTTCGCACCGCTCGAGCAGGAGCCGCTCGCACGCGGCGTTCTGCTGCTTGATCCACACGCGCGTGGAGTTGACGCCGCGGAGGATCGGCCGGTACTTCCCCGACACCATCTCGCCGCTGTAGATGCCGCGCGGCGTCGGTACCGCGCCGATGAATTCCTCGAGCGTCGCGATCGTCGCCTTCGTCCGCGGCGCGACCTGGCCGATCGCGTCGACGGCCGCCGGGAGCTTGTCGAACGCGGAGGTGTGATCGGTCCCGACCATGAACAGGAGCGCATCGCCCGCCGCATACGGTGCGATGCTGTCCATGATCCGCGGGAGCATCCGACGTACGCGCCGCCGAACATCCGCCACCGGCTTGACCCCCTCGGCCACGAGCGGCAGCGCGTTGTCGTAATGCCCGACCTGATGTGACGCGATCACGCGGTCGCCCGACGGTGACTCCCAGTTGAACTCGCTCCCCAGCTCCTCGCCCTCGTCCCCGACGCCGCGCGCGAATACATAGGAGTCGTACCCGAACCCGCGGAGCACCTGGGGGAGCTGGGCGGGATGCCCGAACGGATCGGCGACATACGCGACGCGCGACGCGCGACCGAATGAACCGGCCACGCGCAGGCCCTCCTGCAGGTTGCGCACGATGGACTCGCCCGACACGAGCAGCAGATCGGCGAGGACGTACCACGGCCCGACGAGCAGCCGGTCGGCGCGGACGAGCGCCTCGATGCGCGGGCGATCGGCGGGCCGCACGGCGAGATGGTCCTCGAGCGGGATGGTCTGGCCGTCGAAGGTGAACGAACGGAACCGTGGCTCGCGCTCGAGCAGATCGAGCAGGGACCCGACCATCGGCACGAGCTTCGCGCGGAAGCTCTCGAAGCGCTCGTACCACTCGCGGTCCCAGTGCGTGTGCGGCACGACGAACGCGCGCCACGGGTACAGGCGCAGCACCCAGGCGACGATCGGCGGCGCGGCCAGACCCCAGAACGACCCGACGATCGCGCCGCCGAGCGCATCGAGGGGGTAGTGCACGCCCACGAACACGCGTGACAGTCCGACCGCGAGCGCCAGCAGGAGCGCGAACGGCCGAAAGCGCGGAAAGCATTGACCGAATGCGACCGCGGCCCCGAACGCGAGTGCCGTGTCGCCCGACGGGAACGAGTACGACCCCGGCTCGGTGATGATCGGCTTGATCGCGTCTGGGATCGCGAGGAACGGCCGCTCGCGCTGGAACACGTGCTTCAGCGACTCCGCCGACGCCCACCCCAGGACCATGCCGATGAACACCGTGAGGGCGACCCACAGGCCGCGGCGACCGCCGCGCGTACGCCACATCACCACGCCGAGCAGCCACCACTGCAGCCCGTAGAAGTTGAGATACGTGATCGCGATCGCGACCACCGCGATGAGCGGGTTGCGCGCCGCGACGATCGCGGAGTAGAGGCGCTGGTCGAAGGCGAACAGCTGATCCATCAGCGCGAGCGGACGTGTCGCCAGATGAACAGACCGACCGCGACGACGATCGCCGCGGCGACGAGGTAGTCCAGCCCCTTGAGCGACTGCTTGATGTCGACCCAGCGGTCGCCGAGCACCACGCCGCCCCAGACCAGGAGCATCACCCAGGGGACCGCGCCGAGCACCGAGAACGTCACGAACCGCCACAGCGGCATGCGCGCGATGCCTGCCGGGATCGAGATGAATGTTCGGACGACCGGGATCATGCGCGAGACGAAGACCGTGATGTCGCCCCATCGCTTGAAGTGGCGATCGGCCACGTCCAGGTCGTGCCTCGAGATGAGGACGTACTTCCCGTAGCGATCGAGGAGCGGGCGGCCACCGTACGCGCCGATCGCGTACGCGATGAGCGAGCCGAGAGTGTTGCCGGCGACGCCGGCGACCACCGCGCCCCAGTAGGACCATGGCGCGCTCGTCAGCGGCTCGGGGATGCCGCGGGAGACCGAGAACCCGGCGAACGGAAGGATGATCTCGCTCGGGATCGGGACCGCGGCGCTCTCGACGGCCATCGCGAGCAGCACGCCGAGGTAGCCGAACACGGCGTACGCGCGTTCGAGCAATGGCAGCACATATGCGTCGATGGCCTCGAGCACCGTGAGTATCATCGGGCACGAGGAAGCAGGGCGGGCCGGGGGAGAACGACGGCAGGGAGACGCCCATGCGCCACACGACCGCAACGGCACTCGACGATCGGCTCCGCGACGGGCTCTCGCGCGTCGGCAGCGCCGACCTGCTCGTCGGGATCCCGAGCTTCAACAACGCCGCGACCGTCGGTCACGTCGCGCGGACCGTGGCCGCGGGCCTGCGCACGCATTTCCCGGACTCGAGCCCGGTCATCGTCAACGCCGACGGCGGCTCGAAGGACGGCACCAGCGAGGTCATCGCGAGGTCCACGGACGGGCTGCCGACGATCACCGGCGCCTACGTCGGCCCGCCGGGCAAGGGCTCCGCGTTCCGGGCGATCTTCGAGATCGCCACGCAGCTCGGCGTCGAAGCGTGCGCCGTCGTCGACAGCGACCTGCGGAGCATCACGCCGGAGTGGATCAATCGGCTGATCTCGCCGATCAAGGACCGGAGCGCGGACTACGTGACCCCGCTCTACGCGCGCCACAAGTTCGACGGCACCATCACGAACAACGTCGCGTACCCGCTGACCAGGGCGCTCTACGGCCTGCGCCTGCGGCAGCCGATCGGCGGCGAGTTCGGCTTCAGCCCCGAGCTCGCGCGCGACTTCCTGGATGGCGCCGCGTTCGGCGGTGGCGACGTGTGGCAATCGGACGTCGCGCGCTTCGGCATCGACATCTACATGACCACGACCGCGCTCGTGCGCGGCAAGACCACCGCGCAGGCGTTCCTTGGCGCGAAGATCCACGATCCGAAGGACCCCGGTTCGGACCTCGCACCGATGTTCACCCAGGTGGTGAGCACGCTGTTCCGGCTCGCGGCCGCGAACCCGGATGCGTGGAAGGACGTCCGCGGCTCGAAGCCGGCCCGCATCGTCGGGTCCATCGATCCGGTCGAGCCCGAGGCGGTCAACGCGAGCGTCGACATCCTACGGCAGAAGTACGCCGCGGGCCGCATCGAGCACGAGCGTACGTGGCACGAGATCCTCTCGGCGCCCGTTCCCGACCGGGTCGACGACACGGCATGGGCGCGGATCGTGTTCGACTTCCTGGTCGCGTCGAAGAAGAAGCCGGCCGAGGCACAGCGCTACGCCGGCGCGCTCGTGCCGCTGTACTTCGCGCGCGTCGCGAGCTTCATCGAGGAAGCGAAGGATCTGGACACCGAGAAGGCCGAGGCACTCGTCGAACGTCAAGCCTCCACCTTCGAGAGACTGAAGCCCGAGCTGATCGCCCGCTGGTGAGCGTCTCCATGAAGGAGGACGCCCTCGTCCTCGTGTCCGAGGACGATGGCAGCCTGCCCATCGGTACCGCGTCGCCGCTCGGGCTCTACTACCACGACACGCAGTTCCTGTCGGGATTCGCGCTCCGCATCAACGGCCAGGCTCCGGCGCTCCTCTCGGCGAACACGGAGCAGAACTACGTCGGGGCGTTCCAGCTCGCGAACCGTCCAGCCACCCTCGACGACGGCTCGATCCTGCCGTCGCAGTCGCTCTCCGTCCGCCGCACCCGCTTCCTCGCTGACGGCCTGCGCGAGCGCGTCGGGATCCTCAACTGCAACCCGACGAAGGTCAGGCTGCGGCTCGAGATCGAATTCGACGCGTCGTTCCGCGACATGTTCGTTGTCCGCGGCTACCGCGGCGTTCCCGCCGCGGTCGAGGCCACGCCGGTCGAGGTCATCCCGAACGGGATCCGGTTCCAGCGCCTCGGGCGGGACGCCGTGCGACGCACGACCGACGTGACCATGCGGCCGGCGCCGGATCGCATCGACGATCACACGTTCGTGCTCGAGCGCGAGCTCGCCCCGCAGGAGATCGTCACGTACGAGCTCGCGATCGTGCCGCGCGAGGACGGGGCAGGCGAGGCGCCGGCGCCGCGTGACTTCGACGAGGCGCTCGACGCGCTCAACGCGAAGTACCGCCGGTTCCTCCGGACGTGCGCCGACTACTCGACGAGCTCCGAATCGCTCGACGAGGAGCTCATCCTCCGAAGCGCCCTCGACCTGCGCGCGCTCATCGACACCGAGGACACGGGCCTGTACGTGACGGCCGGCATCCCGTGGTACGCGGTGCCGTTCGGGCGCGACGGGATCATCGCCGCCTACCAGACGCTCGCGTGGAATCCGGATGTCGCACGCGGCACCCTGCGGCTCCTCGCGCGCTATCAGGGCACGAAGCTCGATGCGTTCACCGAGGAGGCGCCGGGCAAGATCTTCCACGAGCTGCGGCGCGGCGAGCTCGCGCGCCTCGGCGAAGTCCCCCACCGCCCGTACTACGGGACCGTCGACGCGACGCCGCTGTTCGCGATGCTCTTCGCGGAGACGGTGAAGTGGACCGGCGACCGCGTGCTGTGGCGCGAATTGCTGCCGGCGGCCGAGCGCGCGATCACGTGGTGCGACACGTTCGGCGACGCCGACCACGACGGCTACATCGAGTACGGTGCCAGCCCGAGCGATCTGCGCAATCACGGATGGAAGGACTCGGCGGACTCGCTCTCGGACCCGGACGGCAAGGCGTCCGCGCTCCCGGCGGCGCTGGTCGAGGCGCAGGCCTACGTCTACGCGGCGAAATGCGGCCTCGCGGATCTGTACGCGATCGACGGCGAGGCCGAGCGCGCGGCGGTCCTGCGCGCGGAAGCGGCCGCGCTCGCCGAGCGGTTCGAGCGAGATTTCTGGATGGAGAACGAGGGCTGCTACGCGCAGGCCCTCGACGGCAACAAGCAGCAGGTGCCGGCCGTCACGAGCAACGCCGGCCACGCGCTCTGGGCCGGCATCGCCCGGCCGGATCGCGCGCGTCGGGTCGCTGAACGGCTCATGGCGCCGGACATGTTCAGCGGCTGGGGCGTGCGCACGCTCTCCAGCACGTACCCGACGTATAACCCGATGAGCTACCACAACGGGTCGGTCTGGCCGCACGACAACTCGCTCATCGCGCAGGGCTTCGTGCGGTACGGGTTCCGGGACGAGGCGAACGCGATCGTCGAGGCCCTCGTCGAGGCCGGGAAGCGCTTTCCGAACGCGCGCGTGCCGGAGCTGTTCTGCGGCTTCCAGCGCGACCTGCGCTTCTCCTCACGGCCCGCGGACTACCTGATCTCGTGCATCCCGCAAGCGTGGTCGGCCGGCATGATCTTCCTGTGCCTCAGGACGCTCCTCGGTCTCGAGCCCGACCTGGAGCGCCGGCGGATCGTCGTCGATCCCGCGTTGCCGGTCTGGCTCGATCGCATCGAGGTGCAGCATCTCCGGGCGTACGACTCGCTCATCTCGTTCCGCGTCCGCCGCTCCGGCCGGAGCGTCACGGTGACCGGCGGGGGCTCGCGCGTCGCGCGCGCCTCGACGCCGGCCGTCACGTGAGCCGCGCGAAGCGACGCGTCCTCTTCCTCCACTACACGGCACCTTCCATCCTCGGCGGCGTCGAGCACGTCATGGGCATCCACGCGGCGGCCGCAGAGGCAGCCGGCGACAGCGTCGCGATCGTCGCCGGCCGCGGCTCCGAACGCGGCGTGCCGGTGATCAAGATCCCCGAGCTCGACTCGCAGCACCCGGCCGTGCTTCGCGATCGGGCTGCCCTCGCGCGGGGCGAGGTGACGCCCGAGCATGCGCTGCTCGTGGCGGCGATCACGCGGAAGCTCCGCCCGCACGTCCGGCGGGCCGACCGCGTCGTGGTGCACAACGTGTTCACCCTGCACCTCAACGCGGCGCTCACAGAGGCGCTCTTCGCGCTCTCGGCCGAGCGGCCGGGCGTGTTCATCGCCTGGACCCACGATCTGGCCTGGACCGATGGGCAATACAAAGGACAGCGCCACGAGGGCCGGCCGTGGTCCCTCTTCAGCACGGTCGCGCCAGGCGTGCGGTACGTCGCGATCTCGCAGAAATCCGCGAACGAGCTCTCGGCGCTCACCGGGCTCCCGTTGGATCGGATCACCATCGTGCCGAACGGCGTGGATCGCGTGGCGGTGCTCGGGATGTCGGCCGCCGGCAAGCGGCTGGCGGACCGGTTCGGCCTGTTTGACGCGGACCCATTGCTGCTGCTTCCGGTCAGGCTCACCCGGCGCAAGCGCATCGAGCTCGCCATCGACGCGCTCGCGGGGCTGCGAGCGCACTCGTACCCGAAGGCCATGCTCGTGGTGACCGGCGGGCCCGGGGCGCACAACCCCACGAACGCCTCGTACGAGCGCGACCTTGCGGCGCGCGCTGGGCCGGGCGTCCATCTGCTCCACGCGGAGCACGTGAAGATCGGCGTGCGTGAGCTGGCCGACCTGTACGGGCTCGCCGACGCGCTCGTCCTTCCGTCCGAGAACGAAGGCTTCGGCCTACCGATGCTCGAGGCCGGGCTGCGGCGTCTGCCGATCGTCTGCAGCGACATCCCCGCGCTGCGCGAGAACGGTGGCGACGAGGCGACCTACGTACCCGTGACGGCGGACGGCGCAGCCTGGGCTCGGGCCATCGACACGAAGCTCACGACGTCGCCGATCGCGCGGCAGCACCGCCGCGCTCGCCAGAGCGAGTGGCCGCGGATCCTGGCCGAGCACGTGCTACCGGTGATCCACGCATGAAGATCCTCGTCGCGATCGTCGATCCCGCGCGCGACCGCGGGCTGATCGACGTCGCCGCCGGCCTCGCGAAAGAGGACGACGAGATCGTGCTCGCCTCGGTCATCGAGGTGCCCGAGGGCGAAACGCTGGCCTCGGCCCAGCCGCAGGCCCGCGCTCGGCGGCGCGAGCTCTCGACGCTCGCCGGATCCCACAGCGTCCGCCCGCTCGTGACGGTCGCGCGGCTCGGCTGGGCCGCCATCGCCGAGGCCGCCCGCGAGGAGCGCCCGGACCTGATGCTCATCGGCTGGCGCCGTCCGGGCTGGGATTACCTCGGGACGACGATCGAGGACATCCTCCGCGACCCACCGTGCGACCTCGCGATCGTCAAGGGCCCCGCGGGCCGTGCCCGCCGCATCCTGGTGCCCGTCCGCGGCGGCCGGTACGCCGAGCTCGCCGCGAAGATCGGCGTCGATCTCGCTCGCGCGAACGGCGGCACCGTGACCCTGCTGCACGTTGCGCCGGAGGACCGGACGTCGCGGCGCAAGAGCGCGACGCTGTACCAGCTGGTCGGCGAGCGTGCCTTCGACGAGCGGGTCGACGAGCTGCTCACGCGCGTGGGCGACGCCGAGCCGATCATCACCGACGAGCTCAGCCGCCACGACCTCGTGCTCTTCGGCGCGAGCGGCGGTCCCGAGCCGCTCGGGCCGATCGGCCAGCGGATCATCGGCCAGGCGAAGGCCGCGATCATCGTCCGCACGCGCACGCCGGTCGCATCAAGCGTGTTCCTGCAGCCGACCGCCCTGCCGACCGATCGGACCGAACGCAGCATCGCCATCGGCGAGCTCGTGGACAAGTGGTTCGTGGAGAACACGTTCACCAGCGCGGAGTTCGCGGACCTCGCGTCGCTCGTGGCGCAGAAGGCCAAGCAGGGGGTCCGGATCTCCGTCGCGCTTCCGACGCTGAACGAGGAGGCGACGATCGGCAAGGTCATCACGGCGATCCGCTCGCGGCTGATGGAGCGGTTCCCGCTCGTCGACGAGCTCGTCGTGATCGACTCCGACTCGACCGATCGCACGCGCTCGATCGCCGAGAAGCTCGGCGTCACGGTGCACGTCCACCAGCAGGTGCTCCCCGAGATCGGACCCGGCCGTGGCAAGGGCGAGGCGCTCTGGAAGAGCCTCGCGATCACGACCGGCGACCTCGTCGTGTGGGTCGACACCGACGTCTCGCAGTTCCACCCGAAGTTCGTGTACGGCCTCATCGGTCCGCTGCTGATCCGGCCCGAGATCGCGTTCGTGAAGGCGTTCTACCGCCGGCCGCTGAACGTCGGCGGCGAGCTGCAGGCCACCGGAGGAGGACGCGTGACCGAGCTCGCCGCCCGGCCGATCCTCAACCTGTTCTTCCCCGAGCTCTCAGGGATCATCCAGCCCCTCTCCGGCGAGCAGGCCGGGCGCCGGTCGTTGCTCGAGCGGCTGCCGTTCTTCGACCTCTACGGCGTCGAGACCGGGCTGCTCATCGACGTCCTGCGGACCGCCGGGCTGCGCTCGATCGCCCAGGTCGACATGAAGCAGCGCATCCACCGGAACCAGTCGCTCCTCAATCTCTCGAAGACCTCGTTCGAGATCCTGCAGGTCGCGATGAAGCGGCTGGGCGAAGGGCGCGGCCAGAGCCTCCTCGATGACGCGAACCTGACGATGAAGCTCATCTCGCCGACCGCCGAAGGGTTCCACCTCGACGTGCAGGACATCGGCGTCGTCGAGCGGCCGCCGATGATCACCGTGCCGTCGTACCGGGAGCGCTTCGCCCGCTAGCCGACCGCGGCGGCCTGCTTCTTCATCTGGCCGAACGCGCGGTCCCGGTCCTGCTTCGCGAGGACGCGCTTTCGCAGCCGGAAGGCCTTCGGGGTCACCTCGAGCAGCTCGTCATCCGCGATGAATTCGATCGCGTCGTCGAGCGACAGCGTGCGGATCCCGTCGAGCTTCGCGGCGATGTCCGAGTTGCTGCTTCGCATGTTGGTGAGGTGCTTCTTCTTGCAGACGTTGATCTCGAGGTCGCGCTCGCGGATGTGCTGGCCCACGATCATCCCCTCGTAGACCTCGACGCCCGGACCGATGAACAGCGTTCCGCGGTCCTGTGATGCCGCGAGCCCGAAGGTGCTGGTCTCCCCCGCTTCGAACGCGATGAGCGAGCCGAACTCTCTCGTCGCGATCGGTCCGGCCAGCGGCCCGTACCCGGCGAAGAGCGTGTTCATGACACCCTGGCCGCGCGTGTTCGTGAGGAACGCCTGGCGGAACCCAAGGAGCCCGCGGGTCGGGACCTTGTAGACGCAGTGAACGCTCCCGTCGTCGCGGTACTTCATGTCCTGCAGGATCCCCCGGCGTTGGCCGACGAGCTCGACGACGGCGCCGAGGCCATCCTGGGTCACCTCGACCTCGAGCTGCTCGTACGGCTCCATGGTCTCGCCGTCCACGACCCGGCTGATGACCTCGGGCTTCGACACCTGGAACTCGTAGCCCTCGCGGCGCATGTTCTCGACGAGGATCGCGAGGTGCAGCTCGCCGCGGCCCGACACGAGGAGCGTGTCCGGCGTGTCGGTGTCCTCGACCTTCAGGGCGACGTCGCGCTCGAGCTCGGCGTAAAGGCGCTCGCGCAGCTTGCGGCTCGTCACGAACGTGCCCTCACGCCCGGCGAACGGGGAGTCATTGACCTTGAACGTCATCCGCAGGGTCGGCTCCTCCACGCGGATCGGGGGCAACGGCCGCGGATCCGCGGCGTCGGCGATGGTCTCACCGATCGTGGCATCGCCCACGCCGGCGATGGCGACGATGTCGCCCGCCTCGACCTCCTCGACCTCCTCGCGGTCGAGCCCGTTGAACGTGAACACCGCCGTGACCTTCGTGGGCAACAGGACCGTGCCGTCGTGGTCGATGCGCACGACGGTCTGGCCGCGCTTGACCCGGCCGCTCTGCAGCCGGCCGAGGACGATCCGACCCTTGTAGTCGTCAAGGGTGGTCATCGTCGCGAGCAGCTGGGTCGGACCATCGCGATCCACGTCGGGTGGCGGGATCTCAGTGAGGATCGCGTCGAACAGCGGCTCGAGCGTCGTGCCGATGTGCCGGTGATCCGTGCTCGCCGCGCCGATGAGCGCGTTCGTGTACACGGTCTCGAACTCGGCCTGCTTCTCGGAGGCGCCCAGGTCTAGGAAGAGGTCGAACGTCTCGTTCAGAACGTGGTTCGGCCGAGCGTTCGGGCGGTCGACCTTGTTCACGACGAGGATCGCGCGATGCCCGCGCTGGAGGGCCTGACGCAGGACGAACTTCGTCTGCGGCATCGGGCCGTCGACCGCGTCGACCAGGAGCAGGACCCCGTCCACCATGTTCATGACGCGCTCGACCTCGCCGCCGAAGTCGGCGTGACCGGGCGTATCGACGATGTTGATCTTCGTCCCGCGGTACACGATGGCCGTGTTCTTGGCCATGATCGTGATGCCGCGCTCGCGCTCGAGCGCGTTGCTGTCCATCACCCGCTCGGCGACCTGCTGATTCTCGCGGAAGATGTGGCTCTGCTTCAGCATCGCGTCGACGAGCGTGGTCTTGCCGTGGTCGACGTGAGCGATGATCGCCACGTTCCGGATGTCAGTGCGTGCTGTCACCTGATAAGCGTAGGGCCTCAACTCACGCGCGAAGCTGACGAATCGATGGGATGAGCAGTGGGAAGACACACAGCGCCGTGCTGAGCAGACCGCCGCCCGCGAGCACCGCCGCGGGCCCGAATTGCTCCACGAGCGCGCCGGCCGCGAGCGGCGCGAGCGGCAGCAGGAGGATCGACCCGAATCCGTCGACGCTCCCGACGCGGCCGAGCAGCGCGTGCGGAACGTGCCGCTGCACGGCGGTGTCCCAGAGGACGCCGAAGCCGATGAAGCCCATGCCGAGGCCGACGCCGTACAGCAGGAGCACCGGGTAGATCGGAAGGAGGCCGTACATCGCGAGCCACAGGCTCCCGAACGCCGCGGCCACGTACATCGCGATGCCGATGCGCCGGAGCCGGAGCTGCCCGAGCAGGATCCCACCGACGATCTCGCCGATCCCGTTGGAGGCGTTGATCAGGCCGAAGACACCCGCGTCCGCGAGCAGCACGTTCCGCACGTAGAGCGGCATCGCGACGATGAGCGGGCCGGCGTACGTCGCATTCGCGAACGCGAAGACGAGGATCGTGATCCACAGCCACGGCAGCGAGAACGTGAACACGACGCCCTCGCGGATCTCGCGGAGGATCGGCTGGCGCGGCGCGGGCGCCCTGCGCGTCGAGCTGGCCGCGAGCAGGACGAGGAAGCTGACGAAGAAGGTCAGGCTGTCGGCGAGGAACGCCCACCCCGGACCCGCCGACGCGACGATCAGCCCGCCGATCACCGGCCCGGTGAGCCGCGCACCCTGGCGTGAGAACGAGCGGAGGGTGTTGCCCTGCACGAGGATGTCCGCTGGAACGAGCTCGGGGATGATCGCGCCCATTGCCGGCATGAAGAAGGCGCCGGTCGCGCCAAAGAAGGCGGCCTCGATGTAGATGTGCTCGATGCGCAGGGTGCCGGTGAGGCTCAGGAGCGCGATCGCGAGGACGACGATGCCGCTCAGCAGGTCGCACGCGAGGATCACCCGGCGGCGCGGCACCCGATCGACGATCGCGCCGGCGAAGAGAAACAGCAGGAGGCCCATCGCGGTGCTGATCGACGCACCGATACCGAGCTGGATCGGCGACGCACCGAGCGCGAGCAGCTGGAACGGGACGGCGACCTGATGGACGAAGTTCCCGAAGACCGAGACGGTCTGCCCGGTCCAGAGCAGCCGGAAGTCACGGTTCCGCAGCGGGTGGAGGACGAGCGGGAGCTTCATTCGAGGTCGGCGATGGTGCGCGGAAGCGGCGACAGGTCGCGGAGCACGCGCGTCGGGGACGAGACGAGGGCCTCGCCATGACGGTCGATGAACACGGTGCGGTAGCCGAGCGCGGCCGCCGGCACCATGTCGTGGTACTGGCTCGCGCCCACATGGATCGAGTCGGCGGCCGTCGCGCCGGAGAGCTCGGCGAAACGCAGCCAATGTCCGGCCGCGGGCTTGTAGCTGCCGACGTCCTCGGCGGTCACGACGAGGTCCGGCGCCACACCGAGCTTCGGGATCGACGTCGCGATGAGGTCACGGTCCACGTTGGAGAGGATGGCGATGCGCCGCCCTGCCGCCTGCAGCGCCCGCAACGCCGCCGGTACTTCCGGGAACGCGAGCCAGCCGGGGAGCGACGCCGGAAGCGGCGAAGGCCGCTCGATCCCGTGCGTCCGTAGCAGCGCGCGGCCGGCCCGGTCGAGGATGTCGCGATAGCGGAGGTAGCCACCGCTCTCGATCTTCGCCTCGGTCTCGATGTATTCCTTCGCGAGCGCATCGCGGTCGGGCCGCGGCTCGAAGTACGGCAGGAGCGCGGCGGTGATGCCGCCCTCCCAATCGATGAGCGTGCCGTAGCAGTCGAACGTGCACCACCGGATCGCCACGACGGGGAACGTTAGCTGGCGAGGCGCTCCGCGATCTTCGCGACGAGCCGGCGCGCGACCTCACGCTTCGTGAGCAGCGGCAGGGCCTCGGCGCCATCGGCGCTGACGAGCGTGACCTGATCCGTGTCACTTCCGAACTCGGAGCCTTTCGCCGTCACGTCGTTCGCGACCACCAGGTCGAGCTTCTTCTCGCGCAGCATTCGCGATGCCTCGGCGAGGGCGTCGCCGGTCTCGGCCTTGAACCCGACCACGATCGTCCGCGGATCGCGCTTCGCGACGATCGCTTGGAGCACGTCCGCGGTCCTGGTCAGGTCGAGGGACATCGTGTCGCCCTGGTCACGCTTCTTCAGCTTCCGGTCCGCGGGGCTCGCCGGCCGGTAGTCGGCGATGGCCGCGGCCATGATCACCGCATCGGCGCCGGGCAGGGCCGCGAGCACGGCATCGCTGAGCTCCTGCGCGGTTTCGATCGCGACGATCGTGACCCCTGCGGGTGCGCGCAGGGCGCTCGGCCCGCTCACGAGCGTCACCCGGGCTCCGGCACGCTGCGCCGCGGCGGCGACGGCGTACCCCATCTTGCCGCTCGAGCGGTTCGTCACGACGCGCACCGGATCGATCGGCTCGAGCGTCGGCCCGGCGGTGACGATGACCCGTCGCCCGGCCAGCGCGGTGGACGTCGACAGCGCCTCCTCGATCGCGGCGCCGATCGCCTCGATCGACGCGAGGCGGCCCTGACCCATCAGCCCTGAGGCGAGCTCGCCGCTCTCTGGCTCCACGATGGACGCGCCGCGGTCGCGGAGCGCGTCGACGTTCGCCTGCGTCGCGGGATTCGACCACATGTGGGTCTCCATCGCGGGGGCGATGACCAGCGGCGCGTGAGACGCGAGCACCGTGGTGCCGATCAGATCGTCGGCGAAGCCATTGGCCAGTCGCGCGATGGTGTGGGCGGTGGCCGGTGCGACGACCACGACGTCAGCCTGCTGCCCCATCGCGACGTGGCCGGTCGCGCGATCGTCGAACGTGCCGAACATCTCGACCTCGACCGGGCGGTAGGTCAGCGCCTGGAAGGTGAGTGGCTGCACGAACTGCGTGGCACCCGGCGTCATGATGACCTGCACGGTCGCACCCGCTTGGGTCATCCGGCGGGCGAGCTCGATCACCTTGTAGACGGCGATCGAGCCGCTGACCGCGAGCACGACGTACTTGCCGCGAAGGATCTCGTTCATGCCGCGTTCAGCTCCCAGAGAAGCCGGAGGCCTTCGAGCGTCAGGTCGTCGTCGACGCGCTCGATCCTCGTCGTGAGCGGCACGATCGTGGGCGCGAGGCCGCCGGTCGCGATGACCTTCGCCGTCCCGCCCGGGATCTCGGCGAGGATCCGCCCGAGGAGCCCTTCGACGAGACCGACGTAGCCGAAGATGATCCCGCTGCGCAGGCAGTCGGCGGTGTTCTTGCCGATCGCGTCCTTCGGCGCGGTGAAGCTCACGGCGAAGAGCCGCGACGCACGCGAGAAGAGGGACTGCGCCGAGACCTCGAGGCCGGGCGCGAACGCGCCGCCCAGGAAGTCGCCGTCGGCGCTCACGACGTCGAAGTTCGTCGTCGTGCCGAAGTCGACGATCACGGCCGGGCCGCCGTACCGGCGGTGCGCGGCGAGCGTGTTCGCGATCCGGTCGGCGCCGACCTCGGACGGGTTGTCGACGCGCAACCGGACTCCGGTCTTCACCCCGGGACCGATGACGACGGCCTTCCCCTCCATGTACCGGTCCGCGAGCCGCGTGAAGACCTGGGTGAGCGGCGGCACGACGCTGCCGATCACCAGAGCGTCCATCGACTCGAGCGAGAGGTCCTCCTGCCCAAGGAGGGCGTCGAGCGTGACGGCGAGCTCGTCCTCGGTACGGTCGTGGTCGGTGGCGGTACGCCAGGTCGCGAGAAGCTCGGCCCCTCTGTACGCGCCGATGACGACGTTCGTGTTGCCCGCGTCGATCGCGAGGAGCGTGCCCATTTCAGTCAGCCGGCTCGGTGGCCCCGGTGCGCAGGCCGTGCTTCGCCTTCTTCGCGAGCGCTTTTCCGACGTTCGGCGGCACGAGCCCGTCCACCGGTGCGCCGAAAGCCGCCAGCTCCTTGACTCGCGACGCGGAGACGAACAGGTACTCCGGTGCGGTCATGAGGAACACCATCTCGAGATCGACGGCGAGCCGCCGGTTCATGTTCGCCATCTCGAACTCGAACTCGAAGTCCGAGAGCGCGCGGATGCCGCGGATGATGAACATCGCGCCGACCTCACGGGCGAACTCGACCTGGAGGCTGTCGAACGTGCGGACCTCGACGTTGGCCAGCTTGGCGCAGGCTTCCTGCATGAGCGCAACGCGCTCGTCGGCTGTGAAGACGGTCTTCTTGGAGAGGTTGCGTCCGACGCCGATGACGACCCGGTCGAACAGCCGGGACGCGCGGTCGACGATGTCGAGGTGCCCGTTCGTCGGTGGATCGAACGAGCCCGGATAGATGGCGACGCGTTGTGTAGCCATGTGGTCGCGCCTCCTGTTATCGGTAGTGCACGCCGCGGGTAAAGCCTAACGCCTGGTCAGCGCGACTCCGGACAGGAGGAGGCCCGCCGCGAGCGTGATCGCAGCGGCGGCCGTGGCGATGTCGAGAGCGATACCGTGCACGACGATGCCTGAGAGACCCGCGCCGAGGAGGCCGCCGGCGATGGCCGCACCGGCGCGACCGCGCGCCGCGGCGAACGGGACGACGAATACGAGCCCGAGGACGATGCCGCCGAGCGACGCGAATAGCCCGCCGAGCAACGCGCCGATCACGATGCCCCCGAGCCACCACGGAAGGCGGCCGGTCAGGCTGCCGCGCTGAAGATCTGCCATTCGTCGGGCACTCCTTTCAGCCGCCGCGTCCCGAGTGGCTCGAACCGCAAGCCTGAGCCCGCGGTCAGATCCTTCACCGTGCTGGTCGCGAGCACCTGCCCGGGAGCGGCGTGCTCGCGTACGCGTGACCCGATGATCACGGCGATGCCGCCCGTCTTCCCCGCGATCTGCTCGCATTCGCCGGTGTGAACGCCGGCCCGGATCTCGATGCCGAGCTCGCGTACGCGGTCCCGGACCGCAAGTCCGCAGCGCACGGCGCGCGCCGGCCCGTCGAACGTCGCGAAAAATCCGTCGCCGGCCGTGTCCACCTCGACGCCACGGTACCGGGCAAGCTCGGCGCGGACGAGCGAGTGATGACGTTCGATGAGCGCGCTCCATGCCCGGTCACCGACCTCCGCGGCCTTGGCGGTGCCGTTCACGATGTCGGTGAACAGCACGGTAGCGAGGTAACGCTCGGCGTCCGCGATGGGCCGTGAGCCAGTGAGGAACTCCTGCGTCGCGGTCACGACGGCATCCTGGTTTGCGTAGAAAGGCAGATGATCCGCCATCGGAAGCTCGACCAGTCGGGCTCCGGGGATCTGGCGAGCGATCCAGCGGCCCTCTTCGATGTTCGAATCGCGGTCGCCGACCGCATGGAACAGCAGCGTCGGTACGCGGATGATCGGCAGGATCGCGCGGATGTCGATATCGGTGTTCATCCTGCCGAGCGCCACAGCGGCGCTCGGACTGACGCTGAGCCGCGAGCGCCGCGCGAAACCGGCGCGAAGCGATGCGTCGTCGGCCACGCTCGGCGCGATCACCGCCAGATCCATCTCGCCACCGCCCCACCGGGCTTCGAGCCCATCGAGCCAGGCCTGGCGTTCCGCGGGCGTCGGCGCCCAGGGGTAGTCCGGCGACCAGACCCGTTTCGCGAAGATGCCGTGCGTGATGAGCGCCGACGTGCGATTCGGATACGTGGCGGCGAACAGCACCGACATGTTGCCGCCCTCGGACACACCGAACAACGCGGCGCGCTCCGAACCCACGGCGTCGAGGACCGCGCGGATGTCATCGGTCCGTTCCTCGAGGGTCGGCGGCCGCGCATCGGACACTCGATCCGACAGGCCGGTGCCACGCTTGTCGAACAGGATGAGTCGCGAGAACGCGGCAAGACGCTCGTAGAACCGCGCGATCCAAGGATCGTCCCAACCGAGCTCGACGTTGCTGATCCAGCCGGGCGCGAAGAGCAGATCGAGGGGACCTTCGCCAACGATCTGGTACGCGATGTTCAGCCCGCCGCTCCGTGCGTAGCGCGTCTCCGGCAGGTTCATGCGACCCTCCGCCCGCTTGCGTACACCTCGCGCACGAGCGGGGCGCCCAGCCGATAGCAGAGATCGCGCTCGTCGTCGGTCTCGAGGATCACGATGTCGGCGCGGCGCCCGGTCACGAGCGCGCCGGTGCGCTGCCCGCGTCCGAGCGCGTGCGCGGCGTTGATCGTCGCGGCGACGATCGCCTCGTGCGGGGTGAGGTGGCACAGCGTCGCCGCGAGCGCGATCGCCGTAGGCATGCCCTCGAGCGGCGAGGTGCCGGGATTGTGGTCGGTCGCGATCGCGACCGGCACGCGTGCTGACAGGAACCGGCGCGCGTCCGGCGGCGCGTAGCCCACGAAGAACGCGCTGCCCGGCAGGAGCACCGCGACGGTGTGGCCGATGCGCTCGAGGACGCGCATCCCATCCGCGGAGACGTTCGCGAGATGGTCGGCCGAGCGCGCCTGCAACCGCGCAGCGAACGCGGCGGCGTTGACGTCATGGAGCTGATCCGCGTGCATCGTGACCGCAAGGCCGGCGGCCTGAGCGGCCTTGAACACCGGTCGCGCCTCCTCTGGCTCGAACACGCCCTTCTCGATGAATCCGTCGACCGCCTCGGCCAGGTGCTCCGCGGCGACCGTGGCGACCATGGCCTCGACCGCCTTGAGGAACTCCCGCCGCTCGGTCCCGCGGGGCATCGCGTGCAGGGCGAGATACGTGACCGCCACGTCGATCGCCGCCTCCGTGCGGATGCGCGCGATGAGCCGCAGCTGCCGCAGCTCCTCAACGGGATCGAGGCCGTAGCCGCTCTTGATCTCGATCGTCGTGGTGCCCAACGACACTGCCCGGGCGAGCCGCGCGCGCGTGAGGGCGAGCAGCGTGTCGTCGGAGGCCTCGCGGGTCGCGCGCACCGTCGCGTGGATCCCGCCGCCGCGTTCGAGCACCGCGAGGTAGTCGGCGCCGCTCTGCCGGGTCGTGAACTCATCCCAGCGCTCGCCCGCGTAGCAGAGGTGCGTGTGCGGGTCGACCAGGCCCGGCATCGCGACGCGACCTCCGGCCTGCCGCTCGATCGCGCCGGCCACCAGCTCGAACTGCTGCCAGCCGTCGCCGCGACCGGTCGCGAGGATCGCGCCGTCACGCGCCGCCACCCAGCCATCGTCGATCGCGCCGACGTCACCGGCCGCCGGTCCGACGCGCGGCTGCTCGGCGCGGAACGGCGCGAGCGTGAGCAGCCGCGCCCCGCGGATCAGAAGATCGGCCTGCGGCCGGTCGATCACTCCAGAAAGCGCGCTTCGATGACCCGGTCGCGAGCGAAGGTCTCGAGCTTGAGCGCGCTGCCCGCGGCCGCGAGCGCGGCGTCGAGCGGGATGAGACCGATGAGCTCGCCGCGCAGGACCCGGACGCCCGCGGCGATCGCGCGCGACTCGACCGCCTGCCAGACAGTGGGCAGCGAGGTGACCGTGTGATCGAGCAGGTTCATCGAGACCTGGGCCCGCGGTGGATCCGAGAGCATGAACCCCTTCGCCTGGACGGCGGGCAGCCCGCCGGATGACTCGCGGATCTCCTTGGCGATGCGCTGCGCGACCTTCAGGTCCGTCGTGTCGAGCTCGATGTTGAAGGCGATGAGCGGCGGCCGCGCGCCGATGACGATCGCGCCGGCCGACGGGTGGAGCGTGCGCGGTCCCGCGTCGGGCACGTGCGTGGTCTCGAGGTACTCCGCGAGCCCCTCGAATTCCGGCTTCCGGATGTCGGGCAGCCGGACCCGCTCCGGGCGCGTCGCGGCCTTCGCGTAGTAGAAGACCGGCACGCTGTGCTTCGCGGCCACGGCCGCGCCGACGCGTCGCGCGATCGCGACACACTCGTCCATCGCGACGCCGGCCAACGGCACGAACGGCACCACGTCCACGGCACCGAGCCGCGGGTGCTCGCCCGTGTGGCCGCGCATGTCGATGACCGCGAACGACGCGTCGATGAGCGCGAGCGCCGCGCGCTCGACGGCGTCCGGGTCGCCCGCGAATGTGAACACCGATCGGTTGTGGTCCGCGTCGCTGGTCTGGTCGAGCAGTCGCACCCCGGGCGTCGCGGTGATGACCTTGGCAAGGCCGTCGATCACGTCCAGCCGCCGGCCCTCGCTGACGTTGGGGACGCACTCGACGATGCCTGCCATACCGGCGTGAGCCTAGTTGGCGCGGGTCAGTCGGCCTTGGCGGCCCCGGCTTCGCGGATGCGGGTCGCGAGCGCCTTCATGACCGAATGGATCACTTCGACGTTCTGGTGGAGGACGTTCTGGAATTGCCGGGGCCCGAGCACGAACGCGCGGCTCGGGGTGGTGGTCGTGACCGTCGCCGTGCGCCTTCCCCCGTCGACGAGCGCGATCTCGCCGAAGAAGTCGCCCGACTGCATCGTCGCGATCTTGTTGCCGCCGCGCGTGACATCCGCGGCGCCGGATTCGAGGATGAAGAAGTCACCGCCGTACATCCCCTCGGTGCAGAGGACGCGACCCGCGGGAAAATCCATCTCCTCGACCTGGGTCGCGATGAAGTCGATCTGTTTCTTATCGCAGTGCGCGAACAGCGGGACAGCCTTCAGGCGGGCGGCGCGCGCATCTGCCATGGATCAGTGCTTCGCGCTCGCCTCGTCCTCGCGCTCGGCGTTCCGGAGCCGTTTCGTGAGTACGGGCAGCAGAGCGAGGGCGATCTGGGGATGGCTCTCGAGGATGCCGCGGAAGTGCCAGCGCTGGATCCCGAGGCAGACGGTCGGCTCGGTCGCGCGCACCGTCGCGGACCGCGGAAACTCGTCAAGGAGCGCCATCTCACCGAAGACGTCGCCTTCCTTCATGTCGGCGAGCTTGTGCATGTGGCCGCCGCGATCCTGGAACGCCTCGACGCGGCCCTTCTTGATGATGAACGCCCCGACTCCGGTGTCGCCCTGACGAACGATGTCCTGTCCGGCGGTGTAGCTCTGCTCGACGGCGGCGTTGGCGATCGCCTCGAGCGACTTGCGGTCGAGGTTCTCGAACAGCCGCACACGCTTCAGAAATTCGACGTTGTCCGCCATGCGGCGGCAGCATAGCCGACGGTCTGGATGGCCCGATACTGGGGCGCGCCGTGCCGTACAGGATCGAGACCGCGACCGACATCGCCGCCTGCGCGCTCACCGTCCCGATCCAGGATGAGGTGTGGAGCGGCGACGTCGCAGTGCCGCCGCAGCTCATGCTCGCGATCGTCCACAACGGCGGCTACGTCGGCATCGGCTACGTCGACGGCGACCAACGCCCTGCCGGCTTCGTGTTCGGCTTTCTCGGGATCTACGATTTCCACTTCCGGCACCATTCCCACATGCTCGCCGTGCGACGGGAGCATCGCGGGAGCGGGCTCGCGCTCGCGCTCAAGGAGGCGCAGCGCGATCACTGCCTCGACCAAGGCATCGAGATCATGGCCTGGACCATGGATCCACTCGAAGCGCTCAACGCACGCTTCAACTTCGGCAAGCTCGGCGCGTACGCCCGCGAGTACCACCGCGACTTTTACGGAGCGATGCCCGACAAGCTGAACGCGGGGCTGCCGTCCGATCGCTTCTACGTCGAGTGGCCGATCGGGATGGACCGCACGTACAAGCGGCTCCGCGGCGAGGATCCGGTACCGTCGCTCGACGACGCGGAGCGCGAAGGTATCCGCTACCTGCTCCGCGCCGACAGCGAGCGGCCGGCGCTGCAGGAGCCGCCCAGCGGCGAGACCCACCTCTTCGTCGAGATCCCGTCCGACTTTCAGGCGGTCAAGCGGAAGGACGCGTCGCTCGCGCTCGAGTGGCGGATCGCGGCGCGCGGCGCGTTCGAGGGCGCGTTCGCCGAGGGCTACGCTGCCGTGGAGTTCCTGCGGAGCGAGGACGGGCGGGGCGCGTACCTGCTCGTGCCGCAGCCGCGTCGCAGCGAACCACCGGAGGAAGCTTGAGGCTCGAGCGCGTTGAGCTGTTCGTCGTACGGCTGCCGCTGAAGCGCGCGTACGAGACGAGCGGCTCGCGCGAGACGCATCAGACCCACGTGCTCGCGCGCGTCGAGAGCGAGGGGACCGTCGGCTGGGGTGAGAGCGTCGCCCCGGAACAGCCGTGGTATTCGGGCGAGACGCCGAAGACGGTCTGGTACGTGCTCGACGAGATCGTGATCCCGCAGCTGCTGCGCGAGGACCTTGCGGACCCGACCCAGACCGACGCGAAGCTCGCGTGGATCCGCGAGCACCGGATGGCCAAGGCAACGGTCGAGATGGCCATCTGGGATCTCTTCGCCAAGCGTGAGGGTGTCCCGCTCGGGAAGCTGCTCGGCGGGACGCGTGACCGGATCCTCTGCGGTGTGGCCATCGGGATCCACCCGACGGTCGAGGAGCTCATCCAGACCATCGAGCGCGAGCTGGTGAGCGGCTATCAGCGCGTGAAGCTGAAGATCAAGCCGGGAGCCGATGGTCACGTGGCCGAGGCCGTACGGAATCGCTTCCCGGACCTGCGGTTCATGCTCGACGCGAACTCGGCGTACACGCTTGCCGACCTGCCTCTGTTCAAGCGGATCGACGCGTACCACCCGACGATGATCGAGCAGCCGCTCGCCTACGACGACATCGTCGATCACGCGACGCTGCAGCAGGGGATCGCGACGCCGATCTGTCTCGACGAGTCGATCCACACCAGCGAGGACGCGCGCAAAGCCATCGAGCTGGGTGCGACGCGGATCATCAACATCAAGGCGGGACGCGTCGGCGGTCACACTGCCGCGAAGCGGATCCACGATGTGTGCGCGGACAACATGATCCCGGTGTGGTGCGGCGGGATGCTGGAGTTCGGGATCGGCCGGGCCCATAACGTGCAGCTCGCGTCGTTACCGAACTTCAGCCTGCCGGGCGACGTGAGCGCGTCCGAGCGCTACTTCGAGACGGAGATCATCGGCGAGCCGTTCACGGTCCAGCGCGACGGAACGATGAAGGTACCGACCGGTCCCGGGATCGGCGTGACCGTCCTGGAGGACGTTATCCGGACGCTCGCGCTCCAGACGAAGGAGTACCGGCCGCAGTAGCGGGCTCCGGCTCCGGCGGCCAGACGATCACCTCGTCGATCACCGTGCCGAAGGCGTCGACCAGCCGCACGTAGTCGCCGCGCGCCCAGATGAGCTTCGCCCCGGCGAGCGGTCCTGCGACGTACACGTGCTTGCGGCCGGGCGTGAGATCGTCGGCGACCGGGTGCATCGCCGCGCGGATACGCGAGCCGGAGTGGATCCGGTAGACCTCGCCTGCGCGCACGAACGCGGGCGAGCCGAACGTGTAGATCCACGTCCATTCGATCGGCCTGGCGATCTCGAGCTTCCAGAGCGGCCGGAGGTGCTGCACCCGCCAGTTGGCGAGGTCACTGTCGAGCTCGATGGCGATCTCGACCCACTCGAGGTTCGCGTCGTCGAGGCTGGTGTCCGCGGCGGCCGGTCTCACCGAGAGGATGCGCGCCTTGTTCGCCTCGACCGGCTTGAAATCGCTCACGGCCGCGAACGCTAGCATCTCCGATCGGTCAGAGGAGGAAGGTGAGTTGAGCGAGCACACCCGCGCGCTGCTGGCGGAGATCGCGGGCACGTTCATGTTCTTCGTGATCGGCGCGGGCGCGATCGTGACCGCGGCGATCTCCGCTGCGCCGGGCACCGGCCTCGTCCCCGTCGCGCTCGCGCATGGTCTCGCGCTCGCCATCGCGGTGTCCTCGTTCGGCGCGATCTCAGGTGGTCATTTCAATCCCGCGGTCACGTTCGGGCTCGCGATCGCGCGCAAGCATCCGTGGCCACGCGTGCTCACCTACTGGGCGGCGCAGCTCATCGGCGCGCTCCTCGCGGGCCTGGTCCTGCGGCTGTTCTTCGAGCCGTTCCTTGCTGCCGCGACCGCCACGCACCTCGGCACCCCGATCGTGAATCCGGCAGTGTCACCGGTACTCGCGATCGTGATCGAGGCGGTGCTCACCCTGTTCCTCGTGTGGACGGTCTTCGGCACCGCCGTCTCGCCGAACGCCCCGCGCATCGCGGGATTCGGCATCGGGCTCATCGTCGCCGCCGACATCCTCATCGGTGGACCGCTCACCGGAGCGGCGATGAATCCTGCGCGCCACTTCGGCCCCGCGGTCGTCTCGGGTTATCTCGATGACTGGTACGTCTACTGGATCGGTCCACTGATCGGCGCGGCGCTCGCCGGGCTGTCGTACCGCTACGCGTTCGGCCCGCCAGAGGACCGCGAGCCGCTGCCAGATCTCAGAAGGGCCACGCCTTCCGTGCGGCCGGGCCCGGCTATGCCGGCCGCGGCCGAGCCTCATTCAGGAGACCGCACCGAACGCATGTGAGGGGCGAGGGATTCGAACCCTCGACCAAGGGATTAAAAGTCCCCTGCTCTACCGCTGAGCTAGCCCCCCGCCGCCGACGACCGGTCCTGGTACTTCAAGTCTAGGAGCCACCCCCGCGCTGGGGCGCCGTTTTGCG
>DATJHW010000086.1:0-42095 GCA_035493615.1 Saccharimonadales bacterium (SeqCode) | reverse complement strand
AACGAGACGAGTGGCGGGGTGCCGATCATCGCGATGCCGCCGGCGATGAACGCCCCGGCCGCGAGCGGTGCGTGGGCGACGTTGGGCCGGTCGCCGGCCGCGCGCCGCTCGAGCGTGCCGGCGGCCAGCAGCTGCTGGGTGGCGCAGGCGCCGGTCACCAGGGCGATCGCGATGCCGCCGATGATGCCCGGGCCGGACAGCGTCGCGATGCCGACGAGCGCCGCCCCGAGGTTCGAGATGACGGCGTATACGACGAGCCGCCGGAGATCGTTGGCGCCCGCGGCAAGGAGCGCGCCTCCGAGCGCCGAGACCAGTCCGATCGCGAGCAGCAGGTCCTGGACCTTGCTCACCTGGACGATCGCGGGTAGGAGGCCACTGCCGGCGAGGATCTCGGCGAAGGCGATGAATGTGACCGGCACGAGCACGCCGAAGTACAGGGCGAGCGCCGACGCCGGAGCCTCGCTCGCCAGGAGCGCCGCGTGCGTGTGGAACGGGATGGCCGCGAGCATCAGCGCGAACGCGACGAACAGCAGCACCATCAGGAGCACGACCGTGGTCGCGGGCTGGTCCTTCGGCAGGCTCGCGGCCAAGGCGAGCGCGCCGAGCCCGAGCGATCCCCCGAGCACGACGAACGAGAAGTGCCGGACCGCCGCGTCGACGCTGCGGTTCCGATGGACCTGGAACGTGAAGGTGCCGACCGGCACGAGCAATCCGAGCACCAGCACGGCGAGGATGACGATCGGCGAGGTCAACGCGAGGACAGCGAGCACCACGGCGCCGGCGACGAGGGCCGCGGGGAAGAAGTTGTATGCCGGCTCGTCGATCAGCACGTCGATCACCAGCATCGCGATCGTCGCGAGGAGCAGGAGGCCGGCGAGCCGGCCGAGGTCCGACACGCGCAGATCCAGACCGACCACCCGCCCGGTCGTGTCGGCGGGCGTGAGGCTCACGAGCGTGAACGCCACGGCCAGCGCCGCCAGGCTGAGGCGCGCGACAAGCGTCACGCGCTTGCGCAAGGCGAATGCGAGACCGGCCGTCAGAGCCAGCAGGATCGCCGGTGCCGCGACGATCATGCGTCGCGCACGGCGCGCTCGTTCACGATGAGGAACGCGCCCGCGAGCGCGACGACGACCTCGAGCCACGCCAGCGCGAGCGTCGCGGCGAGCCGGGGCTCCGGCGCGAGCAGCGCGAGGAGCTGCACCCCGGTCACCATGACGAGCGCCGCGAGCGAGGCCCGCACCGCGCTGCGCGCCGTGAGCATGATCGCGATGCCGCTCGACAGCAGCCATGTGCCGGCGACCTCGACGATGACCCCCGAGCCGTCCTGGAAGATCGGCAACGTCGCGGGCTCGCCGGAGATCGTCCGGAACGACGCGTAGGCGACCGGGGTCACGATCGCCGCGGTGAACGTGCCGAGCCAGAGGCGCCAGCCGGGATCCTCGCCGTAGCGGCCGTCGCCGGCCGCGATGAACAGGATGCCGGCGGCCGCGAATCCGGCGGACGCGGTGAGCGCGGCCTGCGGGACCGTCGCGGTGGGCGAGGCGATGAAGCCCGCGACGAGCGCGATCCCGACGAACGTCACCGCGATGAGCCGCAGCCGGGTCGCACTGTTCGCCAGGAGCGTCACCAGCGCGATGATCCCGAGGTACACCACTACCGCACGGACCACACGAGGACCGCGATGATCAGGAACGTCGCGAGCCACACACCGGCGCGCTGCTCGAACAGGTTGAAGATCGAAGCCGCCCGCGACGTGATCGCGTCGAGGGCCGCGAACGCGAGCTGGCCGGCCGGCACCGGGTCGGCCACCGCGATCAGCTCCCGCAGCCGGACCGCGACCGGCTCGAGGTCGGGCATGAACGGCCGGATCGATCGGGCGACCATCACGAGGAGGGTCGCGATGGCGATCGCGGCGAGGAACCCGAGTGGCGTGCTCGCGATCCCCGGCTCGAATGGCCGGCCGAACACGAGACTCACGCCTTGATACAGGGGCACCGAGACCGCGAGCCCGATGAGCGTCGTGATGCCGAGGGCCGAGGCCGCCGCGAGGCCGTCGAGCGCGAGTGGAACACCGACGCGGTCGAGTCGCCGTCCGACGTGGATGAGCACGAGCGATCCGATCGCGCTGAGGCCGGCGAGCGAGAGCGCCTGTGCGGCAATGTCCGTCGCGCCGAGGGAACCGGACCCGATGACGATCAGGCCGGTCACCGTCGCGGACGAGCCTGCGATCACGATCACGTAGCCGCCGCGCGTCCAGATCGACTCCGCGAGCGCGACGAGCGCATCGGCGACCAGGATGAACAGGCCGCCGGCGATCGCGGTGGGCGTCCCGACCGCGAGCGCGATCCAGAACGCGGCGAGCGTGACGTCGTAGCGCACGACCTCCCATTGCTCCGGGAGCGCGAGCGAGACACCCGCCGCGTACAGGACGCTGAGCAGGGTCGCCACGAGGATGACGTCGGCCCAGTGGATCGCGCCGTAGCCCGCGAGCGCTCCGACGAACGCGATGGTGAGGATCATGGCTCTCCGGGGAACGCGGCCGGCGCGCCAGGCCGCGATGCCGAAAGCGAGCAGGGCGACGAGGCCGGCGATGATGCGCCACTCCAGCCCCACGCCCGGTAGGCCGACCGTGGTGATGTCGCCACGCGTCGTCGCGAGCAGCCGGAGGAGCAGCACCGATGCGGCGACGCCCGCCGGCATCGTGATGACCCCGCGGAGGCGCTCGAGATCGGGCCCGCGCAGCTGCGCGCGAAAGCGCCACGGGATGAACGGGTACAGGCCCGCGAAGAGCGCGGCGCCGACCGAGGCGGCCAGGATCGCGCCCGGGCTGACCGAGGTCGGCGATATCGCATCGAACCGGAAGGACGCGCCGCCGAAGCGCGAGAGGAGCAGTGCCGCGAGCACGAAGAACTGGATGCCGACCGCGAGATACGCGGCCAGCCGCGTCGTCGCGGGCAGCGGCGCGGCCGCGAGCGCGGCGAGGACCGTGATCGCGGCGAGGACGCCCAGGACCACGGTCCCGGCGATGAGATCCTCGGTCACGGCGAGCGCGAAGAAGACGAGGCCCAGGGCCAGGACCGCGCTCGGCAGAAGGGGATGCCTCCGCGTCGCACGCGCGGCACCGAACAGGCCGGCACCGGCGTACGCGGCGCCGACGGCGACGCCGATCGCCGCGATGCCGTCGAATCGATAGCTCGCTCGGACCGTCGGTCCCCCGGCTGCCGACCATTCCCACAGCGCGCGGCCCGCCGCGTTCGCCGGATCGATGAGCGTGGCGAGCACCAGCGGCGCGACGCACGCGAAGATCGCCGCGACGATCGCCACTGTCAGCGCGTACTTCGATCGGGTCGCGAGCAGCAGTCCGGCGAGGGCGAGCGCGGCGGCGGAGGCGATGAGCGGGAGCTCAGCCGTCACGACCACCTGCGGTAAGGTAAGCCACGTGGACTTGCGGTTACTCCCTCAGCAGCAGCTCAAGGTCACACCCAAGCAGATCGCGGCGAACTACATCCTCCAGCTCTCCTCACTGGAGCTTCAGGACGTCATCAACCAGGAGCTCGAGGAGAACCCCGCACTCGATCTCGAAGAGGTCCAGGTCTGCCCGCTGTGCGGCAATCCGCTCACCGGGCGGGTCTGCCTGAACTGCTTCGGCGCGGGGAAGGCGGGGGCCGCCGAGCAGTACAGCGAGAGCGAGCCGCTCGAAGGCACCAGCCTCATGGCGCGCGACGAGGAGGAGGGCGACGAGTTCGACCCGATCGTGCGCGCGGAGGCCGAGCAGACGCTCGCGGAGTACCTCTCGTGGAACGTGCGCGTCCTCCTGCCCAAGAGCCTGCACGTCATCGCCGAATACCTGATCGGCAACTTGAACGACAACGGCTACCTCGAGAGCAGCCTCGAGGATGCGGCGAAGGCGTGCAAAGTCTCCCTCGCGGACGCGGAGCGCGTACTGAAGGTCATCCAATCGATCGAACCGTGGGGGCTCGGCGCCCGCGACATCCAGGAGTGCCTGTTGATCCAGATGGAGCACCTCGCCGAGGCGGGCGAGGATGTGCCGCCGCACGCGCGGCAGATCGTCGCCGAGCATTTCCGGGAGCTCGGCGAGCACAAGTTCGGCGACGTCGCCCAGGCCCTGCGCATCACCCGCGACGAGGTGCAAGCGGCCTGGGACTACATCAAGACCAACCTCAACCCGTACCCGGCGCAGGCGTTCGCGGCCGGCCCCGACGGCACGAGCATCGGCGGCCGCCAGGTGACGCTCCGGCCGGACGTGATCATCGTGAAGAACGAGCAGAACGACTTCGAGGTCGAGGTGATCGAGTCACGCCGCTTCTCCCTCAAGGTGAATCCCGTCTACCGGCAGCTCGTGGGCCAGATCCAGGCGGCGCGCACGGCGAAGACCGAGGCTCCGTCGATGGACGACAAGGAGAAGCAGCACATCCGCGAGTACGTCACCCGCGCGAAGTTCTTCATCGACAACATCAACCAGCGGCGCCAGACCATGGCCCGGATCACGCAGGTGATCGTCGAGTGCCAGCACGACTTCCTCGAGAAGGGCATTCAGAGCCTGCGTCCGCTCACCCGCGCGGAAGTTGGCGAGCGGATCGGGATGCACGAGTCCACGGTGAGCCGGGCGACGGCGGGCAAGTACGTGCTCCTGCCGGTGGGTCAGGTGGTGCCGTTCTCGCTGTTCTTCACCGCCTCCCTCGGAACCAAGGACGTCATCAAGAACATCATCGACGCCGAGGATCGCGGCCACCCCTACTCGGATCAGGAGATCGTCGAGAAGCTGCGCAACGAGCACGGGATCATTCTCGCGCGACGCACGGTCGCGAAGTACCGCGAGGAGCTGCAGATCCTGCCGGCGAGGTTGCGGAAGCGCGCCTAAGCGCGCTTCGAAGCATTCCCCTTCGCGGGCGGCGCCCCGAGCGTGGTCTTGATCTCATCCAGCGCGCTCGCGTCGATGTGGTAGCCGAACGAGGTCCGGCGGACGCCCGGCAGGTCCTTCCCGCGCAGCGCATCGCGGAGCGCATGCTCGCGCCAGCCGATCTTCGTCGCGAGCTCGGCTGTGGTCAGCCAGTCCCGGTCGGTGCTCTTGGCCTTCTCGCTGGCGTCGGCCTTCGGGGCGGACTTGGAGGCTTTCTGCGGCGGCACGCGTCCCACGATAGCCGCCTTCGCCTGCGGCGATTTGCGCCCGTCCGGGCCGGTCGGTAATATTCGCGAAGCGCTGCGGCCCCCTCCGTCGGGGCGGGCGCTCTCTTTTTGTGGTCGAACGCTCTGCGTGGGAGGACGCGCCCCGTTGGAAGCCTTCTCGAGCAACCCGCTCCTTTGGATCGTGCCCATTTCTGGTCTCGTCGCGGTCGCCGTCGCGGCCTATTTCGCCTACGACGTCCTCGGCTCCGACACCGGCACCCCCGAGATGCAGGAGGTCGCCGGCGCCATCTACGAGGCCGCCGTCGCGTTCATCAAACGCCAGTACCGCACCATCGCCCTGCTCGCGCTGGGCGGCACCGTGGTCATCGCCGCGGTCATCTACTTCTTCGAGAGCGCTCCGGGCGTGTCGAAAGAGGAGCTCGCTCTCAAGACCGCGATCGCGTTCCTCGTCGGCGCCGCCTGCTCGATGGCCTCGGGGATCGTCGGCATGTTCGTCGCCGTGAAGTCGAACCTCCGGACCGCGGCCGCGGCGCAGCACAGCGTCGCCGACGCCCTCCGCATCGCCCTCCGGGGTGGCGCGGTCTCCGGGATCCTGGTCGTGGGCCTTTCGCTCATCGGCGTGTTCGTCATGTTCATCGCGTACGGCGGCTTCGCTCATCCGGAGCAGGCGCCGTTCACGATCGTCGGCTTCGGCTTCGGGGCGTCGTTCGTCGCGCTGTTCGCGCAGCTCGGCGGCGGTATCTACACGAAGGCCGCGGACCTCGGCGCCGACCTCGTCGGGAAGGTCGAGGCAGGCATCCCCGAGGACGACCCGCGCAACGCCGCCGTCATCGCCGACCTGGTCGGCGACAACGTCGGTGACTGCGCCGGCCGTGGCGCCGACCTGTTCGAGTCCACCGCTGCGGAGAACATCGGCGCGATGATCCTCGGCGTCGCGATCTTCAGCGTGACCCACGACATCGCCTGGATCCTGTTCCCGCTGGTCGTGCGCGGCTTCGGCCTGATCGCCAGCGTCATCGGGATCTTCACGGTCCGTGGAAGCGATACCAAGAGCCCGATGTCGACGCTCAACCTCGGCTACTACATCACCGTCGGCCTCTCGATCGTCGGGATGTACCTCGTGACGAACACCATGCTGAACACGCAGGGCGCCGGCATCTGGTTCTTCTACGCCGGCGTCGTCGGGATCCTCACGAGCCTCGCGTTCGTGTTCATCACCCAGTACTACACGGCCGGCAACTGGCGTCCGGTGAAGGAGATCGCCGAGGCCGCCAAGACCGGACCGGCGACGACGATCATCTCCGGTGTCGCGGTCGGCTTCGAGACGACCGCCTCGTCGGCGATCACGATCGCGATCGCCCTCTTCCTGTCGCACTGGTTCGGCGAGCAGTGGGGCAACGCGACCGGCCTGCCCCACGGCGGCATCTACGGCACCGCCGTCGCGACGATGGGCATGCTCATGAGCGCCGCGTTCATCCTTGCCGAGGACACGTTCGGCCCGATCACGGACAACGCGGGCGGCGTGGCGTCAATGGCCCGCGCGTCGCTGGAGACGCGCGAGCGGACCGACGCGCTGGACGCCGTCGGCAACACCACCAAGGCCCTCACCAAGGGTTACGCCGTGGCGTCGGCGGCGCTCGCCGCGTTCCTCCTGTTCAGCGCGTACCTGGACAAGGTCGCGCAGCTGACCGGCAAGCCGTTCGACTCGGTCGACCTCGCGAAGGTCAACGTGTTCCTCGGCGGCTTCCTCGGCGCGATGCTCGTGTACCTGTTCTCCTCCCTCGCGATCCGCGCCGTCGGCCGCGCCGGCGCCGCGATCATCGAGGAGGTCCGCACCCAGTTCCGCGAGCACCCCGGGATCATGGCCGGCACCGAGCGTCCCGACTACGGACGCGTGGTGGACATCACGACCGCGTCGGCCCTCCGCAACATGATCGCCCCTGGCCTGCTCGCGGTCGGCGCGCCGATCGTCGTCGGGATCCTGCTCAAGGCCGAGGCCGAGGCCGCACTGCTCATGGTCGGCACCATGGCCGGCGTGATCCTCGCCACCGTCCTGAACAACAGCGGTGGGGCGTGGGACAACGCGAAGAAATACATCGAGTCCAACCAGCTGCAGGACGACAAGGGCCAGGTGCTGGGCAAGGGCACCCCGGCGCATGCCGCGGCGGTCGTCGGCGACACGGTCGGCGATCCGTTCAAGGACACGGCTGGCCCGAGCCTTCACGTGCTGATCAAGCTGCTCGCGACCATCACGCTGGTCTTGGCGCCGCTGTTCGTTTGAGCAGGCGCGTGCGTTAGCGGCTGGCGGGCATCCCCCGGGCTCGCCGGTCACGTGCGTCCGAGCCGACGGGCGGTCCTCCGGACCGGCCTTCGCCCGTGAGATACCCGCCAGCCGCCATCACCGCGCGCCCAGCGATTAGCGTCTAGCGGGCCATGGCAACTGTTGACCTGAACAGCGATCTCGGTGAGGGTGCGGGCACCGAAAAAGAGATCATGCCGTTCATCACGTCGGCGAATATCGCCTGCGGCGCGCACGCGGGCGACGAGCAGACGATGCGCGAGACGGTACGGCTCGCCGTCGCGCACAACGTCGCGGCAGGCGCGCACCCGGGCTATCGCGACCCGGCGAACTTCGGCCGCACGCCGATGGGCATCTCGGCCGACGAGCTGATCGCCGACCTGGTGGTCCAGATCGACACCCTTCGGACCATCGCGCGGTCGGAGAAGACCGACCTGGTCCACGTGAAGGCGCATGGCGCGCTGTACAACGCCGCGCAGCGCGACGAGGGCGTTGCGGCGTCGGTCGTGGCCGCGATGCGGCGCGTCGCGCCCGATCTCATCCTCTACGCCTTCCCCGGGTCGGCGGTCGAACGGCTCGCGCGCGCGGCCGGGCTTCGGGTGGCGCGCGAAGGATTCATCGACCGGGCGTATGAGCCGGATGGGACGCTCCGCGCCCGGACACGGCCGGGCGCGCTGATCATGGATCCGCAGGTGGCCGCGGCGCAGGCCGTGTCGTTCATGGAGGAGGGGGGAGTGACCGCGCTCGACGGCACGTTCCTCGACCTCGAGGTCGACACGCTGTGCGTGCACGGCGACACGCCGGGCGCGTCGGCGATCCTCCGCGCCGCGCGCGCGGCGCTGGTCTCGGCGGGCATCGGCATCCGTCGCGTCGGATGACGGTCAGGCCGTTCGGCGACCGGGCATTCCTTATCGAGCTCGAGCAACGAATCGATCCGGCGATCGTCGACAGCGCGCGCGCCATCGCCGACGACTGGGAACGCCGCGGCCTCGGCGAGGCGATCCCCGCGTACGCATCGGTGGTCGTCACGTTCGACCCGGCCCGGACTGCGTGGCCCGATGCGGCCCGTGCGGCTGCGGCGCTGGCGGGATCGCCCCCGCCGGCCAGCGCGCCCGGCACGGGCCGGCTCATCGAGATCCCGACCGTGTACGACGGACCTGACCTCGCCGACACGGCGGCCCGCTCCGGACTCTCGACCGATGAGCTCGTCGCTCTCCACAGCGGGCGCGAGTACCGCGCGCTCTTCCTCGGCTTCATGCCTGGCCTCGCGTATTGCGGGATGCTCGATCCGCGGATCGACGCACCGCGTCTTCCGTCGCCGCGGTCCCGGGTACCCGGAGGGACCGTGGCGATCGCGAGCGGCCAGACCATCGTGTATCCGGTCGATTCGCCCGGCGGCTGGCGGCTCATCGGACGGACCGATATAGCCGTCTTCCGGCCCGAACGCGTGCCGGCGGCGCTCATCGGGGTAGGCGATCGGCTCCGCTTCGTGCCGCGATGATGCGCATCGTGCGGTCCGGACTGCGAGCCACGATCCAGGATCGCGGCCGGACCGGTCACACGCGTGAGGGCGTCCCACCGTCCGGCCCGGCTGATCCGACCGCGTTCGCCGCCGCCCTCGAGCTCGCCGGCTGCGACGACACGGACGCGGCCATCGAAGTGGTCGGCCTTCCGTTCGTGTTCCGCTGCGATGATCGCCGGATCGTCGCAGCCACCGGCCGCGACGTCCGGATCAGAACGCGGACCCGCATCCCCGGATGGACCGGCGTGCTGGCGCGGCCGGGTGAGGACGTGATCGTCGAAGGCTCCGCCTCGACCCGATTCGCGTACGTCGCCGTCAGCGGAGGTCTCGCGCTGCCGCTGGTCCTCGGATCTCGCGCGACGTATCTTTCCGCTTCGCTGGGCCCGGTCCCGCGTCCGCTCTCCGATGGAGACGAGATCCCGCTCGGCGCGTCGATCGCCGGCTTTGAGACCGCCGGTCGCCACATCGAGCCCACGGCCTACGGGAACGTGGCGCGGGCGATCGCCGGGCCGCACGACGCGCGATTCCCGGACACGAGCGTGACCGCGTTCTTCTCCGCGGCGTTCACCGTGCTACCGGACAGCGACCGCATGGGTGTACGGCTGTCCGGGGTCGCCCTCGAGCCGCCTGCCGGTGAGCTCTTGACCTGCGGCATCGTCGCTGGCGCGGTGCAAGTACCGCGTGGCGGTGCCCCAATAGTCCTACTCGCGGATCACCAAACCACCGGCGGATACCCCATCATCGCGACCGTGGTCAGTGCCGACCTCGGGATCGTGGCTCAGGCGGCTCCGGGCGAGGAGCTCCGCTTCGAGCGCGTGACGCCCGAATACGCCGGCCGTTCTAGTTGAAATGGATGAACGGCTGGTCGCCCTTGGTCTCGCGCGCCCGGCCGAGCCTTCACCGGTAGCCCCACCGGCCGCCCCGATATCAATTGCGGTTGCACCAGCGCCGACCGTCGTCGCCGAGGAGATCGACCTGCGGCTGATCGCCCTCGGGCTCGGATCCGCCGCCCCGGCGCCGGCCGCCGCGGCATCCGTGGCCCGGCCGGTCGTCGCGGCACCGGCACCGCGGCCCGTCGCGGCCCCCCACGCCCCTCCGGTCTTGCCGCCGGTCGCGCCGCGCGTTGCGCCGCCGGTCGCGCCTCCGGTCGCGCGGCCCGTTGCCCCACCGGTCGCGCGGCCCGTTGGTCCGTCGGTCGCGTCCCCCGTCGCGCCGCTCCCGGTCGCGCGGCCCGCCCCACCACCGACCGTGCGGCCGGCGGCCGGGCCCGTCGCGCGCCCGACGCCCGCACCGGTCGTCCCACCGGTCACGCCACCTGCTCCGCGGCCGGTCGCCGTCAAGCCATTCACGCTCGCGCCGGCGAAGACCGAGCCGGCCGTGCACCAGATCCCGGCCGTACGACAGGCGATCCGAATCCGAGAGGGTTGGCGCGAGCTCGACGCGGTCTGCGAGGTGGACGGCTCCGGCATGCATATCGGCGGCGCGATCGAACGGTTCATCCCATGGCCGGACCTCCGGTCCATCACGGTGAAGGGCGACCGCATCGTGATCGTGTCGCCCGGCGGCGCGATCGATCTGGCTGTCGCGCCGGACGGCGTCAGTGAGCCGGGCCTCACGCCGCTGTTCGCGCGCGTGCTGGAGGAGGGCCGGGCCGGCGATCTCGAGCCCACCGGTGCGCTGCACGAGCTCGCTCTCGGCATCGACAAGACCGTCGAGACATTCGCCGACGCCGACGATCCCGTGGTCCCCATCGTGGTCGGCGGGTTCGCCCTGGTCGCGGCCATCATGCTCGGGGCGGCGATCCCCATGATCGTCGTCCTCGCCGCGCACCTGCAGGGGGTGCCCCTGGGAACGTTCGCGATCCTGCCGCGGGTCGTCTCGTTCGATCCGCGCGTGATCGTCGCGGCATTCGCTTTGGCGATCGCCCTCGCATCGGCCGCGGGGCGGCTCGCGCTCGGGCCGTCATTGGACGCCTGGGCCCGCGGGACGCTGCGAGGGTGGCACCGCAACGCCGAGCGGTTCGAGTCGGCGGCCCGGCGGATCGGCGCCTGGCTCATGCTGCGACCGGGCCGGGCCGGGATCGTGGCGACCGTGGCGCTCGTGCTCCTCCTGCCCGCGGTGTTCGCTCGCACGACGCTCGATCCGCAGGGGATCCACGATGCGTCGGGGCTGCCGTTCATCTCGCAGGAACGTTCGTGGACCCAGCTGGCCGACGTGACGTCAGTGACCGTCGGGCTCGGCGAGCGCGCCGAGGGCTTCGACGTGCAGCTCGTGATGTCCGACGGCTCGACCATTTCGACACGAGGCCGAGACCTCATCGGGGGCACTGAACGGGCCCTGTATGACTTCGCGCGAGCACAGGCCCGGTAGACTCGGAGCGGTCCCGCCGCGTTCGCGAGGGGTTGGGGGATGGAAGAAGCAGTCGGGCGATACCTGGAAGTGTTCCTGCCGTTCATCGCGACGCTCATCTGCGCCCACTACATCGTGCGGCAGAGCGGCTCCGAGCTGATCGCGCGCACCGATCTCGCATCACCTCGGACGTTCCGACGCGCGCTCGTCGCGACCGCCATCGCCGTTCCGCTGATCGTCGCGGTCGACCTGGCGACCGGAGGCGACCTGTTCCTGCACCCGCGGTTCCCCGAATCGCAGCTGCTCATCACGCTGCTGCTCGTCGTGGTGCTGCTCGCGTTCGTGGTCGGCCGGTCCCTCGCGCCGGTCGCGCGGCGACTCAAGCTCATCGGCTAGAGCGCGCCTAGACTCGCCGCGTGATCGCCGGGCTGTCGGTCCGCGAAGGCACGCCAGCGGATCTCGATCGGCTCGTCGAGTTCCAGAACCGCTATTCGCGCCCAGGTCGGTCGCAGACCGTCGAGCTCGCGCGCCGCTTCGAAGACGCAAACCCCGAGCCCAACCGGCTCCTGCTCCTTGCGGAGAACTCCGCCGGCGCCGTCGTGGCGGCCGCGAGCGCGTCCGACGGCGGACTGATGGGTGGCGGCCAGAACCGCTGGCGCGCGAACATCCGCGTCGCTCCCGACGTGCGCGGCCGGGGCCTCGGCAGCCAGATGCTCGTCCGTCTCGAGGCTCACGCCAGGGCGAACGGCGCGCCCAGGCTCCAGGGCGCCGTCCGCGACGAGGAGCCGGCGGGCCTTCGGTTCGCGAACAAGCACGGCTACCGGGAGTTCCACCGGCGCTACGACTCGTACCTCGACGTGGACAGGTTCGACGCGTCGCGGTTCGAAGACGCGAAGACGATCGCCTTGCGTGCCGGAGTCCGGGTCGATCGGTACGACACCCTCGAGGCCGAGGCGCCCGACAGGGTCGCGTTCCAGCGTTCGACGTACGAGTCGCTCTCGACGACCCAGATGGACATCCCGCGGCCGGAGCCACTTCCTCCACCACCGCCGTTCGAAGCGGTGCGCGAGGTGTACTTCGAGAACGACACGTTCGCGCGCGACTCGTCCGTGGTCGCGCTGCGCGATGGCCGGGTGGTGGGGACGTCGATCACGATCATCGATCCCGAGGGCGTCGCCTACACGGTCTACACCGGGGTCGATCGCGCGGAGCGCGGCAAGGGTATCGCGCTCGCGATGAAGCTGGCGATCCTTGACCGGCTGAAGGCGCGCGGCATCAAGCTGTTCGGCACCACGAACGACGAGGCCAACGCGCCGATGCGAGGCATCAACGCCAAGCTCGGCTATGTCATGGCGCCGCCCACGATCGAGGTGGAGAAGGTGTTCGAGCCGTGAGTGCGCTCAAGATGCCCGGCCCGACGAACCCCGGCGCGGAGCTCCTCGCCGGCGCGATCCACCAGCTCGACTCCGCCGCGAAGGCACTCGGCCTCGACCCGGGCATGCATCGCTTCCTGCGCTCGAACGAGCGCGCGCTCATCGTGTCGGTGCCGGTGATGATGGACGACGGCAGCCTCGAGGTGTTCACCGGCTACCGAGTGCAGCACTCCACCGGCCGCGGTCCCGGGAAGGGTGGCATCCGGTTCCATCCCTCGGTCAGCCTTGAAGAGGTGTCCGGGCTCGCGATGCTCATGACCTGGAAATGCGCCGTCACCGATCTGCCGCTCGGTGGGGCCAAGGGCGGCGTCGCCGTCGACCCACGCAAGTACAGCAAGCGCGAGCTCGAACGGCTCACGAAGCGCTACACCGTCGCGATCCTGCCGATCATCGGTCCCGAGCAGGACATCCCGGCCCCCGACGTGAACACCGACGCGCAGACGATGGCCTGGATCGTCGACACCGTCACGATGATGACCGGCAAGCACTCGCCTGAGGTCGTGACCGGAAAGCCCGTCGACCTCGGCGGGTCGCGCGGTCGGCACGAGGCGACCGGCCGCGGCGTCGCGTTCGTGACGCTCGAGCTCCTCCGCAAGATGGGGAAGCCCCTCGAAGGCACGCGCGTCGCCGTGCAGGGATTCGGCAACGTCGGGAGCTTCGCCGCGCTCGCGCTGGCCCAGGCCGGCTGCCGGATCGTCGGGATCTCAGACGTCAGCGGCGGCTACGCGGTCCCCGCCGGCATCGACATCAGAGCGGCGATGGAGCACAGCAAGCGCAACCCCCAGCGCACCCTCGAGGGACTCACCGGCGCGACGCGGATCAGCAACGGTGAGCTGCTCGCGATGGACGTCGACGTGCTCATTCCCGCCGCCCTCGAGGCGCAGATCACGGCCGACAACGCGTCGGACGTCCGCGCGAACGTCATCGTCGAGGGAGCGAACGGACCGGTGACCGCAGAGGCCGACCGCATGCTGGCAGGCCGAGGCGTCACCGTCGTGCCGGACATCCTCGCGAACGCGGGCGGCGTGGTCGTGTCGTACTTCGAGTGGGTCCAGAGCAGGGCGCAGTTCTACTGGGAGCTCGATGAGGTCGAGCGGCGCCTCGAGATCTACATGCGTCGCGCGATGGAGTCCGTCCTCGCGAAGGCGAAGACGTACGACTCCACGTACCGCGAGGCCGCCTTCATCCTCGCGGTCGACCGCGTCGCGCGCGCGATCGAGCAGCGCGGCATCTTCCCTTAGGCCGGGCTTCGCCCGGCCCCGTTGGAGACGCCCCCTGACCAAGAACCCGCCTTTCGGTGACGCGGTACATAGATTGCATAAATATCCACGCGGCTGCATAATCCCTGGATGCCCACGAAGGTCGCGATCGTCGGGGCCACCGGGTACGCCGGCGGGGAGCTCGCGCGGCTGCTGCTGCGCCACACTGGCGCGCGAATCGTCGCCGCGGTCGCGCGGAGCCATCAGGGAGAGCCGTTGCGGAGCGTTCAACCGCACCTGCACGACGCCGCCGATTCGCTGGTGATCGGCACCGAGGTCGGGGACGCCGAGGTCGTGTTCACCGCGCTCCCGGCCGGAGAGGCGGCGAAGCTGGCGCCGCAGTGGCTCGCCGAAGGCCGGCGACTTGTCGATGTCGGCAGCGACTTCCGGCTCAAGGATCCTGGCGCGTACGCGAAGTGGTACGGCTACACCCATCCCGCGCCCCAGCTCCTCGCCGAGTCCGTCTACGGGCTGACCGAGTTCGCGCGGTCCGCACTGCCGACGGCGCGGATCGTCGCGAACCCGGGCTGCTATCCGACCGCGGCACTGCTCGCCCTGGCTCCGGCCACCAAGCACGGGCTGATCGGGCCGGACGTGATCGTGGACGCGAAGTCGGGCGTGTCGGGCGCGGGTCACGTCCTCGATGACGCGTTCCTGTATGGCACGATCGACGAGAGCGTGCGGACGTACGGCGTCCCTGCGCACCGCCACACGCCGGAGATCGCCCAGGGCATCGTGTCGCTCGGTGGGCCGCGACCGCGGCTCACGTTCGCGCCGCATCTCATCCCGATGACCAGGGGGCTCATCGCGACGTGCTACGCGCCGCTGCGCGACGGCGCGACCGCCGTGCAGGTACGCGAGGCGTACGCGGAGCAGTACCGCGGCGAGCCGTTCGTGCGCGTGCTGTCGTCGTTCCCGGCGACGAAGGCGACGCTCGGCAGCAACTGGTGCCTCGTCCATGCGGTGGTCGACGAGGACAACCGCCGGCTCGTGGCGGTCGGCGTGCTCGACAACCTGGTGAAGGGCGCGGCCGGCCAGGCGATCCAGAACTTCAATGTGCTCTGCGGTCTGCCCGAGGCGCAGGGGCTCGAGACGATGCCGCTATGGCCGTGACCGGCGGACAGGGCGTCACGTTCGCGCGCGGCTTCGTCGCGGGCGCCGTCGCGGCAGGCGTGAAGCACGCGGGTACGTCGCGGCTCGACGTCGCCGTGATCGCGTCGACCGCCGAGCACTGCCACGCCGCCGGCGTGTTCACGACGAACCAGGTGATCGCGGCGCCGTGCGTCGTGACGAAAAAGCATGTGGCCCGGGGTCACCTGCGCGGCATCGTCGTGAACTCCGGCAACGCGAATGCCTGCACCGGCCCCCAGGGCGAGCGCGACGCCGTCGCGATGGCGAACGCCGCCGGCGAGCTGCTGCACGTGGATCCGCACGACGTCGCGATCGCGAGCACCGGCGTCATCGGCGTGCCGATGCCGATGGAGCGGATCGCCGCGGCGATCCCCCGGATCCCGCTGTCGGAAGCGGGCTGGGATGACGCCTCACGCGCGATCATGACGACCGACACCCGGCCGAAGGTCGCGCAGCGCGAGCTGACGCTGTCCGGCGGCGCCGTCCGCATCGGTGGCATGGCCAAGGGCGCGGGCATGATCCACCCGAACATGGCGACGATGCTCGCGTTCGTCACGACCGACGCGCTCATCGACAGCGCGGCACTCCGGCCGATGCTCCGGTCGGCCACTGACGACAGCTTCAACGCGATCTCCGTCGATGGCGACACCAGCACGAACGACACCCTGCTCGTACTGGCCAACGGCGCGTCGGGCGTGCGCGTGGGCACGATCGACGGGCCGGCGTTCCTCGACGCGCTGACCGCCGTGTGTCTCGAGCTCGCGCGGGCGATCGTCGCCGACGGCGAGGGCGTGACGAAGGTCTTCGAGGTCCAGGTCACCGGCGCGGCGTCCGAGAGCGACGCGCGCCTCGCGGCCCGCACGGTGACGACGTCGAATCTGGTGAAGACCGCGATCCACGGGGCCGACCCGAACTGGGGCCGCATCCTCGCGGCCGCCGGCCGCTCGGGCGCGAAGGTCGACCCGGCCAGGGCATCGATCCGCATCGGCGGCGTCGCCGTCTTCGAGCGCGGCACGCCGCGGCCGTTCGACGCCGCGGCGGTGCGCACGGTCTTCGAGCGCCCGGATATCGCGATCGCACTCGACCTCGGGCTCGGCGATGCGACGGCCCGCGCCTGGGGCACCGATCTCTCGGCGGAGTACGTGAGGATCAATGCCGACTACACCACCTAGGGACACCCGGTCCTCCCCGACCGCCTCGCGCAGTCGCGAGGCAGTCGTTCTGAAGATCGGTGGCAGCGTCGCACGCGACGACGACGCGGCGCTCGACCTTGTCGCATCGCTCAATGACGCCGGCCGGCCGCTCGTGGTCGTCCACGGGGGTGGACCGCTCGTGGGCGAGTGGGCCACGAAGCTCGGGCTGGACACGAAATTCGAGCGAGGCTTGCGCGTCACCGACGAGGCGACCCGCGACGTGGCGCTGGCCGTGCTCGCGGGCCTCGTGAACAAGACCCTCGTCGCGCGACTGATCGCCAAAGGCGTGCCGGCGACCGGCGTCTCCGGGATCGATGGGGGCATGCTGCGGGCCGAGCACGAGGATCCAGCACTCGGGCTCGTCGGACGGGTCGCCATGGTCGACAGCTCGCTCCTCGAGGAGCTGCTCGCGGCGGCGCGCGTGCCGGTCGTCGCACCCGCGGCGCTCGGCGCGGACGGCGCCATCCTGAACGTGAACGGCGATACCGCGGCCGGAGCGATCGCGGCCGCCGTCGCCGCACGGCTGCTCGCATTCGTCACGGATGTCCCCGGCGTGCGCGGCAAGGACGGTCGGGTGATCGCGTCGCTCGATCGCGATCGGGCGAAGGCGCTGGTCGACGATGGGACGATCGAAGGCGGGATGCTCCCGAAGGTCGAGGCCTGCCTCGTCGCGGCCCAGAGCGGCTGCCGGGCGGCGATCGTATCGGCGCGGGACATCGATTCCGTGGAGGCGCTGCTCGGCGGCGAGCAGGCCGGCACGGTGTTCGAGGCGGCGGCGTGAACGAGCTCAACGTGCGCAAGCAGCAGCGCCAGCACACGCTGCTCCGCCTCGTGGCAGAGAGGCGGCTCGCGACCCAGGAGGACGTCGTGCGCGCGCTGCGCGCGGCAGGCTTCGCGGCGACGCAGGCGACCGTCTCGCGGGACATCGTCGAGCTCGGCCTGGTGAAGGTCGCGCGCGATGGCGCGCACGTCTACGCGCCGCCGGCCACCGTCCCGGCCTCGGGCGGCATCGAGCGGCTCCGCCGATTCTGCGAGGAATACCCCGTGCAGGGTGCCGTCGCGGGCAACATGGTGGTCTTGAGGACGCCACCCGGGACGGCGAACGCCCTCGCGATCGCGCTCGACACGTCGGGCTTCTCCGACGTCGTCGGGACGATCGCCGGCGACGACACGGTGTTCGTCGCAGCGCGGGATCCAGCCCGCGCTCGCGGGATCAACAAACGGCTCGCGCAGTACGGCATCGGGAAGCCGGGGTGAAGAAGCACGCGACGCAAGGGCAAACGATCGTGCTCGCGTACTCGGGCGGCCTCGACACGTCGGTCGCGGTCGCGTGGCTGCGCGAGACCTACGGCTTCGAGGTGGTGACCTGCACGGGCGACCTCGGCTCGGTGAAGGACCTGCCCGGTATCCAGCGCAAGGCGATCCAGAGCGGGGCAGTGAAGGCGATCGTCCACGATGCGCGGGAGCCGTTCGTGAAATTCTTCCTCTGGCCGGCGCTCCAGGCCGGCGCCCTCTACGAGGGCCGGTATCCGCTCGCGACCGCGCTCGGCCGGCCGCTGCTCGCGAAGCTGCTCGTGGACGCCGCCCGTGCGGAGGGCGCGCGCTTCGTGGCTCACGGATCCACGGGCAAGGGCAACGACCAGGTGCGGTTCGATCTCGCCGTCGGCGCGCTCGCGCCGGAGCTGACCGTGATCGCGCCACTGCGCGGCGGGATGAACATGAGCCGCGACGAAGAGATCGACTACGCCAAGGCCCGCGGGATCCCGGTGCCGGTCACGAAGAAGAGCCCATACAGCGTCGACGAGAACCTCTGGGGCCGCTCCATCGAGGCCGGCGTGCTCGAGGATCCGTGGGGCGCGCCGCCGCGCGACGTCTTCCAGTGGACGGTGGATCCGGACGAAGCGCCGGACGAGGCGAAGGAGATCGTCATCGGCTTCGAGCAGGGCATTCCGGTCGCCCTCGATGGCGCCGCGGTCGATGGCGTCCGGTTGATCGAGACGCTGAACGACCTCGGCGGGAAGCACGGCGTCGGGCGCATCGACCAGATCGAGAACCGCCTCGTCGGCATCAAGTCACGCGAGATCTACGAAGCCCCGGCCGCCGTCATCCTCCACCTCGCGCACCGGGCGCTCGAGGACATGGTCCTTTCGAAGGAGTCCCTGCGGTCGAAGGCACGGATGGCCGACGAGTACGCCGACCTCATCTACAACGGGCTGTGGTTCTCGGCCCACCATCAGGATCTCGCCGCGTACGTGCACAGCACCCAGCGCTTCGTGACCGGCGACATCCGCGTGCGGCTGCATCGCGGGACCGCCGTGGTCGTCGGCCGGCGCTCGGACCAGTCCCTGTACTCCACGGCGCTCGCGACGTACGGGAAGGGCGACGCGTTCGACCACAAGGCCGCCGAGGGATTCATCGGCGTGTTCGGCCTGCCGCTGCGGAACCAATCGCGCGTCCAGGCGCTCTGGGGCGCCGACACCGAGGCGACGCTGCAGATCCCGCGGAACGTCGCGACCGGAAAGCCGGCGAAGGCGCGCGATGCGCGTCCCCGAACATCCAGGACCAGGCGCGCATGACCGACCTCTGGAAAGGCCGGTTCGCGACCGCGCTCGACCCGCGGATCCGGTCGTTCACCGCGTCGCTCGAGCTCGACAAGCGCATCGCCATCCACGACGTGCGCGGGAGCATCGCGCACGCGCGGATGCTCGGGCGGCAGGGCATCCTCCCGGCGGCGGACGCGGCCGCGCTGGTCGGCGCGCTCGACGCGATCGCCGGCGAGCTGCGCGCAGGTTCGTTCCCGTGGCCGGCGGACGCGGAGGACGTGCACTCCGCGGTCGAGCAGGTGCTCACGGCCCGCCTTGGCGCGACGGCCGGAAAGCTGCACACCGCGCGTAGCCGCAACGACCAGATCGCGCTCGACCTGCGCCTGTTCACGCTCGACGCCCTCGCTGCGCTCGACGCCGCGCTGCGCGTGCTCGGGCAGGCCCTGCTTGCCCGTGCCGCACAGGAGGTCGACACCGTCGTTCCCGGATACACCCATCTCCAGCGCGCGCAGCCGGTGTCGCTCGCGCACCACCTCCTCGCTCACGTCGAGGCCTTCAGGCGCGATCGCGAACGCGTCGCCCACGCCTGGCAGCGGACCGCGGTATCGCCGCTCGGCGCGGCTGCGCTCGCCGGCTCGCCGTACACGGTCGATCCGGCGTCGGTCGCGGACGAGCTTGGGCTCCCGCGCACCTTCCGCAACAGCATCGACGCCGTGTCGGATCGCGATTTCGTCGCCGAGCTCGCGTTCATCGCCGCACTCAGCGCGGTCCACGCCTCGCGGCTCGCCGAGGAGCTCGTTCTCTGGACGAGCGCGGAGTTCTCGTTCGCCACATTCAGCGACGCGCATGCGACCGGCTCGAGCATCATGCCGCAGAAGAAGAACCCCGACGTCGCGGAGCTCGTGCGCGGGCGTGCCGGCCGCATCATCGGCGACCTGGTCGCGCTGCTGACGACGCTCAAAGGCCTGCCGCTCGCGTACGACGGCGACCTGCAGGAGCAGCGTGCGCCCCTGTACGACGCGGCGACCGCGGCGCCCGCGCTCGAGGCACTCGCGCTCGTGGTGGGTGGCCTGCGCTTCGATCGCGAGGCGATGAAGCGGGCGACGGAGCGCGGCATGCTCGCGGCCACCGATCTGGCCGACCACCTCGCCACGCGCGGGGTGCCGTTCCGCGAGGCGCACGAGATCGTCGGCCGCATCGTCCGCGACCGCCTCGGCGCGGGCAAGGACCTCGCGGGGCTCACCTCGGCCGACCTCCGTGCCTACGACGCGCGGTTCGGTGACGACGCGGCCGCCGCGGCATCGATCGCGGGGTCGCTCGCGGCGCGCCGCTCGCCCGGCGGCACGGCTCCGGAGCGCGTCCGCGAGGCGCTGGCCGAGGCGAACGCCGCCTTCGCGACGTGATCGTCCGGCCCGCGCGCGAGTCGGATATCGGACGAATGAAGGCGCTCATCGCCCGCTACGCCGCGGAGGACCGGATGCTCGAGCGGAGTGACGCGTTCCTGCGCGCCAACCTCGCCGACTTCCTGGTCGCGGACCACGACGGGACGTTCCTCGGGTGCGGCGCGCTCGCCGCGCTGACGCACGACCTCGCCGAGGTGCGCTCGCTCGCGGTCGCGCCCGGCGCGGGCGGCAAGGGAGTGGGGAAGGCTCTCGTGATGGCGTGCGTCGAGCGCGCGCGCGCCCGCGGGCTCCGCCGCGTGTTCGCGCTGACGCTGGTGCCGGACTTCTTCACGAAGTGCGGGTTCACCCTGACGAGCCTCGGCCGGCTGCCCGAGAAGAGCGCGTCGGAGTGTCCGGTCTGCCCGAAGCGCTTCGCGTGCGACGAGCACGCGATGCTGCTGCACCTCGATGGATCGAGTCCGCCCGCGCTCGCCCCGGGCGAGGCGGTGGGCTACACGCGCCTGTTCCTCCACACTGAGCCGTCATGAGCCCGACCCTCCGCGCCTCGGTCGCCGCGTTCGACGCGGTCGCGATGTCCGTCTTCGCGTACCTGCAGACCGGGGGCTTCGGGAATCCGGGGATCGACCTGATGCTCTGGGGCTCGGCCGCCGCCGCGGCGGTCGCGGCGTTCGTCGTCGCGACGAACGGACCCGGCCTGCTCGGCTGGATCGCCATCGGCTACATCCTGTTCGCCGGGATCCTGCTGACCGACGCGCCACAGCTGCTGCTCATCGCACTCGCGATCGCGCTCATGCCGGTGGTCCAGCGACCGCGCAACTCGCTCGCGATCGGCGTCGTCGTGGCCACGCTCTCCGCGTTCGTGTGGCGGATCGCGATCGAGCTGCTCCTCCGCTCGGCCGCCTAACATCAGCGCGATGACCCACCGCCCGACGGTCCGGGCCGCCAATGGCATCGTCGCGAGCGGCCACCATCTCGCGACCGCCACGGGACTCGCGGCGCTCCGCGATGGCGGCTCAGCCGTCGACGCCGCGATCGCCGCCGCCGCGGTGTGCGCGGTGGTCCTTCCGCAGCGCACGTCGATCGGCGGCGACGTCTTCGCCCTGGTCTACGACGCGCGGGCTCGTACCGTGACCGCGTACAACGGCTCAGGAGCCGCACCCGCCGCCGCCGACGCGACGGAATTCGAGCACGGGTTCGGCGATCGTGGCGCGAAGCTCGCCACCGTGCCCGGGTGTGTCGCCGCGTGGGGCGACCTGATGGCCGACCACGGCCGCCTCGGCCTGGATCGCGTGCTGTCTCCCGCGATCGCATACGCGGCAGAGGGCTTTCCGGTGAGCGACGCGCTCGAGGCGGCCATCGGCAAGGAGAGTGACCGCATCGCGGCCGATCCGACCGCAGCGGAGGCGTACAGCCCGCGTGGCCGGCATCCCCGAGCGGGCGAGCTGCTCCAGCAACCCGATCTGGCCGCGTCGCTGCGGGCGATCGCGGCGAATGGGGCGGACACGTTCTACCGCGGCGAGCTCGCGGAGCGGATCGCGGAGGCCATCGCCGGGATCGGCGGGTGGATCTCGGGCGACGACCTTGCGGCACACGCCACCGAGCGGCGCGAGCCGATCGAGACCAGCTACCGCGGCCTCCGGGTCGTTGGCCAGCCGCCCGTGTCCCAGGGCCACGTGCTGCTCGAGGAGCTCGCGATCGCCGACGGCCTCGACCTGCGGTCCATGGGCTGGGGAAGCGCCGAGCAGATCCACACCATGGTCGAGATCAAGAAGCTCGCATTCGCCGACCGGGACGCGATGGCCGGCGACCCGCGGTCCGTGCCGTTCGTCGTCGAGGAGCTCGTGGACAGCGCGTTCGTCGCGCAGCGGCGGCGCGCGATCGCCGGGCGTGCCGCCGAGCGCGTCGAGCCCGCCGTCCTGCCGGCCAACACGACGTATCTCGCGGTCGTCGACCGTGAGGGCAACGCCGTCTCGCTCATCGAAAGCGTGTTCAGCCTGTTCGGGTCGGCCACGATGGTCCCTGGCACCGGCATCCTGTTGAACAACCGGCTCTCCGGCTTCTCGCTCGATCGGCGCTCGCCCAACGTCCTCGCGCCAGGCAAGCGCCCGGTGCACACGCTCAACACGGTCATGGTCCTGGATGGATCGACGCCGCGCTTCGTCTACGGCACGCCGGGCGCGCAGGCCCAGGTCCAGACGAACTTCCAGCTCGCCGTCGGGCTGATCGATCATGGGCTCGGCGTCCAGGAGGCCATCGAGGCTCCGCGATGGTTCCATGAAGCGGGCCGGGCGCTCAAGATCGAGTCGCGGATCTCCGAGCAGGTGCGCAAGGGGCTGAGCGCCAAGGGACACGACCTGCAGCTGCTGGACGACTGGGCCGAGGTCACCGGTGGCGCGCAGGCCGTGGCCGTCGACGAGAATGGCGTGTTCTCAGCCGGCGCCGATCCGCGGCGTGAGGGCTACGCGGCCGGTTACTAGGGCCATGACGCCGTTGACTGCGGCCGCACGACGAGCGTCACTCGCTGCCGCGCTGGTCATCGCGTCGATCTTCGCCGCATGCGAGCCGCAGCCCCCCGCGGCCGAGCCGGCCGCGCGTGCGTACGCGGCGGCGTGGGTCAAGGGCGATTACCAGGCGATGTGGGATCTCCTCACCGACGCGAGCAAGGCACAGGTCGGCCAGGACGGATTCATCGCCCGGCTGCCCCGGATCGCCGACGAGATGACGTTGAAGTCGCTCGACGCGACCGCCGGTGCGGCGGTCCACCCGGCCGGGGCGAACGGCTCGCCCGATCCACGCAAGGCGACGGTCCCGCTCAGCGTGACGTTCCACACGCAGCGCGTCGGCGACTTCAAGCGCGATACGTTCCTCTCGCTCGTGATGGTCGGGGACAAGGACACGGCCGCGTGGAAGATCGAGTGGACGCCGGAGGCCATCCTTCCGCATCTTGCGACCGGCCGGCTCGTGCGGATGACCCGCGTGCCGACCAGTCGTGGCCGGATCATCGCGCGCGACGGCACCGAGCTCGCGACGTTCGCCGATGCCGCGGTCGTGGGCGTCGTGCCCGAGCAGATCAAGAACGAGGCCGGGATGCTCGCGAGCCTCGGGTCGGTGCTGGGTCTCAAGCCCGACGACATCAAGGCGAAGTACAACGCGTCGTGGGTACGGCCCGACAGCTTCGTGGCCATTCAAATACTCCTCGGAGACTCGTACGCCCGCCTCCGCCAACGGCTGAGCGTCATCGAAGGTGTTCAGATCCAAGCGCAGCGGGTGCGGAGCTACCCGACCGGCCTCGCGTCGCAGCTCATCGGGTACATGGGCGAGGCGACCGAGGCCGATGCCCAGAAGCTGGGCGCGCGCGGGTTCGCGGCCGGAGACCTCATCGGGAAGACCGGGCTGGAGCTGCAGCTCGACGATGTCCTCGGTGGCAGCTACGGCTGGCGGCTCTCGATCGTGGAGAGCGACGAGCGGCCGGTCGAGACGCTGGCCGAGACCGCGGCCGTCCCCGGTCAGGACGCGGTCCTCGCGCTCGATCCAGCGCTGCAGGCCGCCGCCGAGAAGGCCCTGGGCGATCAGAAGGGGGCGATCGTCGCAGAGGATCCGTGGAGCGGCGAGCTCCTCGTGCTCGCGAGCCGGCCGTCGTACGACCTCAACCTGTTCGTGAGCGGCGACAGCGCCGCGATCACGGCGCTGAACGCCGACCCGAGGAAGCCCTTGCTCGCGCGCGCGACCAATGGGCAGTACCCCACGGGCTCGTCGTTCAAGCCCGTGACCGCGGCCGCCGCCCTGAAGAACGGCCTGTATCACGCGGGGGAGCGGATCGACTGCCCGGCCTCGTGGAGCGGCTACGGGATCGTCCAGCTGAACCACGAGACCGGCAACCTCGGCACGATCGACCTGCGCACCGCCCTCGCGCGCTCGTGCAACACGTTCTTCTACGAGCTCGGGAAGCGGCTGAACGACACGAACACCAGCCTGCTGCCCGACGAGGCACTGAGCTTCGGCCTCGGCAAGGCGACCGACGTGGACTTCGTCCTCGAGGCCGAGGGCAACGTCCCGAGCCCGAAGAACAAGCAGTGGTTCCCGGGCGACGCGACCAACCTCGCGATCGGCCAGGGCGCGCTCCTCGCGACGCCGCTGCAGATGGCCAACTTCTCGGCCGCGCTCGCGAACGACGGGATCGTCTGGAAGCCGCGCATGGTGCTCGAGCTCCGCACGCGCGACGGGGTGACGACGAAGAAGTTCGAGGCCACGCGCCTGGGCCAGGCGAACACCACGCCGACGGACCTCTCGCTCATCCGCGACGGCATGCGCGCCGTGGTGAGCGATCCGAACGGGACCGTGTACTTCAAGTTCCTCGGGTTCCCGACCGCGATCGCCGGGAAGTCCGGGACCGCCGAGACGCCGTCCGGGAACCCCGACGCGTGGTTCATCGGGTTCGGCCCGTACGACGGGCCGAAGCTCGCCATCGCGACGGTCTACGAGGAGAAGCCGGGCCTGCTCGGGTCGCAGGACGCCGGTGCCGCCTCGCGCGCCGTGTTCGCGGCGAAGTTCGGAGGGACGCCCTGACCCGCTAGCCTTTCCGGTATCCCCACCTCGACCGACTTCATCGACGTCCCCGCGACCCGCCGGCTGGACAACGGGCTCGTGATCCACGCCCTCGAGGCGCGGCACGCGCCGGTCGTGTCGCTGTGGGTCTGGTACCACGTCGGCGGGCGCAATGAGGTCCCCGGCACGACGGGCATGTCGCACTTCCTCGAGCACATGCTGTTCAAGGGCACCCCGACGCACCCGAAGGGTGACCTCGACCGGCTCCTCGCGCGGTACGGCGCGCAGTGGAACGCCTTCACGAACGAGGACGTCACCTGCTACTTCGAGACCGTGCCGCGCGATCGCTACGAGGTCGCGCTCGAGCTCGAGGCGGACCGGATGCGGAACGCGCTCATCTCCGCGGACGAGGTCGACGCCGAGCGCACGGTCATCGTCAGCGAACGCGAGGGTCTCGAGAACGATCCGTCGTTCCTGCTTGGCGAATCGCTGCAGGCCGTGGCGTTCGATCGCCATCCGTACGGGCAGGGAGTCATCGGCAGCAAGTTCGAGATCAAGCTCATGTCCCGCGACGGCCTGTACGCGCACTACCGCAGGTACTACGCGCCGAACAACGCATACGTGGTCGTGGTCGGCGACGATCGCGCCGAGACGCTCGTCGAGAAGGCCGCCACCGCGTTCGGCGGGGTCGGTCAGGCGGAGATCGTCGCGTCCCCGCTCGCGCCGGAGCCGCCGCAGATGGGCGAGAAGCGGCTCGTCGTACATCGCGCGGGCGGTGCCCTGCCGATCGTGCAGCTCGGCTTCCACACCGCGGCGGCCTCGGATCCACGGGCCGCGGCCCTCCAGGCGCTCGCCGTGGCGCTCGCCGGTGGTGGCGGCGGGGACGCCGCGTCCGGGCGCTCGTCGCGCCTGTATCGCGGGCTCGTCGAGCGGGAGCTCGCCACCGAGGTCGACGCGAGCTTCGGGCTCACCAAGGACCCGTTCCTGTTCATGATCGAGGCCACCGTGCGACCGGGAGTGACGCACGCCGCGGTGGAAGCCGCCCTCCTCCAGGAGCTTGGGCGCCTGGCCGACGAGCCGATCGACGAGTCCGAATTCGCACGCGTCCGGCGCGGCCTGCTCGCGAGCGTCGCATTCCCGAGCGACACGATCACGTGGCGCGCCTTCCGGCTCGGCAGTCTCCTCTCCACCGGCGCGGCGCCATCCATCGGAGCGTGGTACGAGGCGCTCGCGAAGGTCATGCCCGAGGACGTGCAGCGTTGCGCGCGCGACACCTTCGTCGAGCGCTCGCGCACCGTCGGGCACTTCATCCCGGAGGCCGGATGATCGAGGTCAGCCGCCGCAGCCTCCGGAATGGACTGCGCGTCGCCGCGATCCCGATCGCGGGCCTGCGCTCGGTCTCGGTCCTCCTCGCGATGGAAGCGGGCCAGTTCTTCGAACCCGCCGGCCGGCCCGGCGTGGCGCGGCTCACGGCCCAGGCGATGCTCCGCGGGACGACCTCGCGCGACGCGCGGGCGTGGTCGGACGCGCTCGACGGCCTCGGGGCCTCCGCGCGCCTCGACGTCGGGTCACATGCGGCGGTCTTCGCGGGTCAATGCCTCGCGGATGACCTCGGCGCGTTCCTCGACCTCATCGCCGACACGGTGCTCCGCCCGGCGCTGGCACCGGAGGCGCTCGAGTTCGTGCGATCGCGAGCCCTGGCGGATCTCGAGGAGGCCAAGAAGGACACCCGCAGCGTGGCGGACGAGACCTGGCGCGAGCTCGTGTATCCAGTAGGGCATCCGTTCCGGACGCGATCGATCGGCGACGAGGACGTCGTGCGGACCGCGACGATCGATGAGATCCGCGCGTACCACCGCACCGGCATCCACGCGGCCGGCTCGGTGCTCGTGCTGGCCGGCGCGCTGGACGCGGATCGGGCGTTCGAGGTCTCCGAGCGTGCCTTCGGGCCGTGGGCCGAGGGCGGCACGCTGGACCGCCCGCTGCGCTCGGTCGACCTCGATGGCGCCAGCCGCCGTGCCGTCGTCGTCCCGGACAAGACCCAGGCCGACGTCGTCCTCGGCTGGCCGGGCCTGCCCCGGACCGATCCACGGTTCACGAAGGCGCAGGTGGCGAACATGGTCTTCGCCGCCGATACGTTCGCGAGCCGCGCCGGACAGGTCGTGCGCGACGAGCTCGGCCTGGCCTACTACGTGTTCAGCACCATCTCCGGCACCGCGGCACAGGGACCCTGGACCGTTCGGATGGGGGTGAACCCTGAGAACGTCGAGCGCGCGATCGCGGTCACCTTCACCGAGCTCAAGAAGATCCGTGACGGCGCGGTCGCCGATGACGATCTTGCCCTCGCCCGGGACAAGCTCGTCGGCGAGCTCGAGGTCGGTCGCGAGAGCCCGAGCGGCGTGGCAGGCATGGTCCTCGAGGCCGAGCTCTTCCGGCTGGGCGACGACCACCTGGAGCGTTACCCGCGCGAGCTGCGAAGCGTGAGCAAGGCGGATGTCGTCGCGATCGCATCGGCGCTCCTTCCGATCGACCGCTACGCCCTCGCGATCGCCGGCCCGGAGATCCCCGCGGCCTCATAGCTCGCTTCGCATAGGCCGATGGTCCTATCGCATCACCGAGCGAGCTGCCGTTATATCGACACCCTGGACCCGTTGCGCTAACCGTACGGAGTTGTCCGGTCATCGGTCGGTCCGTGTCGCGGCGCATGTCAGAAGGGACCGCCCACTCGGGGCAGACACAGGGAAGGAGCAAGGCCCGTGACGTATCTCCGCCGATCCGCCTGCTTGGCCGTCTGTGCGCTCGTGGTCCTCGGCGGGATGCTGGCCGGCAGCCAGCCGGCCGCGGCCGCGCTCACGGTGTCGATGACGGTCCCGAACGTCCCCTACGTCAGCCAGCTCACCGAACCGTCTCCGGCCGGTTGGCGCACGACCACGACGCCCTACTGCGCGGCCGCCTCGAGCCTCTCGGTCATGTCGGCGTTCGGCCTCGTGATCCCGGCCTCTCAGCCGTTGCTCTCGACCTTCCAGATCGCCTACCAGGGCAACTCGCTCCGCGGTGAGGTCGGTCTCGATCCGGCCGGCGTGAGCTACCTGATGAAGTACTACGGCGGCGAGGGCCGGGTCCACATGTACACCAACAAGTTCATCGCGCTCACCGAGCTCGTCGGCCGCCTGAACGCGCGTGTACCGGTGGTCATCTTCGCCGAGGCCGGCGCGCACGCCGAGGTCGTCTACGGCTATCAGGCAAATGCCGCGACCGGGGAGGTCACCGGCATCTACGGCCAGGACCCGTTCACCGGCTTCCGGGGGCTCATCTCAGCCAACACGTTCATGTCCCAATACCACTGGTGGGGCAGCCCGTTCGCCTCGGCCGGGAACCTGTGGCGTGGGAACTACGTCTTCGTCAGCTACCGCGAATTCATGGGCGGTCCGACCCCGGTCGCGAAGACCGCGCCCTCATATCACTCGGCGTGGGTCTCCCAGAGCGCCTATCCGACGTTGAGCGTCGGCGGCACGGCACCCGCATTCGTCCAGGTGAAGAACACCGGCACGGCGACGTGGGTAAAGGGCACCGGCACCGAAGCGCGCATCGGCGTGGTCGGCGACGACGCCACGCTGAGCCAGCTCGGCATCGCCTCGAACTGGCTCCTCGGGAGCCGCCCGGCCGCTCAGACCGAAGCGACGGTCGCACCCGGAGAGGTCGCGACGTTCAACTTCACCGTGAGCGGTGCCGTCGCGGGCTCATACCCGCTGCGTCTGCGCCCCGTCATCGACGGGCTGACCTGGATGGAAGACCAGGGCATCTTCCTGCTGATCACGGTCCACTAGAGCGGAAGTCGCACCCGACGGCCGGCGGATTCGACGAGTCCGTCGGCCGTCAGCGCGCTCACCAATCGGCCGACGCGCGGATCACCGATATCTTTCTCGAGTGCGCGCACGGTCATGCCGCGCTCGGATCCAACGAGTGCCTTGACGATCGCTCCTCGTATGCGCCGGTCGGTGTCCCGATAGGCGGCAGGCCGGAGCGGGCGGTCCTGATACCGGCCGGCGGCGGTCCCCTTCGCTTCCCGCTGCCGGGCCCCTCTGCGGAGGGAACCCCCGGCAGCGCCGCGAAGGAGACTCGCCGCCGTCCCAGCAGGACCGCGCGCGTAGCGGCAGTCGCTGCTCAGGGGACAGATCTCGCATTGCGGCTTCGGCTTGCAGATCGTCGCGCCGAGATCCATCAGCGCGTGGTGCCAGAGATCGGATGAGCGCTTCGGCATCGCGCTGGCGTCCAGCTCGATGGCCTCCTTGTTCGTCCCCGGTCTGCCGAGGAACACTCTTCCCAGCACCCGCTCGATGTTCGTATCGGCGAACGGCACTCGCAGGCCGAACGCGAAGCTCGCGATGGCGCCGGCGGTGTATGCGCCGATGCCGGGGAGCGCGTCGAGCTCGGCGACGGTCTTCGGCAGGCCCTGCGGCGACATGCGCGCGATCCGGTGCAGGTCTCGGGCGCGGCGGTTGTAGCCGAGGCCGGACCACTCGCGCAGGACGGCACCCAACGGCGCGGCTGCGAGCGCTTCGAGCGTGGGAAAGCGCCTCACGAAGCGGTCGAACGCAGGGGTCACTCTCGCCGCCTGCGTCTGCTGAAGCATCACCTCGGAGACGAGGACCGCGTACGGATCGTGCGTGCGCCGCCACGGCAGATCCCGCGCCGTGCGGCGGTAGTGGGCCAAAAGCCGGGAGCTGACCGTGTATGATTTCGCCACAGAACCACCGTACGCGGCAGAGCGCTGAGGGCCAAGGCGGCCTTCAGTGTTCTTTTTTTCACATCCGCGACGAATTTCGGAGGCATCTCATGAGCCCGGACAAACCGGTCCCGATCTCGGCGGACGGACTGAAGAAGCTCGAGGCCGAGCTCGAGGAGCTGCGCACCAAGAAGCGGCAGGAGGTCGCGGAGCGCATCCACGCGGCCATGCAGTTCGGGGATTACTCCGAGAACTCCGAGCTCGAGCAGGCGAAGAACGATCAGGCCTTCCTCGAAGGTCGGATCCAGACGCTCGAGCAGATGGTGAAGAACGCCGCGATCATCGACGAGAACGAGCACCACGACGTCGTCGAGATCGGCAGTCACGTCACCATCGAGCAGGATGGCGAGCGCGACCAGTACGTCATCGTCGGCTCGGCCGAAGCCGCGCCGGCCGAGGGCCGCATCAGCAACGAGTCGCCCGTCGGGAAGGCCCTCATCGGCCACAAGAAGGGTGATCTCGTCCGGGCTTCCGTGCCGCGCGGCGAGGTGGAGCTCAAGATCGTCGCCGTCCGTTGAATGGGGCTCGGCCGGGGCCGGCGAAGCCGGGCCCGGCCGCACGTTAGGCGATGACCCAGCCCTCGACCGATCGCGAGCTCTTCTGGGCTGATGCGGTCGCGGCGTCCTTGCCGCGCGACACCAAGCACGTGATTCGCGACTCGAAGACGCCGTCGGGCCCTGTGCCGATCTCAGGGCTGCGCGGCCCGGTCATCACGGACGCGCTGTACCGGACGTTCCGCGAGCACGGCCTCGACGTGCGCTACGTGTTCACGATCGACGACTTCGACCCGATGGACTCGGCGTCCATGAAGCAGCAGGCCGGCATGGCCGAGCAGATGGGCAAGCCGTTCTTCAAGATCCCGTCGCCCGATCCCGGCAAGGACTTCGCGCGGTACCACGCCGAGCGGTTCCTCTCGACGTTCGAACGGGTCGGCATCCACCCGCAGGAGATCCATTGGCTGCGCGATCTGTACGGCTCGGGCAAGCTCGACCACGAGATCGAGCTCGTCCTGCGGAACGCCGACACCGTGCGGCGGGTCTACGCCGAGGTCTCACACGTCCAGAAGGACGCCAGCTGGCTACCGGTCTGGGTCATCTGCGAGAACTGTGGGAAGATCGGGACGACCCACGCGACGGACTTCGACGGTACCTCGGTCGCGTACGAATGCCGCAGGGACTACGTGACCTGGGCCACCGGCTGCGGGCACAGCGGACGGGTCTCGCCGTTCAAGGGAAACGCGAAGCTGCCCTGGAACCTCCAGTGGTGCGCGATGTGGGACTACTTCGATGTGACCTACGAGGAAGGCGGCAAGGATCTGCTGACCGCCGGCGGGTCGCGCGATCGCGCCAACGAGCTGTACCGCGAGATCTGGAAGCGTGAGCCTCCGGCCGGGCTTCAGCACGAGTTCTTCAATATCGGCGGGAAGAAGATGTCGACGTCGAAAGGCGTCGGCACATCCGCGCTCGAGCTCGTCGAGCTGTATCCCGGTGAGATCGTCCGGTTCCTGCTCTTGCGAACGCATCCGAAGCGCGCGGTGGAATTCGATCCGGCCGGCAACACGCTCCCGCGCCTGTACGACGAGTACGACCGCTGCGCCGACGCGTACCTCGAGGATCCGCGGAGCGATTTCGGCAAGAGCTGGAGGCTGTCGCAGGTCACCGAGGACGCGAAGCCGATCGTGTTCCGCGTTCGCTTCGGCACCGTCGCTGACTGGCTCCAGATCCCGAGCATCGAGCCGCACGCCGAGGCCGCGAAACGCAAGAGGGCGCCGTTGACGGCCGACGAGACAGCCGAGCTCGACCGGCGGATCGCGCTCGCGAAGGTCTGGCTCGAGCGTTGGGCGCCCGAGGAGGCCCGCTTCGCGGTCGCCCCCGCGCTCCCGCCGGCGGCGGCGATGCTCTCTGGCCCGCAGCGCGAGTTCCTCACTCGCGCCACCGCTGAGATCGGCCGGGTGACGGATCCCGAGGCGATGCAGGAGCGGCTGTACGAGATCGCGAAGGAAGTCGGGCTCACCACGCCGGAGGGCAAGGTGAGCAAGGCCGCATTCGAGGCCCTCTACTACTCGTTCATCGGGAAGCAGAACGGACCCCGCGCGGCGTGGCTGCTGATCACGCTCGACCCCGCGTTCGTGAAGCAGCGGATGACCGAGGCAGCGCGCGCGAGATGAACGGGAAGCTCGCCGTGGCGATCATCTGGCACATGCATCAGCCGTACTACAAGCATCCTCAGACGAGCGAGTTCGTGCTGCCCTGGGTCCGTCTCCACGCGTCGAAGGATTACCTGCACATGGCCCGGCTGCTGAACGAGTTCCCCAAGGTCAAGGTGAACTTCACGATGGTCCCGTCCCTCCGCGATCAGCTCGAGGACTACGCGCGCGGAGCGGATGACGAGGACACCCGGGTGACGATGCGCACCGTCGAGGGGACGCTCACCCCGGAGGAACGCGATCACATGCTCGCGCGATTCTTCTCGATCCATCACGGGAACGTGATCGCGCTGCACGACGAATATCGCCGGCTGCTGCAGCTCGCCCTCGCGGCGCGCGGCCGGCCCGAGCTGCTGTCCGACGACTACTTCGTGGACCTGGCGCTCTGGTTCAACCTCGCGTGGATCGACCCCGACGACATCGCCGGGGACGAGCGTCTCCGCGACCTTCGGGATCGGGCGCGGCGCTTCACCCGCGAGGACGTGCACTACGTGATCGGCCGCCAGCGGTTCATGGCCTCCGGGGCGCCGCACCTGTACCGCAGCCTCGAGCGCGACGGCCGGATCGAGATCCTGACGGTGCCCTACTACCACCCGATCCTCCCGCTCATCATCGACAACGCGTCCGCGCGACGGAGCGACCCGAACGCGCTGCTGCCGGACCCGCCGTTCTCGTATCCGGACGACGCGCTCTACCAGCTCGAGGAGGCCGTGGTCTCGCACGTGCGCGGATTCGGCGTGAAGCCGCGCGGGGTGTGGCCGTCGGAGGGTGCCATCTCCCCAGAGGCGGCCGACGCGATCAAGAAGGCCCGCATCGACTGGTTCGCCTCGGACGAGGGCGTGCTCGGGCGATCGGCCAACATCACCTTCGAGCGCGACGACATCGGCGCGCTGGTCCATCCGGAGCAGCTGTACCAGCCGTTCCGCCTCGCGAACGGCGTCACCGCGCTGTTCCGCGACCGCGAGATCTCGGACCGGATCGGCTTCGCTTACGGATCGATGAGCCCGCACGACGCGGTCGGGGATCTCATCTGGAAGCTCGAGGCCGCGCGCGACCGGCTGGCCGACGACGGCGGGCCGTACATCGCCTCGATCATCCTGGACGGCGAGAACGCGTGGGAGGCCTATCCGAACAACGGCAACGATTTCCTGCGGACCCTCTACGGCACCCTCGAAGCCGACGAGCGGTTCGAGACGGTGCGGGTGTCCGACTTCCTGGACGCGCATCCAGCCAAGGTGAAGCTTCCGGAGGTGCACACCGGTTCCTGGATCGACGGCGATCTGCGGGTGTGGTCGGGCGAGCCCGCCCATCAGCGGGCCTGGCACATGCTCGAGCGAACGCGCCGCTTCGCGCAGGAGCAGTGGGGCTCGCTGCGCGACATGCCCCCGAGCGTGCGCCAGCCGCTCATGGTCGCCGAGGGCAGCGACTGGTTCTGGTGGTACTCGAGCCGAAACTCCAGTCCGGAGGATCGCGTGTTCGACGAGCTGTTCCGCGCGAACTGCGAAGTGATCTGGTGGTACGCCGGTGCGGAGCCGCCGGACGAGCTGAAGCAGCCGCTGCTCGATCCGTCGCGGCTCGACGGTACTGGCCGCGAAGGCGGCGCGATGCTTCCCGGCAAGCGTGAGGGATATGGGTAACGGCTCAGGCGATGTCGGCCGGGTGGGCTGCCCGAGCGCGGTGCGCCCGGCCGACGACGTCGAGCTGCGCGGGCTCCGGGCCGAGGGCTACTTCCGGGGCAAGGACGTGCTCGACATCGGCACGGGGGATGGCCGGCTGGTCTGGCTCATCGCGCCGATGGCGCGATCGGTGACCGGTCTCGATCCCGATCCGGAAGGGATCCGCGAGGCGGCGCGCAACGCGAAGCGGCGCCGGGTGCGCAACGCGCGGTTCAAGGTGTCGATCGCCCAGGACCTCGGTGTCGGCAGCGAGCGGTTCGACACCGCGGTGTTCTCCTGGTCGCTCTGATGCATCAGCCGACAGGGCATGGTCGATGCCCTCCACGAAGCTCACCGGGCTGTCCGGCCGGGTGGCACGATCATCGACCTGCGGCCTGACTCGGACCATCAGCCGCGCGTCCTTCGCGGTCGACAGGTCGTCGGCGGGCTCCGCGAACAGCCGCAGGCGGTCGCCGACAGTCACTTCAGCGATCGCGCGGTGGCCCGCGTGGTCCGCGAGGGCCTGCTGAAGCCGATCCGGTCGGGTCATTTCTGGTATTCGCTGCCGCCGATGGATCTACCCGCGCTGGACGACTGGCTGGCGGAGTCCCGGCGTCTCGGCGGCTACACCCGCGGGACGCACGCGCTGCTGGCTCGCGATCCGGATCGGCCGATCATCGTGCGCCGAGCGCTCGCGTACGGGATCTACGAGCGGCGTTAGGCGAGTGTCGCCGCGGCCGCCCACGATGCCTCCATCGCATCGAGCATCCGCGGCCAGACGTATCGCTTCGCGGTCGCCCGTCCGTCGGCCCGGATCCGTGTGCCGAGCTCCGGCCGGGAGCCGAGCGCGGCGAGGTGGGTCACGAGCTCGCGCGGATCGTCGGATTGCACGACCACCGAGTTGCCGTAGGGGATCGCGTAGTCCTCACCGGTCCGGCCGACGAACGCGACGCCGCCGGCGCCCATCACCTCGAGCCCGACGAGGCCGAACGGCTCCTTCTCGGAATTCGCGAGCACGCCATCCGCGCCGGCGTACAGCGCGCGGAGGGCCGGCTCACTGACGAAGAAGTCGAGGAACGCGATGTCGGCCTCGACGTCGCGCAGCGCAGCGGCGAGCTCCTTCGGCGTCGCGTCCGCCCCGAGCGCCACGCGCTGCACGGTGAGGCCCCGCTCCCGGATCCGTTCGCCGACGACGTCGGCGTAGTCGCTCCGGCTGCCGCGCATCACGAACCGCGGGCGGGTGCCGAGGTCCCGCAAATGGGCGACCGCGTCGACGGCCCAGAGCCACCGCTTGTCGGCGTCGAACCGCGCGACCTTCACCAGGCTCGGCCGCCCCGCGAGCCCCGCGCGCATCGCACGGACATTCGCGGGCGGCACCGGCTCCGCGAACCGCTCCGCGATCCCGTTCGGCAGGATCTCGGGCTCCACGCCGGACTTGACCATCTCGGCGCGCATGAACCGCGAGATCGTCGTGATCGTCGCAGCCCGTGCGAGCAGCGGGAAGGTGATGGACCCGAAGCCATAGGTGTTGTTCGCGTTCCAGAACGGTGTGATCGCCTGTCGCAGGCCGGCCCGCTGCGCGAGCACGGAGGTGCTAATGGCCGCGTTCGCGGTCTGCCAGTCCTCGAACAGGAGCACGGCCCGCTTGCCCTGCCGCGCGGCGGGTACGACGACCTCCTCGAGCAGATGGGGTGGGACGGTCCGCCCGAAGTCGCGCCACTTGCCGTCCTCGCCGTCGTACACGTCCTTGGGGTGGTATCGCGAGATCCATTGCCCCCACCGCTCCAGGGTCAGCATGCCGCCGGATCGCTGCTCGACCGCCGGGAGGGCCGGGTCGCCGACGAACAGATGGCGGACGCGGTAGCCGCGCCCGATCAGCGCCTCGGCGAGGTCGTTCATCCGGGTGGCGAGGCCGCCGACGAATGAGTACCGGTCCGGCCCCTCGAACGCCACGAGCACGACCTCGCTGATCAGCTCGACCTGGCCTGCCACGCGGGCATCGTAGAAGCCCGCGATACTTGGTCGCCGTGCGGCCACTGGATCTCATCCGCGAGGATCCCGAGCGCGTTCGCGCGACGCTGAGCGCGCGCGGCTTCGACGCGCCACTGGACCGGATCATCGAGCAGGACGCGACCGCCCGAAAGCTCCGCGGGGAGGTCGAGGCGCTCCGGGCCGAGCGCAACAAGGCGAGCAAGGGCGGACCCCCGAGCGACGAGGTGAAGGCGCGCATGCGCGAGGTCGGCGAGCGGATCGCCGCGATCGAGAAGGATCTGGCGGCGGCGGAGACACAGTTGAGCGCCGACCTCCTGTGGATCCCGAACGTCATCGACCCGGATGTCCCCATCGGCAAGGGCGAAGCCGACAACCCGGTGATCCGCGAGGACGCGCCCAAGCCGCTGCCATTCCCGGGGCTCCCGCACTGGGAGATCGGTGAGCGCCTTGGCATCCTCGATATCCCGCGCGGGACGAAGCTCTCGGGGTCGCGGTTCTATCTGCTCCGCGGCGCGGGGGCGGCGCTGCAGCGCGCGCTCATCACCTGGATGCTCGACGTCCACGTCAAGGACGGCTTCACCGAGATCTATCCGCCGCCGGTGACGCGGCGCGAGACGCTCGTTGCGAGTGCGCACCTGCCGCACTTCGACGAGAACCTCTACCGCGACGAGGACGACGACATCTGGATGATCCCGACCGCCGAGCCGCAGCTTGTCTCACTGCATCGCGACGAGACCATCCCGTTCGACAAGCTGCCGCTGCGCTACGTCGCGTACACGCCGTGCTTCCGCCGCGAGCACATGAGCGCGGGGCGCGACGTGCGCGGGATCAAGCGCGTCCACTGGTTCGACAAGGTCGAGATGGTCGTGTTCACAGCCCCCGAAGCGTCCCGACAGATGCTCGACGAGCTCACCGCGCGTGCGACGATGATCGTCGAGCGGCTGGAGCTGCCGGTGCAGGTGACCGAGCGCTGCACGGGCGATCTCGGCTTCGTGGCAAAGAAGGGCTACGACGTGCAGGCCTGGGGTCCGGTGATGGGGGAGTGGCTCGAGGTGTCGTCGTGCAGCGACGGCGGCTCGCTCCAGGCCGAGCGCGCGAACATCCGGTTCAAACGCGACCCGAAGGGCGCCGTGGAGCGGCCGCACATCCTGAACGCCTCCGGCGTCGCGCTCCCGCGGCTCATGATCGCGATCTTGGAGAACTACCAGCAGGCCGACGGATCGCTCGCGATCCCGACCGTGCTCCGCCCGTATCTGCACGGCCGCGAGGGGATCGCGCCCGGGGAGTTCGCGCTCCAGGCGTAGGCTCGGCGCGCGATGCGCATCTACGTGCGCGAGGGGAACGGAGCCTGGTCAGCCGTCGCGCCCGAGGTGCCCGGGATCGGGCTCACCGGTCACGAGAGCTGCGCGACGCGCGACGAGTCCATCGAGCGCTGCCGCGCGATGGTCGCGCACGAGATCGCGGCGTACGAGCGGCTGGGCGTGCCGCTCGAGCTCACCGAAGGCGAGGAGGTCATCGATTGGCCTGCCCAGTGGTGGCTGATCCCGGAAGTGCTCGTGCCGCTTCGGCCGGCGCGGCTGCGGGCCGCGCTGACACGGATGGACGATCTCGCGGCCGAGCTCGAGCGTGCGCTCGATGCCCTCCCGGCGGAGCGCTGGGACCGCCGAGCCGGCTCCGAGTGGAGCGTCCGGATCGCGCTGGATCATCTCGCGAGCGGCATGGGCGTCGGGATCCAGAACCTCGAGCCGCTCCCGCTCGAGCCGGCCGCCGCACAAGCCGCCTCGTTCGGCAGCTTGAGCGGGCGATTGCGCGAGCACGTCGGCCGGCCGCTTGCGGTGGAGCAGTTCGGCACCAACGACGAATCGCGCAGGATCCGCTGGACGCCGCGCAAGGTCGCGCGGGTGGTCGGCGCGCTGCAAGCCGCATGGGCCAAGCAGCTCGCCGAGGGCGGCCCGACGCCCGGGCCGTTCGGCGGGCACGACGACGAGGCCGGCGACGACACGCCGTTGACCGTGGCCGACATCGACGAGCTCGAGGCCGCGGACCGCGCGCTCCGGTCGGATGACCGGGCGCGACTGTTGACCTACTCGTATCGCTATTACCGCGACCGGCTGATCCGGCGGCCCGCCGGCGAGCGCGAGCGCTGGCAGGCGATGCACCGCGCGTTCCTCGATCTCCTGCGTTCGCTGGACGAGACCGAGCTCGCGCGCGTCCGCGTGCTCCCGGTCGGCACGCTTGGGCCGCTGTTCACCGTGCGCGGCGAGCTACGCATCGGCATCGCCCACGTGCTCGGTCATCTCGCCCAGATCCGCGCCGCGGGAGCGAACGGTTAGGCCGACTCCGGGCGGGCCTGATCGGCGCCGACCATCGCGGCGCGCGTCTCGGCGACCAGATGGCGCGGCCCGAGCCGCTCGAACGTCTCGAGCGCCGCGGCAAGCTCGACCGCCGCACCGGCCGGATCTCCGCGCGCGAGCAGCAGGCGTCCGCCGGCGAGCCGCATCGTCGCGATCGCGATCGGCAGGTTCAGCCGGTACGCCGCCTCGAGCGACGCGGCGCGCGCCGCATCCGCGGCCACCAGATCGTCGGCCGCGAGTGCGGCCTCGACCAGGGCCGGGCCGATCTCGGCGGAGCATCGCCGGCACCGGTGGGCGCGCTGGGCCGCGGTCGCGGCGCTCGCATGCAGTCGCGCTTCCTCGACCGCACCGCGGGCCACCGCGACACGCGCGAGCTCGGCGGAGATGAGCGCCGCGAGGTGGATCTCGTCGCCGGACCGGGGAGCGACCACGCGCGCCTCCTCGAGCGTCGTCGCGGCGAGCGCGAGGTCCGGGTGGCGCAACGCGAGCCGCCCGAGCGCGAGCAGCGTCCGGGCCGCGTCCGCCTCCGCCGGCGCGTCGGGGACGTTCGGGTCGGCCAGCGCGAGCGCCCGCTGCAGCGCGCGATGCGACTCGTCCTCGCGACCCATGAGCTCCTGCGCCTTCGCGAGCGCGCGCAGCGCGCGGGCCTGGCCGCCGATGTCGCCGACCCGCGCGGACGTCGCCAGGAGCTCGAGCGCGAGCGGCTCGGCCTCGTTGGCCTCGCCGCGGTCGAGCGCGGCGACGGCCTGCGCCGCGAGAGTGCGAGAGAGCGCCGAGAGATCCCCGAGCCGCGTCGCGAGCTCCGAGCAGCGCACCAGCGAGCGCCGGGCCTCCTCGGGAAGGCCGCAATCGCTCGCGCACGCGACGACGGCGGCCTCCGCCTCGAGCTCGCGGACGCCGTCGCCCGCGCCCTGCGCTTCGCGAACGGCGATCCGCGCGATCGTCAGAGCTTCCGACGGACGATCGTCGGCCCGCGCGAGCGCGGCCTTCGCCAGCGTCAGCTCCGCGCGCTCGCTGCCGAACGACGGCGTGAGCCGCTCGGCGTCCGCGAGGTGCTCGGCCGCCCGCTCGATCATCCCCGCGCGGGCCGCGATCCGGCCGGCCCGGCGGCGGAGCGCGGCCCGAAGGTCGCTCTCCGGCAGACCGGTCGCGAGCGCCTCCTCGGCCGCGAGGAGCGCGTCCTCGCGAGCGCCCAGGCCGGCGGCCGCGTCCGATGCCGCGAGCAGCGCACGCGCGCGCTCCATCATCCCGTCGGGAAGCCGGAGGGCGAGCGATGCGGCGAGCCGGAAGTGATGGAGCGCGCTGTCGAGGTCGTGCAGGGCCGAGCCGCGTTCGGCGGCGCGGAACGCGTAGTCGATCGCGCGCATCGTGTGGGTCGAGGCGGCGAAGTGCATCGCGAGGAGCGCGGGCTGCTGCACCGCGACCTCGGGCCGCCCGGACTCGATCGCGAGCCCGACGCGTCCGTGGAGCTCCTCGCGGTGCCGCGCGAGCATCGCGCCGTATACGACCTCACGCAGGCCGGTCTGGGTGAATCGGTGGAGGTTGCCCTCAGGCTCGACGATGGCCATGGCGATGAGCTCGTCCAGCGCGCCGTCGACGTCGACCTCCGCGCCGTAGATGGAGCGAATGATCGCGGAGTCGAACGTGCGGCCGGCGACCGACGCGGCGTGAAGGACGCGCCGGGCCGGCGCCGCGATGCCGTCCACCCGGCGCAGGAGCAGCTGCGGCAAAGAGTCCGGGAGGGCGGGCCGCTCGCTGACGTCGACGAGGGGCCGCATGCCGTCGCGTGCGACGATGACGCCGGTGTTCGCGAGCAGGCGGACCGCCTCCTCCGCGTACGCCGGATTCCCTTCGGCGCGCTCGGCGATCTCGCGGTCGACACCGCCGGTCGCGACGAGCGTGCGCACGAGCGCCTCGGTCGCGGCCGCATCGAGCGGCCGGAGGCGCAGGTGGAGGTGATCGCGGGTCGTGACCCACGGCGCGCTGAAGTCGGGACGGTATGCGACCACCACGAGCGCGCGCGACGAGGCGAGTCCCGAGGCGAACTGCACCAACGTCACCAGAGACGGTGGGTCGATCCATTGGAGGTCGTCGATCGCGACGATGAGCCCCTGCGACGCGGCGACGCGCGCCAGGAGTGCCGCGAAGCCGCGGCCGAGGATCCGGCGCTTCGTCTCGCCGGCCATCGCGGGCAGCTCCACGCCGAAGCCGAGCGCGGCCAGGATCAGCGCCCGCGTGTCGGGCTCGATGTCGGGCTGCGTCTCGGTGATGAGGTGCAGTGCATGATCGGCCGACGCCGTGCGGCGGATACCGATGACCCGCCGCAGGAGGTCGCCGACCGCGCCGTACGAGCGGTGCTGGTCGTATGGCGTACCGCGGACCCGCCCGACCCGGGAGCCGCGCACGCGCGGATCGGCCAGCAGCTCGTCGATCAGCCGTGACTTGCCGAGCCCGGACTCGCCGACGATCGACACGAGCCGTCCGCGGCCGGCGAGCGTGTCGTCGAGCGCGCCGAGCAGCGCCGCCATCTCGTCCGCGCGGCCGACGAGGGCGGTGCGCGGCTGGGGCGCCGTCTCCTCGGCCGCCGCGCCGACCAGCCGCCACGCGACCACCGGCGCCGTCTTGCCTCGCGCGACGATCGGCGGATGCGGCTCGTAGCTGAACAGGCCCGGGGTCCGCCGATAGGTCGCGTCACCGACGAGCACCTCGCCCGGCTCCGCGGCCTGCTGGAGGCGCGCGGCGACGTTCACCGCATCCCCGAGCACGCCGAACTCGCTTTCGCGGTCGCCGATGGTGCCGGTGACGGCGATGCCCGTGTTGACGCCGATCCGCAGGGCGAGCCGCCGCTCGGTGCGCTCGACGATGCGCTCGTTCGCGCGCTCGAGGGCAGCGAGGATCGCGAGTGCTGCACGCTGCGCCTGCTCGGGATGGTCGATGTTGTCGTCGCCGACCGCGCCGAACGCCGCGACCACGGCGTCGCCGATGTACTTCTCGATCAGTCCGTTGTTCGCGCGGATGTCCGCGGCGATGAGGTCCCACACCGTGCGCATGTTCTCGTGGAGCTCCTCGGGCCCGAGCCGCTCGGCGAGCGCGGTGAAGCCGGAGATGTCGGCGAAGAGGACGGTGATCTGACGGGTCTCGCCCTGCCGCTCGTCGGAGTCCGCGGACAGGCGCGCGCCGCACTGGCCGCAGAACGTGAAGTTGGCCGGCATCTCGGCGCCGCAGCGGGGGCAGCCCGAGGCGAGCTCGATGCCGCATTGACCGCAGAAGCGCATGCCGGCCGGGTTGCCGTAGCCGCAGGAAGCGCACAGCACTGGCTCCGAGAGGGTAGTCCCGCCGACCATGCGAGCGGGTGTCGCGGCGGGCGCAGGGTCAGGCGCGCAGCAGGAGCACCCCGGCGACCAGCGACAGAAGCGCGAGGATCCCGAGCCAGAGCGTGAGCCCGTACGCGAGGACGCTGAGCTCCGGCCCGACGCGTGGCCGATCCGGCGACGCGGCGGCGTCGTTCGCGAGCTGCCGCACGCGGTCGCGTAGGACCCGTACCGAGTCGCGGACCGCGACGACGTCGCTCGCGTTGTGGCCGATCGCCTCGCTCAGCGTCGAGATATCGGCCGACACGCCGCGAAGCTCGTCGGTGTTGCGGCGGAAGCTCTGCGAGAGCGCGAGGAACGGCTGGGCCCCGAACAGGCTGATGGCCATCCCGTCCGCGAGCTGCGAGCTCGTCGTTGCCGCGTCATTCAGCAGCTGCGAGGCGTGCGCCGACGATGATTTTGCGTCATCGAGGCTCTTGCTGAACCCGTCGAACGACGTCGACGTCTGATCCAGGGCCTGCGCGGCGGCGGCAAGGGAGTCGCCCGCCGAATCGGCGGCGACCGAGGCGCGCGCCAGGAGCGGTCCGAGCGCGCCCAGCGCGATCCCGACGAGAGCGAGCCCGAGCACGCCGTTCGCCACGAGCGCCAGGCCCATCAAGCGGAACGGGCCGCGTTTCACCGGTCGGGAGGCTGCCATGCGCCGACAGGCGAATGCAACAACCGGGCCTGAAGGCCAGGTGCTAGACTTATCGCACAACAGGTCACGGCACGACGATCGATCCAACAGGTTTCGAGGGACTTCTCCTTTCGGCCCGAGGCTGCGATTCGGGTCAGGACCAACAAATAAAGGAGAAGCCAAATGAGCTTCAGCGACATCACTCTCACCTGTAAGGACTGCGGGAACCCGTTCGTGTTCACCGCGGGGGAGCAGGAGTTCTACCAGCAGCGCGGCCTCATGAACCAGCC
>DATJHW010000085.1:0-84626 GCA_035493615.1 Saccharimonadales bacterium (SeqCode) | reverse complement strand
GGCGACCGCGAGCTTCGACCGGGAGGCGATCGAGGCGAGCGAGGTGCGCAGCGGAGATGCGGCAGCGTCCGCGCGCATGGTGAGCGCGATCGGCGCGGCCCGCGATGCCGGCGACACGCTCGGCGGCGTGACCGCGGTGCGTGCGTCCAACGTCATCGCCGGCCTCGGCAGCTACGCGCAGTGGGACCGCCGGCTCGATGGCCGGATCGCCCAGGCCCTGGCCTCCATCCCGTCCGCCAAGGGCGTGGAGTTCGCGGACGCGTTCGACGCGGCGGGTGAGCGCGGCAGCCGCGTCCACGATCCGATCGAGCGGAAGGGCACCGGGTTCGGACGGCCGCGCAATCGGGCCGGCGGCCTCGAAGGCGGGGTCACCAACGGCGAGGATGTGATCGTCCGCGTCGCGTTCAAGCCGATCTCCACGCTCATGCGACCGCTTCCGTCGGTCGACCTCCGGACCGGCGAGCCCGCGCCCGCGCACGTCGAGCGGAGCGACATCTGCATCATCCCCGCGGCCGGCGTCGTCGCCGAAGCGATGCTCGCGCTCGTCCTCGCCGACGCGCTCTGCGCGAAATTCGGCGAGGACACGATCGACGACATCACGTCGGCGGTCGCGCGCTACCGCGAGCGCCTGAAGCCGATCGCCGACCGCTGATGCATCTCTTCCTCACCGGACCGCCGGGGATCGGCAAGTCGTCGGTCGCGCCGCTGCTCGCGGAGGCCCTCGGCGGGCGCGCGGTCGACCTCGACGACGAGATCGAGCGCAGGGCCGGGAAGCCCTGCACCAAGGTGATCACCGACGACGGCATGCCGCGTTTCCGCGCGCTCGAGTCCGAGGCGCTGGCCGGGCTTCGGCCCACCCCGGCACTGATCGTCGTCTCGACCGGCGGCGGAGCCGTGCTCCTCGAGGCCAACCGCCGCCGGATGTCCGAGCTCGGGCTGCGCGTCGGCCTGACCGGGACGGTCGCGACGGTGGCCCGCGGCATCGCGGCGACGATGGGGAAGCGCGCACACCTGGACGTCGGTCCCCGGCAGCATGCGGCGCGCGTCCTGAAGGAGCGGCGCCACGTCTACGCCGATGTCGACGCGTCGTTCCGCGTCGACCGCGTGGAACCGCACGAGGTCGCGCTCGCGATCGCCGCGTGGCTCGTCTCGGCCCGAGGCGTGCGGATCGACGTGCTGGCGTCGCGGCCGTATCCGGTCCTGATCCGGGCGGGGCTGCTGGAGCACGCCGGCACACACCTGCGGGACGTCGGCTGGCAGGGCCGGGTCGTCATCGTCGCCGACTCGCTCACCGCCGCGCGACTCGCGCCGACGGTCCGCCGCTCGTGCGCTGTGGCCGGGCTCGACGCCGCGGTCATCACGGTGCCGCGCGGCGAGCGCGCGAAGACCGTCGCGACGCTCGAGAAGCTCTGGGGCGCGTTCGGGGCCGTCGGCATCGGCCGGGACGGCGGGGTGATCGCGCTCGGCGGTGGCACCGTCGGCGACGTCGCCGGCTTCGCGGCGGCGACGTACCTGCGTGGCGTGCGCGTGGCACACCTACCGACGACCCTGCTCGCGATGGTCGACTCATCGATCGGCGGGAAGACCGGGATCGATCTCGCGCGCGGGAAGAATCTGGCCGGGGCGTTCCATCAGCCCGATGCCGTCCTCGCCGACCCGAGCGTGCTCGCGTCGCTCCCGCGTCGTGAGCGCAGCTCGGGATTCGCGGAGATCGCGAAATGCGCGTTCCTGTCCGACCGCGATTCGGTCGCCCAGCTCGAACGATCCGTCCGGTCCGTGGTCGGAGGCGATCTCGGCCCGACCCTCGGGTCGATCACGCTCGCCGCGACGGTCAAGGCGGGCATCGTCGCGGTCGACGAACGTGAATCGGGCCTGCGCGAGCTGCTGAACTTCGGCCACACCCTCGGTCACGCGTACGAGTCGGCGAGCCGGTACCGGGTGACCCACGGCGAGGCCGTCGGCATCGGCATGGTCTTCGCGGCCGCGCTCGCCGACGCGCTCGATCTCGCTCCGACCGCCCTCCGCCAGCGGCTGGAGGCGCTCCTCGGCGCGGCCGGCCTGCCGATCCGGGCGCGGCTGCCGGCGCGCACCTGGACGCTGTTGCTCAGCGACAAGAAGGCCCGCCATGGCTCGCTGCGGTGGATCCTCCCGAGGACGATCGGCCGGTTCAGCGAGGTCACGGATGTCGGCGCGCGCTCGCTCCGCCAGGCCGCCGCGGTGGTGGAGGGACGATGAAGCTGCTGCTGCTGAACGGTCCGAACCTCAACACGCTCGGCACGCGCGAGCCGGCGATCTACGGCACGACGACGCTGGTCGAGATCGTCCAGCGGTGCCGCGACCTGGCCGGCGCCGGGCATTCGATCGCGGACTTCCAGTCCAACCACGAAGGCGCGCTCATCGACTTCCTGCAGGAGCACGCGGACGCCGATGGTGCCATCATCAATCCGGGCGGCCTTGCCCACACCTCGATCGTGCTGCGCGACGCCGTGGCAGGGTGCGCGTTCCCGGTCGTCGAGGTGCACATCACCGACATCGGCAAGCGCGAGCCGTTCAGGCACCATACGTATCTGCAGGACGTTACCGCGCATCAAGTGATCGGAAAGGGAGTGGCGGGATACGAAGAGGCCCTGACGTGGCTTCTTCAGAACGCCTCGACGCCGCGCACGTAGCGCAGCTCGGGCGTGAACATCCCGCCGGAGGCGGATCGAATGGTCAGTACCGGCGAGATCAAGCGCGGCATGACGATCGAGCTCGACGGCAACCTCTACCAGATCGTCGAGTTCCAGCACATCAAGATGGGCCGCGGCAGCGCGCAGGTCCGGATGAAGCTCCGCAACGTGCGGCGCGGGGACCTCATCGAGAAGACGTTCCAGGCCGGTGACCGGTTCGCGCGCGCGCGGCTCGACCACCGCGACGTGCAGTACATGTATCACGATGGCGACCTGTATCACTTCATGGACACAAAAACGTATGACCAGGTCGCGCTCAACGGAGACCAGCTCGGTGATGGCGTCAACTACCTGACCGACGGGATGGTCGTGACCCTGAACGAGTACGAGAGCGAGCCGATCGGCGTCGACCTGCCGCCGTCCGTCGTCCTCACCGTGAAGAGCGTGGAGTTCGGCCTCAAGGGGGACACGGCCACCGGGGCGAACAAGCCCGCGACGCTCGAGTCCGGCCTCAAGGTCAACGTCCCGCTGTTCGTGAATCAGGGCGACAAGATCAGGGTCGACACCCGGACCGGGGAGTACATCGAACGGGCGTCGTGACGGGCGCACCGACCAACGTTCTGCGTGTCGGCCAGCTCACCGCACGCATCGGTGAGCGACTTCAGGCCACGGACGAGTTCAAGGATCTGTGGGTCGAAGGCGAGATCGTCGAGACCTCGCGGTCATCTGCCGGGCATTTGTACTTCACGCTGAAGGACAACACGGCGCAGCTGCAATGCGTCCTGTTCGCGATGCAGGCGGCGAATGTGCCTCTGACGCCGCGCCAGGGCTTGCGGGTCGTAGCCCATGGCTACATCGAGGTGTATTTGAGAGGCGGCTCGTACAACCTTCGCTGCGACGACGTGCGACCCGCCGGAGCAGGCGATGCGTTCCTCCGCCTGGAAGCGCTGCGCAAGCGCCTCGACGCGGAGGGATTGTTCAAGCAGGACCGCAAGCGGGCGTTGCCGGCGCGGCCGCGGCGCGTCGGGGTGGTCACGAGCCCGACAGGTGCGGCCTGGCATGACGTCCAGACGGTCTGCCTGCGCCGCGATCCACGCGTCGAGCTCATCTTCGCGGCCGCGCAGGTGCAGGGCGCCGGTGCGGTCGAATCGATGATCGCGGCGCTCGATGGTCTCGCGCAGCTGCGTGAGCTCGACGCGATCATCCTCGCCCGCGGCGGCGGCGCGAGCGAGGACCTGTCGCCATTCAACGACGAGGCGCTCGTCCGGGCCGTCTCGCGCGCCGCGCGGCCGGTCTGCAGCGGAGTCGGCCACGAGTCGGACGTGACACTGGTCGATCTCGTCGCCGACGTGCGGGCCCCGACCCCGTCGGTCGCCGCTGAGCTCGTCGTCCCGGATGCCGGCGCCGATGTCGCGGCGCTGGCGCGCCTTCGTCGGCGGCTCGACGGGCGCGTCCGCGAGATCGCCGGCGACCGGCGGCGCCGTGCCACGAACGCGAAGCGGCTGCTCGACCGGCGCGCGCCGGCCGCGCGCATCGCCGAGCTCCGTCTGCAGCTGGACGACAGCCGTCGGGCGATCGACCGTGCCATCGCTCGCGCGGTCCCCCTCCGGCGGCAGCGCACGGTGAACGCGCGACGGCGACTCGAGGCGCTCTCGCCGCTGGCGGTGCTCGGTCGCGGCTACGCGATCGTCGAGGGACGCGATGGCCGCGTCCGGACCGGGGTGGCCGCACTCCGTGCAGACGAGCAGGTCACGCTCCGGATGCGGGATGGCCGGGCCGATGCACGCGTGGGGTCCGTGGAGGTGACCGATGGCCGAGCCTGAGGCCGACCGACCGATCGAGGCCGCGCTCGAGCGATTGGAGGCGATCGCCGACAAGCTCGAGGACCCCGGGCTCGATCTTGATGACGCCGTGCGGCTCTACGAGGAGGGGCTCCGGCTGTACGCCGAATGCACGAGGCGGCTCGATGCCGCCGACCAGCGGATCACGAAGCTGGCCGACGCCCTGGCCCAGCAAGGGAAACGACAACCGACCTAGCGACCGACGGTTTCGAGCGCGTATGGAATGACCTTTGGCGTAACGATGGGGTAACGCGCGGGCACCCTTCGCGGTTTACCTTCCGAACGAGCGAGAAAAGTGCGAACACGCACGATCGCTCGGTCCACAGGGAAGGGAACCATCGTGAGGAAGACCGCGCTCGCCGCGCTCCTGTTCGTCGCCATGGCGCAGCTCGCCGCCGGGGGCCTGATGGCCCGGGGTGCGACGCTCGACAGCGGGGAGAACGACCTCCTCGCCCAGGTGAACAGCTTCCGCGTCGCGCGTGGCCTGTCCACTCTCGCGGTCTCGGACTCGCTGACGATGGCGGCGAAGTGGATGGCCACCGACATGTCGGTGAACAACTACTTCCAGCACACCTCGCTGGACGGCCGCTCGCCGACGCAGCGGATGGCCGACGCCGGCTACCCCGCGTTCTCGACCTGGTCCGGCGAGGACCTCGCGGCCGGCTACACGAGCGCCGCCGAGGTGCTGCAAGGGTGGATCAACAGCCCGGCTCACCTGGCGGTCCTGACGAATCCCGCCTACCGCGCGATCGGCATCGGCCGCGCCTACTCGAGCGGGTCGACCTACGGGTGGTACTGGGACGCCGACTTCGGCGGGATCGTCCAAGGGGCCGCCGGTGCTGTGTCCTTCGACCTTGGATTCCACGGGGCCTGGGCCGGACAAAGCGCGGACCCGACGCTCGCTCCGGGCCAGACCGCCACGCTGGTCGTCGCCTTCCGTAACACCGGCTACCGCGGCTGGTACCAGGGCAGCCCCGGCCAGCAGGCGAATCTCGGCACGAGCGCGCCGCTTGACGCGACGCATCCGGAATTCGGCCTCGGCAATCGCCTGGCGACGCAATCCACGGCGTACGTGGGGCCCGGCCAGACCGGTTGGTTCCAGTTCCAGATCCACGCCCCAGCGATGCCCGGCACCTATCGGCTCGACGTTCGCGGCGTGATCGACGGCGCGACGTGGCTGGAGGATGCCGGCGTGTATTGGACCATCACGGTCCGGTAGCACCCCAGACGCCCGCCCGACGATAGCTCCGGACCATCGCGATCCCGATGACCAGCTGGACCAGGCCGATCAGGCCCTGCGTCGTGACGTACCAGCGCGGTCCGTCCAGCGGCACCGCACCCGCGAGCTCGAGCGCCGACACGACGATGCGGAGCGCGCCGGCGAGGAACGCGACGAGGATCAGCCAGAAGACCCAGCGCCAGCGTCGCACGGTGCCGATCATGCCGAACGCGATGACCAGCGAGATCGCGACGAAGAAGGACAGGGGCGATACCTCCGCCGCGGCCAGGCCGTAGATGTCCGGCGCGGCCCTGAGGATCAGGGCGAGCGCGGCCCAGACCGCCGCGAAGAACGCGAGGACGGTCCACTGGATCGAGCTCACGCCGTGACGGGTGCGCGGACGCGACGCAGAAAGGGCTCGAGCGCTTCGAGGAACGGCTCGGGACGCAGGCCGTGGATCCGGTGGCCGACGCTCGGGAACTTCACCAGCTGCGCGTCGGGCCACGTGGCGGCCAGCGCTTCGGCTTCGCCCTCCTTGAGCGCGCTGCCGTCCGCGGCATGCGCGGCGAGGAGCAAGGTCGGCATGGCCGGCACGGCGCTCACCACCTGCTCGTGGCCATCGGGCTTGGTGTGGCCGAACTGCTCGACGAACGCGGGATCGACGTCCTTGTAATAGGTCACAAGGCGGTCCGCGGCGTAGAAGCCGCGGACCTCGCCGACGGTGCGCTCGCCGCGCGGCCCGCGCGCCGGTAGGGGCACCGACGCGACGGCGCGCTTGAACGCCGGCAGCTCGCCGCTCGTGTCGAGCGCCGCGCGCACGTCCTTGTAGTACTGCGACCGCCAGTCCCGGTCCCAGTTGTCCACGACCGGCTCCTCGAGAACGAGCGCGCGCACCGCCGGAGGCCGCTTCGCCGCGGCGACGAGCGCGGTGGCGCCGCCGAGCGAATGGCCGATGACGATGGCCGGTCCACCCGCGACGGTCTCGATCACGCGCAGGAGGTCGTCCGCGAATTCTCCGATCGCATAACTCGTCGCGCGCGCGCTCTTCCCATGACCTCGCGCGTCATACGCGATGACGCGATACCGGGTCGCGAGGCGAGGGAAGATGTTCTCCCAGTCCTCGGCGCGGAACGTCGCGCCATGGACGAGGATGATCGGCGGCTCGCCCGCGGCACCGCCTGCCGAGTCGTAGTAGGCGAGCTTCGGATCACCTTTGAGCGTGCGCGAGCGAGGTAAACGCTTCGGCATCGCGCGAAGTCTAGGGATACGCTTTCGCCGGTGATGGCGACGCGCGTGCGACTCGATCAGCTGCTCGTCCGACGTTCGCTCGCTCCGAGCCGCGAGCGCGCCCAAGCGCTGATCCTCGCCGGCGCTGTCCGCGTCGACGGCGAGGTCGCGGACCGCGCCGCCGCGCCCGTGTCCGACGCGTCGGCGATCACGGTGGCCCAGGGACCGCGCTTCGTGTCGCGCGGCGGTGAGAAGCTCGACGCCGCGCTGGACGAGCTCGGCGTGAACGTATCCGGTCGGGTGGCGCTCGACGTCGGTTCGTCGACCGGCGGGTTCACCGATTGCCTTCTCCAGCGGGGCGCCGCACGGGTCTACGCGATCGACGTCGGCAAGGGTCAGCTCGACTGGAAGCTCCGCACCGATGCCCGGGTCGTCGCGCGCGAGGGCGTGAACGCGCGCGAGGGCTTCGAGCTGCCGGAGCAGGTCGATCTCGTCGTCGCCGACGTCTCGTTCATCTCGCTGCGCATCGCGCTCCTTCCGTCGTTCCGGCACCTACGCGAGGGCGGCGACGTCGTCGCGCTCGTGAAGCCGCAGTTCGAGGCCGGTCGCGCCGCGGTCGGTCGTGGCGGGATCGTCCGCGACGCGAAGGATCGCGCCGACGCGACGGTCGCGGTGTGCGAGGCGTTCACCGCAGTGGGCGTCGGCACCGTCGCGATCGTGCCATCGCGGCTCCCTGGCCGTGAAGGGAACCGCGAGATCTTCGTCCACAGCCGCAAGGGCGATCCCGGCCTCGCGCCCGGCCGGATCCGCGAGCGCGCGGCCGAGGCCGCGGAGTGAAGCTCGCGTTCGCGGTGCGACCCGACTGGGACGTCGCTGCCGCGGCGGCGCGGGACGCGGCGACGCGCGCGCGGACGAACGGCCACGAGGTCGTCCAGGTGAAGCTCGACTCGCCGTCGCTCGCACGCGACGTCGCCGGCGCCGAGGTCGCCATCGTCTTCGGCGGCGACGGCACGATGCTCCGCGCAGCCCGGGCCCTCGCACCGCTCGCGATCCCGATGCTCGGCGTGAACCTCGGTCGGCTCGGCTTCCTCGCCGGGGGATCGATCGACGAGCTCGACGCGCTCCTTGCCGAGATCGCCGCCGGCCGCTGCACGACGGAGGATCGGACACTGCTCGAGGCGCACGTGCGCCGGAAGGGCGCTCGAGACCTGGACGCGCTCGCGTTGAACGACGTGGTCGTGGCGCGCGGCCGCGAGGTCCGCTCGATCCACATCGCCGTCACGATCGACGGCGCGGCGTTCACGACGTACTGGTCCGACGGCCTGATCGTGGCGACAGCCACGGGGAGCACGGCGTACGGCATGTCGGTCGGCGGGCCGCTGATCATCCCGTCGTCGCGGGCGATGATGATCGTGCCGATCGCGCCGCATCTCTCCTTCCCGAATGCCGTCGTGCTCGACGTGGATCAGACCATCGCCCTCGAGGTCCTCGATGAGCCGGCGCGGCTCTCGCTCGACGGGCAGGAGGAGCACGACCTGCACGTCGGCGACCGCATCGACGTGCGCCGCGCGACGCCGGTCGCGCGCTTCGTGCGCACCGCCACGATGCGTCCGTTCCTCACGCTCCTCCGCAAGAAGATCCTCAAGGAAGAGGGCGGACCGGCCTGATGGCGCTCGACCCGCTGGCGGCCGTCGCCGCGATCCGCGCCAAGACCACGCTCCAGCCGCGGGCGGCGATCGTCCTCGGCTCCGGTCTCGGCCGGCTGGCCGACGAGGTCGCCGGCGCGGCGCGCATCCCGTACGCCCTGATCCCGGGCTGGGAGCGCAGCACCGCGCCGGGACACTCGGGCGAGCTGGTGGTCGGCGCCCTTGCGGGGAAGACCGTGGCGGTCATGAACGGCCGCCTCCATTACTACGAGGGCTACGACATGAACGCGGTCGCGTTCCCGGTGCGCGTGTTCAAGGCCTGGGGCGTAGACACGCTCATCCTCACCAACGCGTGCGGCGGCCTCAATCCGAAGTTCGCGGCCGGCGACCTCATGCTGATCGAGGACCACATCAACTTCATGCCGGCGAACCCGCTGCGCGGGCCGAACGACGAGCGGCTCGGGCCGCGATTCCCGGACATGGTCGGCACGTACACCGAGGAGCTCCGGGCGATCGCGAAGAGCGTGGACCCGGATCTGCGCGAGGGCACCTACGTGGCGGTCCCAGGTCCGAACTTCGAGACGCCGGCGGAGCTGCGCATGCTTCGGGGGTTCGGGGCGGATGCCGTCGGGATGAGCACCGTGCCCGAGGTGATCGTCGCGCGCCATCTCGGGATGCGCATCCTCGCGATCGCGACGGTCACGGACATGGCCACCGGGATCCCCGGGCAGATCGAGCACGTGACCGGCGAGCAGGTGCTCGAGGTCGCGGACCGGGCCGGCCTACGGCTCGGCGCGCTGGTCAAGGGCGTGGTGGCGAAGCTCTAGCCGGTGCGAACGGTCGAGCTCGTCGAGAAGAAGCGCGACGGCGGGCGGCTCACCGCTGCCGAGATCGCGTTCCTCGTCGACGGCTACACGAAGGGTGACATCCCGGACTATCAGATGGCCGCGTTCTGCATGGCTGTCGTCTGGCGCGGCATGGATATGCGCGAGACGGCCGATTTGACCGCGGCGATGGTCGCGACCGGGGAGCGCCTCGATCTGCGTCGCTTCGGCCGGGTCGTGGACAAGCATTCGACCGGTGGCGTGGGGGACAAGACGACGCTGGTGGTCGCGCCGCTGGTCGCTGCGTGTGGCCTTCCGGTCGCGAAGATGAGCGGCCGCGGGCTCGGGTTCTCCGGGGGCACGCTCGACAAGCTCGAGTCGATCGCGGGCTACCGCGTCGACCTCTCGACGCAGGAGTTCCTGGCGCAGCTCGGGCGCATCGGCATCGTGGTCACCGGCCAGACCGCGGACCTCGCACCGGCGGATGGGAAGCTGTACGCGCTTCGCGACGCGACCGGGACCGTGCCGGCGATCCCGCTCATCGCCTCGAGCATCATGTCGAAGAAGATCGCCGCCGGCGCGAACGCGGTCGTGCTCGACGTCAAGGTCGGCCGCGGCGCGTTCATGAAGACGCCCGCGGAAGCACGCCGGCTCGCGCGAACGATGGTCGCGATCGGGAAGGCCCACGGCCTCGCCGTCACATGTGAGCTCACCGACATGGACCAGCCGCTCGGCCGGGCAGTGGGGAACAGCCTCGAGGTCGCGGAGGCGATCGCGACGCTGCGCGGCGGAGGGCCGCCCGATCTGGTCGCGCTGGCGCGGATCGCCGGCGCCGAGATGCTGTTGCTCGGTGGCCGGGCACGGGATCGTGCCGGGGCGGTGCGGCGCATCGACCGGGCGATCGCGGACGGCAGCGGCCTGGCGAAGCTCCGCGCGCTCGTGGTCGCGCAGGGCGGGGACCAGCGGATGATCGATGACCCGGGACGGCTGCCGCGAGCGCCGCACGTCGAGATGCTTCGCGCGAGCCGGACCGCGTATGTCCGGCGTATCGCCGCCGACGCGGTCGGCAACGCATCCGTCCGTCTCGGCGCCGGCCGTGAGAAGAAGGGCGACCCGATCGATCACCGGACCGGCATCGTGGTGCACGCGAAGATCGGGGCGCGGGTGGAGCGAGGCGCCGTGTTCGCCGAGGTCCATCACGCCGGCCGGCCCGCCGACGCTGCGGCGATCGAGCAGGTGCGCGACGCGTTCGCCTGGAGCGCGCGGCCGGTCGCTCGGCCGAAGCTCGTCCTCGGCAGGGTCGCGGGCTAGGCTAGGCCGCCGGCTCGACCACCTCGGCTTCGATCATCGCCAGGAACGCGTCGACGACCGAGGCATGCCACTGGCGGCCGCGCTCGCGGAGCAGCTCGGCTCGGACAGCCGGCCACGGGAGGGCCTTGCGGTAGACGCGATCGGTGGTCATCGCGTCATAGCTGTCGGCCACCGCGATCACCGAGACCTCGAGCGGCAGCTCCCAGCCGCGCAGGCCACGCGGGTAGCCCGTGCCGTCGACCCGCTCGTGGTGCGATCGAACGAACTCCGCGCCCTCCCAGAACGCGGGCAGCTTCTCGAGCAGCGCGTACCCGTGCTCGGCGTGCTCGTGCATCACCTCGAGCTCGCAGGCGTCGAGACCGCCGGGCTTGCGCAAGATCGCGTCCGGTGTGGCGATCTTCCCGATGTCGTGGAGGAACGCCGCCTCGCGGATGAGGTCGATCTGGACCGCGTCCATGCGCATCGCACGTGCGAGGCGCTCGGCGTAGTCGGCGACCCGCTGCGAGTGGCCGTAGGTGTACTGGTCGCGCTGCTCGATGAGCGCGGCGAGCGCACGCGCTGCCTGCTTCGTGCGCGCGGCGATGCGCGCCGTGTTCCGGAGCGCAAGCAGAACGAGCGCGGAGGGCGCGACGAACAACGCGAGGGTCAGCGGGGAGTCACTCGCTGACGCTGCGCCGATCGCGCCGATCGCGTACAGCGAGAGGAGCTGCGCCGCGTCGCGTCGGTGGCGGGCCCACCACTTCGCGAGCGGCCTGCGGCGGAGCTGGAGCGCGACCGCGACGTCGACCACGGTCGAATTCACCGCGAACTTGAGGATCGCCGCGACGGCGATCGCCGGGAGGGTGGATCGGGAGGGTCCGGTGCCGCCGGCGAGAAGGGTGAAGGTGATCGCCGCGGCGCCGGTGTCCAGGACCACGGCCGAGACGTTGAACGCGCGGTTGTACCAGCTCATCCGTCCGCGCAGGCTCGCGAGCGCGGCGCTGCCGGCCGCGACGAGCATCGCGAGCGCCGGATCGAGGAGGAGCGCGGCGGCGAACGTGGCGGCGTCCTCGACCGTCACCTTCGTCTTCTGGGTGAGATGCACGGGCCGCAGCTGCGCCGCTGTCGCGAGGACGAGCAGCACGGCCGCGACCGCGAGGTCGGTCCCGAGCGGTCGGAGAACGAGGGCGCCGAGCCCGAGTGCTCCGCCGCCCGTGACGATGACCGCGGTGACGTAGACGCGAAGAGCCGGCCGCAAGGTCCGCATCGCTAGAACAGGAGCGGCAGCGTGCTGTAGCCGGTCGAGAAGGTCAGCGTCTTGTTCGACCTGCCGGAGTACGTGGTCCATTTCGCGTTCAGACCCTGTACCGCGGTGCTCGTGCTGAAGGACGAGCTCGACGTGAACGTGACGGTCGTGACGACCGTCGCGTCGGCCAGAAGCCAGTACGCCGGGAGGTCGCGGACGATCCGGACGGTCGACGGGACCGCGGGAGAGCCGACCGCCGGGGGCGTGATCGCGGCCGCGAGGAGCACATTGCTCGGGATGTGGAACGTCCAGTTGACGGTCGTTCCGGCGAGGTACGCGCTGGGGAATGACGCCGTGTAGTCGACGGTGCGACCGTCGATCGTGAGAACCGGGTCCTCCTCACACCACTTCTCGCCGGCGACCGCGAGCTGCGCCGGCACGAGCATGACCAGTGACAACAGGACCGCGGACGCCAAGCCACGCTTCATCGAAAAGCCTCCCACCAAAATCCCACCGGATCCACCACCGAGTTCGCGAGAACTACGCCGGTGGATTGCACCAAACGCCAGGCGTGAAGTCGTGAGCGTGCGGTATCGGGAAAGGTCAACGTTCGGTCAACGCCGCCCATAGACTCGGCGGAGTGATCGCCCGCGGATACCGAGGCCCCGGCAGCGGCATGAATCCGATGCTGCTCATCGCGCTCGTGCTGCTCGTCCTGTACTTCCTGACCGGCAGCCTGCAGAGCCCCATCCAGAACGCGGCACGCGACCCGATCGCGTTCATCGCCTTCCTGGTCGCGATCGTCCTCGGGATCACGGTGCACGAGTTCATGCATGCGTACGCGGCACATCGGCTCGGGGACGACACCGGACGGCTCCTCGGCCGGATGACCCTCAACCCGCTCGCGCATTTCGACCTGTTCGGCACGCTGCTACTCGTCGTCGCGGGGTTCGGCTACGGCAAGCCGGTGCCGTTCAACGAATCGCGGTTGCGGAGCTCGAGCTCCGTCGCGCTCGTGGCGCTCGCCGGGCCCGCCGCGAACTTCGCGATCGCAGCCGTCTGCGCCATCCCACTTCGTTACGGGCCGGCCGATCCGTTCGGCGGGGCGTACACGGAGATCCTCGCCTTCGTCGTGTATTTCAACTGCGTCCTGGGCATCTTCAACCTGATCCCGATCCCGCCCCTTGACGGCTCGAACGTCGTGTATGGGCTCCTGCCGCCGCGCCAGCAGTACACCTGGCGGCAGTTCCAGCAGTACGGGCCGATGCTGCTCCTGGCACTGCTCTTCTTCGGCGGCCGCATCCTGTTCCAGGTCGTGTTCGGCCCGGCCCAGTCCCTCGCGAATCTGCTCGTGGGCACGCGACTCTTCTGATGATCGCCCGCGCGCGGCAGACGATGCGGGTCGTCGCCGCCGGAGCGGCGGCCGACATCCGGCATGCCGAGCGCACCGCGGCGATCCTCCGCGGGCTTGGGGCCGATGAGGAGCTCGTGACGGCCGGCTTGCTGCACGACATCGCGAAGCCGGCGGGGACTCGGCTCTGGCACCGGATCGCCGGGGTGCTGCTCGACCGCGTCGCGCCGCGCGTCCGGCGCGAGCTCGCCCGCGGCGACTCCACGTTCGCCCGGTATCTCGATCACGCCCGGATCGGTGCGGCGGAGGCGCGCCGTCGGGGCGCCTCCGACCGGGTCGTCTTCCTCATCGCCGGCCACCACAGCCCCGCGCGGAGCGAGGACGCGCGGCTGCTCGCGCGGGCCGACCGCGAGGCGCTCCCGTGATGCCCGTCGGGCCGCGGGCGCCCGAGGTCGCGGTCGCCGGATTCGAGGGCCCGCTCGACCTGCTGCTCGAGCTGGTCGAGGAGAAGAAGCTCGACATCTTCACCGTCCGCCTGGCGGACCTGGCGGACGGTTATCTCGCCCGGGTGCGCGCGATGACCGCGCTGCCGGCGGACGAGGTCTCGGCGTTCCTGTACATCGCGTCGCGGCTCGTGCTGCTCAAGGCGCGCAGCCTGCTGCCATCGCTCATCCCCGCCGCGGAGGACCCCGATCAGGACACCGAGGAGGAGCTGCGCCTGCGCCTGATCGAGTACGCGACCACGAAGGGCCGGGCCGAGGCGCTCGGAGACCGGATGCGGGCCGGCGAGCGGGCGTTCCATCGCGAGGGCGGCACGGTCGATCTGCCACCGAAAGGCGGCGATCCCGACGCGCTCGCGGCCGCATGGCTCAAGGTGCTCGCGCTGACGCGCCGGCCCGACGAGGCGGTCGAGGTGCCGGGCGAGCGCTACTCGGTCGAGCAGCGCACGGCGGAGATCGAGGCGCTCATCGCGGAACAGCCCGCCGTCACGTTCGCTACGCTCCTCGGCGACCGGCCGACGCTCGGCTACGCGATCGTGACGTTCATCGCACTGCTCGACCTGTACCGCCGTCTGGTCATCGACATCACGCAGGACGAGCTGTTCGGCGAGATCCGTATCGAGCGCAAGGGCCGGCGCATGGAGGGACTTCCCGAATGACCCGCTCGGCCGTGGCCGCCGCCGTCGAGGCCGTCCTGTTCGTCGCCGAGAAGCCGGTGAGCCGCTCCGAGCTCGCCAAGACGATCGGCGCGGGCGGCAAGGTGGTCACCGAGGCGCTCGCCGAGCTCGAGGAGTGGTACGCCGGCACCGGCCTGCGGCTGCAGCACGAGGACGACGATTGGCAGATCGTCACCGCTCCCGAGCAGGCGCCGTACGTCGCGGCCTATCTCGGCGCGGACCGCCTCCGCCTTTCGTCGGCGGCCCTCGAAACGCTCGCGGTCGTGGCGTACCGTCAGCCGGTCACGCGCGCCGAGGTCGAGTCGATCCGCGGCGTGAACTGCGATCAGACGATCTACACGCTGATGTCGCGCCGGCTCATCGAGGAGCTCGGCCGCCGCGAGGCGCCGGGCAGCCCGTTCGAGTACGGCACGACGTGGGAGTTCCTCGAGTGCTTCGGCCTCACGTCGCTCGGCGCATTGCCGTCGGTGCTCTCGCCCGAGGGCGTGCGCGCTGACGGTGTCGTGATGGCCGACCAGTGATGCGACAGCGCGCACGGCCGGGCCGGGCGGTGGCCGCCCCGGCCGCGCCCCGTGCAAGAGCCGTGAAGCCCGCGGCGGCCCGCGCGCAGAAGCTGCTGTCCGAGCGCGGCGTCGCGTCGCGCCGCCATGCGGAGCAGCTCATCGCCGCAGGCCGGGTCACGAGCCGCGGGCGCCGGATCGCGATCGGCGAGAAGCTCGCACCGGATGCACCGCTCGAGGTGGACGGAGCGCGGGCCGCGACCGCGGTCGCGCATCGCTACGTGCTCCTCAACAAGCCGATCGGCACTCTGTCGACCGCGCGCGACGAGCGTGGCCGCCCGACCGTGGTCTCGATCGTGGGTGCGCGCGAGCGCCTCTATCCGGTGGGTCGCCTCGATTCGGATTCCGAGGGCCTGCTGCTGCTCACGAACGATGGCGCCTGGGCCGAACGCGTGCTGCACCCGCGCTACGGACACGAGCGCGAGTACGAGGTCGACGTCGAGCCCGAGCCGACGGCCGCGCAGCTGTCGTCGCTCCGTCGTGGGATCCGGCTCGAGGAGGGCGTCGCGAAGCTCGACGGCCTCCGCGTCGTCGCGCGCGGGCGGCTGCAGCTCGTGCTGCGCACGGGATGGAAGCGGCAGGTCCGCCGGATGTGCGCCGCGGTCGGATTGCGGGTCACTCGGCTGCGGCGGGTGCGGATGGGCCCCCTCACGCTCGGGGCGCTGCCGAGCGGCACGTGGCGCGAGCTCACCAAGCGCGAGGTCGCGGCGTTGAAGGTCGCCCGCTAGTGGCCCTTCCGAGGACGATCGCGATCGACGGTCCCGCCGGCGCGGGGAAAAGCACGATCGGCGCGCTCGTGGCCGAGCGGCTGGGCTACCTGTTCCTCGATACCGGCGCGATGTATCGCGCGGTCGCGCTCGCCGCGGCGCGCCGCGCCATCGATCCGGACGACGCCGAGCGGTTGTCCGAGATCGCGAAGAAGATCCGGATCATGATCGGCCCGCCGACGAAACAGGACGGCCGGGCGTACACGGTGCTGCTCGACGGCAGCGATGTGACCTGGGACATCCGGTCAGCCGACATCGACCGCACCGTGTCGCAGGTCGCCCGCGTCCCGGGAGTGCGCGACGCGATGGTCGAACAGCAGCGGGCGCTTGCGGGTCAGGGACGGGTCGTGATGGTCGGCCGTGACATCGGGACGGTCGTCCTTCCCGCCGCCGACCGGAAGATCTTCCTCACCGCGTCGGCGAGCGAACGAGCGCGCCGACGCGAGGAGGAGCTCGCATCGCGCGGCGAGCGTCGGGCGCGGCAGGAGCTACTCCACGAGATCCTCCGGCGTGATCAGCTCGACACCGAGCGCGCGGTCTCGCCGCTCAAGGCGGCCGAGGATGCCACGGTCGTCCAGACCGACGGGCTGACGGTGCGCGAGGCCCTCGACAAGGTGCTGGCGGCGATCCAACGGCCCTGAACCCGGTCCGGCTGCTCGGCGATCCGCTGTGGCCCCAGCGCCGGCTCTGGATGTGGCAGGCGTTGTTCCCGCCGGTGCGTGCCGTGGGGCTCGCGCTCTATCCGATGACGCTCGAGCACGGCGACCGTGTCCCGGCCAGCGGGCCGTACATCGTCGTGGCGAACCACGTGAATTGGAAGGACCCGCCGGCGATCGAGCTCACGTTCCGGGTCGCGATCCGGTTCATGGCGAAGCAGGAGGCGTTCGAGATGTTCTTCCTCGGCGGCCTCCTCCGCGGCATCGGCTGCTTTCCGGTCCGGCGAGGCGAGGCCGATCGTCGCGCGATGGTCACATGCCTCCAGGTGCTTCGCGTCGGCAACCCGCTGGGCTTCTTTCCCGAGGGCACCCGAAGCCGCGATCGCACACTGCACCGCGCGCATCCCGGGATCGCGTTCCTCGCGCGCAGGTCCGGCGTCCCGCTCCTGCCGGTCGGCGTGATCGGCACGCCCGACGCGAAGCTTCGTCGCTCGGACATCCGCGTCCGGGTCGGCGAGCCATTCCACCTGGACGCTCTCGGACTCGACGGCAGCGCGAGCGAGCAGGCCGTCGCCGACGCGATCATGCGAAGGGTCGCGGAGCTCCTGCCGCCGGACATGCGCGGCGAGTACGCGAGCGAGGCTCAACAGCCCAGGTAGGCCCCTACACTTGTGTCGTGGAAGTCCTCCTCGCGCGCGAGAACGGGTTCTGTTTCGGGGTGAAAAAGGCGGTCGAGCTGACCGAGGCCGCCGCGGAATCGGGCAAGCCGGTCTTCAATCTCGGCCAGGTCGTGCACAACCCGAAGATCAGCGAGCGGCTGGCCGCGCGGGGCGTGACCGTGATCAAGGATCCGGCCGAGGCGGCATCCGGCATCGTCGTCATCCGAGCGCACGGCGTCCCTCCGGCGATGCGCAAGAGCATCGAGGAGCATGGCCTTGAGTGCATCGATGCGACGTGCTCGCTCGTGCTGCGCGCACAGCGCTTCACGAAGCAGCTCGCCGACGAGGGCTACAAGGTCGTGATCCTGGGGACTCCCGACCATCCCGAGGTCGTCGGGCTCGTCGGCTTCGCCGGCACCGACTACACGATCGTCGAGACCAAGGACGAGTGGGAGAAGCTCCCGAAGATGAAGAAGGCGGGCGTGGTGTCGCAGTCGACCCAGCCGCCGTGGGCGTTCAAGGAGCTCGTCGGTCACGTGGCCGAGATCAGCCAGGAGCTCAAGGTCTTCAACACCGTTTGCCCGGTCACGATCAAGCGGCAGAACGCGGCGACCGAGCTCGCCGGCGAGACGGACGTGATCGTGGTCGTCGGAGGGAAGAACTCCGCGAACACGCGCGAGCTCGTGAATCTCGCGCGGATGCAGGGCAAGACCGCGTACCACATCGAGCACTCCGCCGAGCTCGAGCCGGCGTGGCTCGCAGGCATGGACCGGGTCGGTCTGATCGGCGGCTGCTCGACGCCGATGGAGACCTTGCTGGAAGTGAAGGAGCGCGCCGAAGCGCTCGCGAGCTGATGGCGCGCGCGGTCGTCGCCGTGGTCGGCCGCCCGAATGTCGGCAAGTCCACCCTCTTCAACCGGCTGGTCGGTGAGCGCGTCGCGATCGTCGAGGATCTGCCGGGCACGACCCGCGACCGCCTCTACGCCACGGCGGAGTGGCGCGGCCGTGAATTCGCGCTCGTCGACACGGGCGGCCTCGACGATCCGAAGGCCGGCCCGATGGAGGCGGCGGTCCGGGCCCAGGCCGAGACGGCGATCGACGAAGCCGACGTGGTGCTGTTCATCGTCGACGCGAAGACCGGGATCCTCCCGGTCGAGCACGACGTGGCCGACCGCCTTCGGCGCAGCCGAAAGCCGGTGCTCATCGTCGCGAACAAGAGCGATTCATGGCGGGGCGAGGCGCAGGCCGCCGAGTTCTACGCCCTCGGCCTCGGCGAGGTGCATACGGTCTCGGCGATCCAGGGGACCGGGACGGGCGACCTGCTCGACGCGGTGGTCGCGGCGCTGCCCCCGGAGGAAGCGAACGAAGAGCAGTACGACGCGCGCGTCGCGATCATCGGCCGGCCGAACGTCGGGAAGTCCAGCTTCCTGAATGCCCTCGTGGGCCAGGAACGCGCGGTGGTCAGCGAGATCCCGGGCACCACACGCGACACCGTCGACACCGCGCTCGAGCGCGACGGCAGGCGCATCCTGCTCGTCGATACCGCCGGGATCCGCAGGCGCGGAAGCATCGAGCACGGCATCGAGCAGTACGCGCTGCTCCGCACGGTCCGCGCGATCGAGCGCGCCGACGTCGCCATCCTTCTCGTCGACGCGATCGAGGGCATCGTCGACCAGGACGTGCACAACGCGGGGTACGCGATCGAGGCCGGCGTGGGGCTGGTGCTCGCCATCAACAAGTGGGATGCTGTCGACCGCGGCATGGAGACGACCGAACGTTTCAGGGCCGACGTGGCGCGCGAGTTCCACTTCGCGCCCTGGCTGACGAGCCACTACACCTCGGCGAAGAATCGCCGGAACGTCGACGACGCGCTGGACAGTGCGGTCCGCGTCGTCGCGACCCGACGGACCCACGTACCGACGGCCGAGCTCCACCGGATGCTCGTCGAAGCCATCGGGTCCCACCCGCCGCCCACCGTGCGGGGCAAGGAGGTGCGCTTCCATCACGTCACTCAGGCCGACGCGCCGTTGCCGACCTTCGTCTTCTTCGTCGACCGGCCTGACCTCGTCCACTTCTCGTATCAGCGCTACCTCGAGAACCGGATCCGCGAGAAGTTCCCGTTCCCGGGCACGCCGATCCGGCTCCAGTTCCGCGGAGCGCGGGACTGATGGACCTGCTCCGGATCGTCGCCTGTGGCGTCATCGGCTACGGCATCGGGTCGATCTCGAGCGGGTACATCGTCGGACGGCTGTACCGCAACGTCGATCTGCGTACGGTCGGCTCGGGGTCGACCGGCGCGACGAACACGTTCCGGACCCTCGGGCTCGGCGCGGCGCTGCTGGTCGCGATCCTCGACATCCTGAAGGGTGCGGGCGCGGTGTGGATCGCCTCGGCCATCGTGACCGGGTCATCCGATGAGCGGACGGTCGCCACCGCGGTCGCCGCGGTCGCGGCCGTGGCCGGGCACTGCTGGCCGGCGTTCCTCGAGGGCCGCGGGGGTCGCGGGGTCGCCACCGGGTTCGGGGCGCTCCTGTTCATCGCGACGCCGGCCTGGCTCGGAGCGGTCGTTGCGTTCATGCTCGCCCTCGCGTTGACGCGCATGGTCAGCGTCAGCTCGCTCGCGTCGGTCGCCGGCGCGCTGCTCGGCTACATCGTGTTCGTGTTCGCGGGCTACCTCTCGTTCCACTGGGCCGTGCTCGGGTTCATCCTGATCGCCGGCGCGATCGTGACCCTCCGCCACCGAGCGAACATCGCGCGGATCCTCCGCGGGAACGAGCCGCGCCTGGGGCAACGCAGATCCCCGTCGACGTAGCGGTCCTCCAGGCCGGGTCGTGGGGCACGACGCTCGCGACGATCCTGGCCCGGGATGGGGGGCGCTCGGTCATCCTCTGGACCCGCGACGCCGCGCGCGCCAACGAGATCGCCGCGCGCCGCGAGAACGCTCGCTATCTCCCGGGCGTCACGATCCCGAACTCGGTGGTGGTGACGGACGATCTCGAGCGCGCCCTCGCGGCGGATGCGCTCGTCGTCGCGACACCCGCGCAGGGCGTCCGCGAGCTGCGCGATCGCGCCGCGGCGCTGCTCCGGCCGGCGCACCGGCTCTGCTCCGCGACCAAAGGGCTCGCGCCCGACGACTCGCGGCGCATGAGCGAGCTCTGGACCGAGGTGCTGCCCGCCGATCGCGTCGCCGTCCTGTCCGGCCCGAACATCTCCCGCGAGATCGCAGCCGGGTTGCCGGCGCCGACGGTCATCGCGTCGTCGGATGCCGACACCGCCAGGCTGTTCCAACGGCTGCTCGGCACGCCGATGTTCCGCGCGTACACGAACGAGGACGTGGTCGGTGTCGAGCTCTGCGGCGCGCTGAAGAACATCGTCGCCCTCGGCGCCGGCGCGATCGACGGGATGGGGTACGGCGTGAACGCGAAAGCCGGCTTCATGACCAGAGGCCTCGCGGAGATCGCGCGTTACGCGTTCGCCAGCGGCGCGAACCCGCTCACCTGCGCGGGGCTCGCGGGATTCGGCGACCTCATCGCCACGTGCACGAGCGCGCACTCACGGAACCGCACGGTCGGGGAGCTGCTCGCCAAAGGCTCGACGGTCGCCGATATCAAGCGGCGGCTCGGCGGCCAGGTCGCGGAGGGGATCGGGACGACGGAGGCCGTGCACGCGCTCGCTGCCGCCAAGGGCGTCGACATGCCGATCGCCGCGGAAACGTACCGCGTCCTGTTCGAGGGCAAGCCTGTCCGCGAGGCGATGCGCGGGCTGATGGAGCGCGAACGCGGCGAGGAGCTGTCCGGTCCGCTCGCCGAGGTCTCGCGGCTGCTCCGGGTCAGTGCGGGAGACGCTGGGCGAGCGCGCTGACGAGGACGTGGGCCTGGGTATCGGCCCGCACGGCGGCGATCTGGACATCGAGTGGCGTCGGAGCTGCGCCCACTGCGATCAGGAGGACCGCCCCGACGACCAGGAGCACCAGGCCGATCGCGATCAGTTCGCTCTCCATCGGGCTTGCCTCGCTTCCGTTCGTTCTGCCCTTCATGCACGATGCGAAGCAGGGAAGTGACGACCATCCGTAACGCGGCTGTGAAATGGCTGATCGTCGGCGTCGCCGCCGCGTCGTGCTCCGCGCCGGCGCCTGCCGTGGTGCCCTCGCCGACGGCGGTCACGCACCGGCTCCAGGTGGTCGCCGCCGGCGCAGACGGTCCGGTCTCCGGCCTGCGGGTCTGCGCATCCGCCCTTTCGGGCGCCCAGTCGTGCGCGCCGACCGGCGCCGATGGCCGAGCGACGTTCACCCTGCCGCCGGACGCGTACCAGGTGCGTTCCGAAGTGCCCGCAAGCCAGCGGCAGCTCGACGATCAGGGCGCCCCGGTCAACACCCAGGGCGGCGTTCCGGTCGGAGCGGATCTCACGCAGGGCGACGCATCGGTCCGGCTCGCGTTCGAACGGATCCGGCGGATCAGCGGGACGATCACCGACAGCGACAAGAAGCCCGTCGCCCAGGCTCCGGTCTGTGCCAACCCGCTGTCCCTCGCCGCGACGGTCTGCGATAAGACCAAGGCCGACGGGACGTACGCCCTCGACGTGACCCCCGGCCTGTACAAGATGAGCGTCGACGGCGGCCCGGGTCTTCGGCTCCTCTCCCAATGGGCGTACGGGCGGGTCGACAGCGCGGAGGCGGACGTCATCGACGCTCGCACCGCCGACGCCCCGGGCATCGATGTGCAGCTGCGCCCAGGCTTCACGATCCAGGGGACCATCACCACGCCCGACGGCCGGCCGGTGAAGAAGGCACAGGTCTGCACGCACCGGTTCGGCGAGTCGCTGCCATGGGACTGCGAGCGCACCGACGACCACGGGCACTACGTCGCGCTGCGCGAGCCGGACACGTACTGGGTCTGGGTGATCCCCTCGGACGACGACGCGCTTCTCATGCAGTGGTACGACGACTCGCTCGTGGGGGTGTCCGCGACGTCCGTCGACCTGGACCGTGACCGCGTGGTCGATCAAGTGCTCGGTCCGGGGCCGTCGATCGTCGGACACGTGACCGATCCGAACGGCGCGCCGGTCGTGCACGCGTTCGTCTGCGTCGATACGCCGTTCCCGACCGGACGGATCTGCCGGCCAACGGACGCGACCGGCGCGTATCGCGTGACCACCCGACCGGAGACCTATCTGGTGCAGGTCCTGCCGCCGGATGGCAGCGACCTGCTGCCCCAGTTCGTCGGCGGCGGCCGGACGTGGCTCGACGCGAACACCGTGACGGTCCGGTCGCAGAACGTCACCGTCGACGTGAAGCTGCAGCGTGGCGTGGTCGTCAAGGGCGTGATCCGCAGCCAGACCGGTGTCCCCCTGGAAGGAGCCTCGGTCAACATCTCCGACGCCCAGGGCTTCCTGACCGCGACGTACACCGACGACACCGGCACGTACTCGCTTGCCGTCCCCCCGGGCAAGTACACATTCGACTTCTTCGCGCCCTTCCCGAGCCAGGTCGTCAGCGTCGAAGGACGCGTCGTGACGGTGGACAGGTCGATGACCATGGACGTCACGCTCGCCGACGCGAACCCCTGACCGCGCCCATAATCCGGAGCACATCACCGGGGAGGACGACTCATGGACCTGCGCTCGATCCTCGCGCCGCGCCTCGTGGCGCATGCTCACTGCGACATCCCGTGTGGCATCTACGACCCCACGGCCGCGACGATCGCCGCACAGACCGTGGCGAAGATGGTCGAGAAGATCACCGGATCGACGGGCGGGGATGACGCGAGCCGCAACACGTACATCCGCTCGGTCGCGGTGAAGGAGGAGCACGCTCAGATCTGCAAGAAGGAGCTGCTCATCCTTTGGACCGACTACTTCAAGCCCGAGCACCTCGAGAAGTACCCGAAGCTCCACGACACGTTCTGGACGGCCGCGAAGCTCTGCTCGAAGAACAAGCAGAGCATCGACGCGAAGGCCGCGGCCGATCTGCAGGCGGCGGTCAAGGAGATCGCCGACATCTTCTGGGCCACCAAGAAGTGAGACCGGCGACGGCACTGTTCAGGGTCGCCGTCGCCGGACAGAGCATGGAGCCGACCTTCCGCGACGGCGACTGGCTCCTTGTCCGCCGGCTCCGCCGGCCGCCGCGTCCCGGCGAGGTCGTCGTGGCGGCGGACCCGCGCGAGCCGGAACGGCTGCTCGTGAAGCGCGTCCGGTCGGTGGCACCGGACGGAGTGACCATCCAGGGCGACCACGCCGATCCCGCCGAATCGACCGATTCCCGCCAGTTCGGGCCGATCCCCGGCTCGGCCGTGGTCGGCCGCCCGGTCTTCCGGTACGCGCCGATCGGCCGGTTCGGTCTTGTCAGATGACGGTCACATGTGCGCGCTGCGGCAACACTCGCGAGGGCGCGGGCAAGACCGGCCTGCCCGGCGCGCTCGGGAACGAGATCGAGCAGCGGGTCTGCGCCGAGTGCTGGAAGGAGTGGACGGCCGCCCAGATCCGGGTGATCAATCACTACGGATTGCGCCCCGCGCTGCGCGAGGATCGCGAGAAGCTGTACGGCTTCACGCGCGAGTTCCTCAATCTCGCGACGTAGTATTTGCGTCCAATGAGCGACGAACGCGGCGCGACGGCGGTCGCCGAGGGCAGCCGGGAAGGCGTCTACGTCTACTGCATCATCGAGTCGAGCGAGCCGCGGGCGTTCGGGAAGATCGGCATCGGCGGGCGAAGCGATGAGGTCTTCACGGTCCACTACCGCGATCTCGCTGCCGTCGTCAGCCGGGCGCCGCTCGTGGTGTACGACCCGACGCGCGAGAACGCCCTCACCCACGAGCACGTCCAGGAAGTCGTGATGAACGAGCACGGGTTCACCCCGGTGCCGATGAGCTTCGGCACGCTGTTCAAGACCGACGAGGACACCGTGGAGTTCCTGAAGGACACCTACGACGCGCTCCGCGACGTCCTGGTCAAGATGAAGGACAAGCTCGAGTTCGGGCTCAAGGTGAACTGGGACCGCGATCAGGTCCTGCGCGAGATCGAAGAGCAGAACGAGGAGATCCGCCGGCTGAAGGCCGAGATCGAGACGAATACCCAGTCGTCGACCTACTTCGCGCGCATGCAGCTTGGCCGCCTGGTCGAGCAGGCGCTCGTGGATCGGTCGGAGTCGATCGTCCGCGAGATCTACGACCACCTGCGCGACGCGGCGATCGCGTCGCGGTCCAACAAGGTGATCGGCGACAAGATGATCATGAACGCGGCCTTCCTCGTCGGGCGCGATCAGGCGGAGCACTTCGATGCGAAGGTCCACGACATCGGCAAGAAGTTCGAGGGCACGCTCTCGTTCCGGTACACCGGCCCCTGGCCGCCCTATAACTTCGTGACCATCCGCCTGCAGCTCGAGCGCTCGGCGTCGGTCTAGGCCGTGTTCGGCCTTGGCAAGCTGCTCACACTTCCGTACTCGCTCCCGGCGGCAGGCATCCGGTACTGCCTGCAGCAGGTCATCGACATGGCCGAGCAGGAGATGACCGACGACACCGCGGTGAAAGAGGACCTCATGCTCCTCAACCTGCGCTTCGAGGAGGGCGAGATCGACGAAGCCGAGTTCCGCCGCCAGGAGGCTCCGCTCCTCGCGCGGTACTCCGAGATCAAGGCCTACCGCCGGCAGCTCGCCGAAGAGCAGCTGGCTGGCCTGCTCTCCGAGACCGGGGACGAACGTGTTGCCGTGATCGAGACCCCCGAGGAGCTCGACCGCCCCGGGTGAGCCTGGTCTACGTGTACGCGATCGCGCGCGCCGGCAGCACCGCGCCCGCTGGGCTCCGCGGGCTCGACGACGGCGCCGTCCGGACGGTCGGCGCGGGCGACCTGGCGGCATTCGTGAGCGACGTGCCGGAGCGCGAATACGCGGAGGAGCCCCTGAACGCACACCTCGCCGACATGGAATGGCTCACTCCGCGCGCGGTGCGTCATCAAGAGGTGAACGCGGCGCTCGCGGCCGTCTGCGATCCGCTCGTGCCGCTCTCATTCGGGACGGTGTTCCGCGACACCCCGGGCGTCGCGCGCATGCTCGCGGAGCGCGCCGCGGAGATGGGGCCGCGGTTCGAAGCGCTGCGAGGCCGGGCGGAGTGGATCGCCGTCGTTCGCCGCGACAGGGCGAAGGCGCTCGCGCGGCTCGAGGAGGAGAGCGAGCCGCTCCGCGCGCTGCGTTCGGAGATCGAGGCGGCCCCGCCCGGACGCGGCTACCTGCTCACGCGCCAGCTCGATGAGACGAAGCGGACGGAGCTCCGTGCGGCCGACGCAGCGGCCATCGTCGACGCGACCGAGGCGTTCGAGCGCGCGCAGATGCGACTGTTCCGCGAGCCGCTCGTCGAAGATGCCGGCGGCGGGATGCTCGCGCGGTTCTCGGTGCTCGCACGTCGCGACGCCGGCATCGAGCTCGACGGGATCATCACGGCGTACGTCAAGCGGTGGGATGCGCGCGGCTACGCGCTGGAGCTCAGCGGTCCGTGGCCCGCGTATCGCTTCGCCACGGTCGAGCTCTCATGACCGGCCGGCTCGCCGCCCTGCCGGACGAGGAGCTCAGCGTGCTGGACCTCGCGGATCGGCTGCTCAATCGCGGCGTCGTCATCACCGGCGAGGCGACCATCTCCGTGGCCGGCGTAGACCTGATCTACCTGGGGCTCAACGTGATCCTCGCCGCGACCGAATCGATCGCCCAGCTGGAGGCGCGCAAGAAGTGACCCGGCTCCTCGCCCACGCGATCACCCGGCGCGCCACGGGCGGACCGGAGAGCGGGGTCGGCGGCCGTCCACTCGAGCAGATCGCGGCCGGGGAGCTCGGCCTCTGGGCGACGGTCTGGGAAGGCGAGCCGAAGCTCTCGCGCGATGACGCGTTCGCGCACCACGACCTGGTCGCGGTGCTCTGCGACGCCGGCCCGTGCCTCCCGGTCCGATTCGGGACGTGGCTGGCGGACGCCGAGGCCGCGCGGCGTTCGCTCGAGGTCTCGGAGGACCGGTTCACCGCCGCGGTCGACCGGCTCGCCGACCGCCGCGAGATCGCGATCACGCTCCTTTGGCGTGACGCCGCCGTGACCGAGGGCCGCGGGCATGCCGTCGCCTTGTCGGGCCGTGCGTTCCTCGAGCGGCAACGCGCGATGCACGCGGTCACCGCCGACCGCCGCACCGCCGGGGACGCGTTCGCAGCGCGCCTCGCAGCCCAGCTGGCGGTCGACCAAGCGGACGTTCGGCACGAAAGTTGCCCGAGTGCCGAGGTGGCGCTGTCCATGTCGCTGCTGGCCGAAAAGGACGAGGCTGACGCGCTGAAGGCGCGAGCGGCGGTGGCCGCGGGTGCGATCGACGGGGTCCGCGCCGTGGTCAGCGGTCCGTGGCCTCCCTACAGCTTCACCGAGGAGCTGGGGAGCGGCCATGGAGGATGAGATCGGCGAGCTGCGGCGGGAGCTGGAGCGCGTTCGGGGACTCCTGCCGGACCGCGTCAATGTCGATCCCGAAGGTGTCGAGCAGGGGTTGGCGAAGCTGGTCCTCACCCTGGTCGAGTTCCTTCGGCAGCTTCTCGAGCGTCAGGCGATCAGACGAATGGACGGAGGAACGCTGGCCGATGATGAGATCGAACGGGTGGGTGTCGCGCTGATGCGCCTCGAGGCCAAGGTCAGAGAGATGGCCGAGGCGTTCGGCGTGGACCCGGACGACCTCAACCTCGGCCTCGGACCGATCGGAAAGCTATTGTGAGCCGCCAATGAGCATGTCACGAAGCGTCGCCCCCGGACCGTCGACGAGCATCATCGACATCCTCGATCGGGTCCTCGACAAGGGCCTCGTCGTGGCAGGCGATATCAGCATCTCGCTCGCGAACGTCGAGCTGCTGACCATCCGCATCCGGCTCCTGGTCTGCTCGATCGACAAGGCCGAACAGATCGGGTTGAACTGGTGGCGCTATGACCGCAACCTCGTCGCGCCGGCGACGATGGCCAGCGGCGCTGCCCCCGCTGCCACGAGTGGTGGCGAAGGAGCTGCCGAGATCAGACGTCTCGAGACACGCATCGCCGATCTGGAACGCACGTTGAAGTCCGCGACTCCGAAACGCTAGGAGAAGAGAAGATGCCCGTTGAACGCGCCGCTGGTGGATCGAGCCTCATCGATGTCCTGGACCGCATCCTCGACAAGGGCATCGTCATCGACGCCTGGATCCGCGTCTCGCTCGTCGGGATCGACCTCATCACGGTCGAAGCCCGCGTCGTGGTGGCGTCGATCGACACCTACCTGCGTTACGCCGAGGCGCTTGGCATCACCGGTACGGTCGCGCGTCCCGCTCCAGGCGGCAGCACGACCGGTGGCTCGATCGGTTCGGGCGGGATGTCCGGTACGCCGTCGTCGGCACCAGCCGGCGCCGCGGAACGCCGCTAGCGGCTCGGTGACCGGCTGATGGCCGGAGCGACCGGGCGTTCCGCGCTCGACGACATCGATGCGCTGCCTCGCGAGCTGCTGGCCGGGAGCGATCCCGAAGCGGCGCTCCTGCCGGTGCTCGACGGCCTCGCGCGCGCATTCGGATACGAGCGGTCGCTCGTGGCGATCGTCGACGAGCGCACGCGGGTCATCCGTGGCCGCTTCGGCCGGGGGATCGCAGACCAGATCGCCGAGGCATTCACCGTCCCGCTCGCCAACCTCCAGGACCCGAGCGTGGTCGCCTTGCACAGCGGGGTGACCCAACGCGTCGACGACACAGCGTCCGACGAGCGGATCACCGAGACGACTCGCGAGGTCCTGACGGAGCTCGGCTTCGAGACCTTCGTGGTCACGCCACTCCGCAGCTCCGGACAGCCGCCGATCGGCGTCGTCCTCCTGTCAAAGGGCGCGCCCGCGAGCGACGCGGACGTGCAGGCCCTGGCGCCGTTCACCAATCAGGCGAGCAGCCTCCTCGCGCAGGCCCGCGACGTGGCGGAGCTGCGCCATGGTGGCGAGGCGCACGCGATCGAGAAGGAATGGCTGTGGTGGATGGTGAACGCGTTCGCCGACCCGGTCGTCGTGACCGACGAGCAGAACGAGCTCGTGCTCGCGAATCACGGCGCCGAGCTGCTCTTCAAGAGCGGCAGGGACGACAGCCCTGGAAAGGCCCACGCGATCTCGATGAACAACTTCCTCTTCACGGCGGCGCTGTCGACGTGGAACCTCCAGAGCGCCAGCGAGCGCACGCGTGAGCTGACCTTGGTCGACCCGATCGAAGGTGACGAGCTCATCTTCGAGGTGATCACGTCGCCGGCCACGAACTTCCGCATCGGCACGAAGGGCGTCGTGTCCGTGCTCAAGAACGTGACCGATCTCCGGCACGTGACCCAGGAGCTCTCGGCCAACATCCAGCGGCTGCAATCGGTCGACCAGGAGATCCGCATGGAACGCGACCGGTTGGACCTCGTCCTCCGGAACGTGCCGAACCCGATCATCGTGGTGGACAACACCGAGGAGATCGTGAGCCTGAACGCGGCGGCGGAACGGCTGTTCAAGCCGCCGCGTGATCCGCTCGGCCAGCCCCGGCGGGCGCAGGTCGCGATGCGCAACGACGCGAAGTTCACCTCGTTCCTGGCCCAGCTGTCGCTCGACCCGTCGCCCCGGCGATCCGGCGAGCTGCGGCTCACCGACGTGGACACCGGCGAGGAGCTCGAGATGCAGGTGACCGCGAACGAGGTGCGTGACGCCATGGGCGCGACGGTCGCGACCGTGTCCGTCATGCAGGACGTCGGCCGGCTGCGCGAGCTCGAGCGCCGCCGCCTGGAGCAGGCGCTGTTCGACTCCGAGAAGCTCGCGGCCACCGGCCGGCTCGCGGCGTCGATCGCGCACGAGATCAACAACCCGCTCGAGGCGATCCAGAACGCGCTCTATCTCCTCGTGAAGCGGATCCCGGAGGACGATCCGAACGCGAAGTTCCTCAACATCGCGATGAAAGAGACCGAGCGCATGAGCCGGATCCTGCGCCAGATGCTCGGCTTCTACCGGCCGGCCGCGGACCTCGTGCCGACGGATCTCAACGCGCTCGTCGACGAGGCCGAGGCCCTCGTCACGAAACGGCTGCGCGAGCGCAACGTGAAGGTCGAAAAGCAGCTCGAGCCGGACCTGCCCCGGGTCATGGCTTCCGCCGACCAGATCAAGCAGGTCATCCTCAATCTCGTGCTGAACGCCGCCGAGGCCATGCCGAAGGGTGGGCTCGTGACCGTCTCGACGGAATCGCATCGCGACGCGGCGTCGGGCTTCATCCGGACGGACGCGGTCCGGATCCAGGTCGCCGACACCGGGCCGGGCATCGCGGAGGAATACCTGCCGCACATCTTCGAGCCGTTCTTCTCGACCAAGGGGGAGAAGGGCACCGGCCTCGGCCTCTGGGTCAGCCTCGGGATCGCCCAAAGCCACGGCGGCCGGCTTCAGGTGCGCAACCGCCCGGGCGGCGGCTCGGTGTTCAGCATGACCCTGCCGATCGGAGGTCCACCGCCGAATGCCGCCTAGGGTCCTCATCGTCGACGACGAGGAGAGCGTCACCGTCACGATGGCCGCCATCCTCGAGATGGATGGCTACAGCGTCGCGACGGCGCTCCGCGCCGACGACGCGCTCGCGCAGATCGAGGCGGAGGAGTTCGACCTCGTGCTGACCGACCTTCGCCTGGACGACTTCGACGGGATGGACGTCCTCGCCGCGGCCCGGCGCAAGTCGCGGGAGACCGTGGGCATCGTCCTCACCGGCTACGCGTCGCTCGAGTCGGCCGTGAAGGCCCTCCGCGAGGGCGCATACGACTACATGCTGAAGCCCGCCGACGTCGAAGAGCTCCGTGCGACCGTCGCCCGCGGCCTCGAGCGCCGCAAGCTCGGCGAGCAGCTGCGGGCGCGGGTCGCGGACCTCGAGGCTGCGAACCGCACGATCAACGACCTGAACGAGGGGCTCCAGGACCGGGTCGCCCGCGCGACGGCCGAGCTCCAGGCGCGGGTCCGCGATCTCGACGAGGCCCGGACGGAGCTGCAGTCGAGCTACGAGAAGCTCCAGGAGCTCGACAAGCTCAAATCGCAGTTCCTCTCGATCGCGTCGCACGAGCTCAAGACGCCGATCACGGCGATGTCCGGCTTCGTACAGATCGCGGTGCGCCGGATCAAGCGACGTATCGGCGCGGGACGCCCGAGCGAGACGGATTGGAAGAAAGAGGAGGAGACGCTGCTCGAGCAGCTGGAGGTGGTGCAGCGCCAGACGTCGAAGCTCGCGCGCCTCGTTGACGAGCTGCTTGACGTGTCGCGGATCGAATCCGGACGGCTCGAGCTGCGCGTGTCGGACGTCGACCTCCCGGAGCTCATCGCCGAGGTCATGCGCCGTCATCAGCTCATGGCCACGAAGCACGAGCTCCGCCTCAACTACGACCCGGAAGCGAAGCTCGGCGTCCGCGGTGACCGCGACCACCTCGAACAGGTGCTGAACAATCTCATCGGCAACGCGATGAAGTATTCGCCGGATGGCGGCTCGATCGACGTCGTCGTGAAGCGTGCCGGCGACGGGGAGGTCGAGTTCTCGGTGGGCGATCACGGGATCGGGATCCGGCCGGCCGAGCTCCAGCGGGTGTTCGGCTTGTTCTACCGGTCGCCGGACCGTCTCGCGCGCGACGTCGGCGGTATGGGCCTCGGGCTCTACATCACGAAGGAGATCGTCGACCGGCACAACGGACGCATCTGGGCCGACAGCGAAGTGGGGAAGGGGACCTCGTTCCATGTCGCGCTGCCGGCCAGCGTCCCGGCGGCGGTGGAAGCCTGAACTGGCTTGCGCGCCTTGCGGCGAAGTAACCTGCTAGTTCACTCGCTGTCGGGGTGGCGGGATTTGAACCCGCGAATCTCCAGTCCCCCAGACTGGCGCCTTGAACCGGGCTAGGCCACACCCCGTGAAAACTCACTCAGTGTAGCGACGCGCGATGTTCCGGAGCTGCCTCGTGGGATCCCGATCGGCGCAGATCCGCCTCCACCGAATAGGCACATCTCCTAACGTCGTGTGACTCCATGACATCGCACCCACAGCGCTCGGCGACGGATGCCGCGAAGCTCAAACGCCTTCACGCCCGGATCCGGGCGTGCACGAAGTGTGTCGCGGCGGGCTACCTCGACATGGCCGCGCCCGTCGTGGCGGGCGACATCGCCGACCGGGTGCTGATCGTCGGCCAGGCGCCAGGCATCGTCGAGCTCACCACACGCACGCCATTCTCCGGTCGCGCCGGCGCGGAGCTGCGCCGCTGGCTCGCGCGCGCGGGGATCGGCGAGGACGACCTGCCGTACCGCACGGCGATCACCAAGTGCTTCCCGGGAAAGGCTTCGGCCGGAGCGGGGGACCGCCGGCCGTCGCCCCCGGAGATCGCGCTCTGCAGGCCGTGGCTCGAGGCCGAGCTCGCGCTGATGCGGCCGGAGATCATCCTGCTCGTCGGCACGCTCGCGATCGACCGCCTCTGGGGAAAAGCGGCGCTGAGCGACGTGGTCGGGCGATCGAAGCGAAGCCCGCGGCTGAACAACGCCCTGCTCATCCCGTTGCCGCACCCGAGCGGCGCCTCCCGATGGCTGAACGATCCGGCGAACCGGGCGCAGCTCGACAGCGCGCTCCGGCTCCTCGGACGGTCGTGGCGGGCCTTGCCGGCGCTTGACGGTGCAGGTAGAGTGCACTCACGCAGGTGATGCTCGTAGCAGCTGTCCCCGCAGGAGGTGCAGTGTCCACGTTGTCGGACGACGCTGAGTTCCTAACGACCGACGAGGTGGCCAAGCGCCTGCGTGTCCACCCCACGACCATCTTGCGCCGCCTCGGCGCAGTGGACGACGCGGATCCGGAACGCATTCCCGCGGTCCGGGTCGGTCGGATCTGGCGCATCCCGCGACGCGAATTCGAGGAATGGCTCGCCCGCTCCAGCCAGGCCGGTCGCATGACCGGGCGGCAGCGGCGGCTGTTCTGACGCTGGACGCGCCGATCACTTTTCGAGGAAGGGAGGTGACCTAAATGCCGGCGAAGAAGAAGGCTGCCAAGAAGACCGCGAAGAAGAAGGCGAAGAAGAAGTAGCTCTGACCTCGTGACGGCGGCGCCGCGGGCGGGCGGCGCTGGCCGGACTTTCGTACTGGTACGACAAGACTCTTCGGTACCGATGGGATAACGGCCGCGTCTCGGTGGCCGTTGGCCCCTGTGGATGAGGAAGCTCGCTCTCTCTGCGCTTGCCCTGCTCTTGGCGCTACCGACCCTCGGTTTGAACGCCCGCTCGGCCGACGCACTGAGCTCGACCGGCGCGGACGCCACCCAGTCCGGTGTGCAGCTCGACATGCTCCAAACCCTGAATGACCACCGTGTGTCTGTCGGCGCACCGGCGATCGCCGCCGATCCGCGCGTGGATGCGGCCGCGCAGAACCACGCGAACTACAGCTCAGCGAACAACTACATGGGCCACTACGAGACCAGCGGGCTGCCCTACTACACGGGCTACTCGGCTCGCGACCGGCTCACCGCCGCCGGTTGGACGACCTCATTCGTGAGCGAGGTGGCGACCGGCGGCCCGACCGGGATCGCAGGCGTGAACCAGCTCTGGGACGCGCCGTACCACCGCCTCGGGATGATGCATCCCAATTCCGTGTCGACCGGCTGGGGCTTCTCGACGGTCGGCACCCGTCCTTCGACGGTCGGCGACTTCGTCTACGACTTCAGCAAACATCCAGTGGACTTCGTGCGCTCGCCGGCCGCCGGGCAGACCGGCATTCCGACGAGCTGGAGCGGCGGCGAATCGCCGAGCCCGCTCCCGGCCGGCGTCTCAGGCCCGGTCGGCTATCCGATCATGGTCGTCTACTCGGCGGCTCAGGGTGTCACGATGCGCGCGGCGGAGATCGTCGCGCCGGACGGCTCGCGCCTTCCGATCTACTACGCGCCGCAGCAGTTCGAGTACGACTACCAGGTCATCGTCCCACAGAAGCCGCTTGCAGCGGGGACGACCTACCACGTCCGGTTCGACATCAACGTGAACAGCGCGATGGTGACGAACGAGTGGAACTTCACCACCGCCGGTGCTGCCAGCACGAGCGTCCCGCCGGCGCCGAGCTTCCACTCGGCCTTCCTGAGCGAGAGCGCCTGGCCGACGCTCGCGGCCGGCACCTCGACCTCGCTCACGGTGAGATTCCAGAACACCGGCACGGCGACGTGGCAGAAGGGCGTCGCCGGCAAGCAGGCCAACCTCGGATTGAACGGAGACACGCTCACGTTCGCGAACCTCGGGATGAATGACGGGTGGCTCTCGGGCAACCGGCTCGCGACCACGACCGAAGCGACCGTCGGGCCGGGGCAGACCGGCACGTTCACCTTCAACGTCCGCGCGCCCATGACGCCGGGCACGTACCGACTGCCATTGCGGCCGGTGATCGACGGAGTGACCTGGATGGAGGACTCGGGCGTGTTCATGGTCATCGTGAGCACGTCGAGCTACCACTCGAAATGGGTGTCGCAGTCGCCGTATCCGACGCTCCGCGCCGGTCAGATCAGCTCGCCGTTGACGGTCGTGTTCACGAATACGGGGTCGAGCCCGTGGGTCAAGGGCGTGCTGGGTCAGGAAGCGCGCCTCGGGATCAACCTCGATGACGTGACGTGGGCCGCGCTCAGCGTCAACTGGCCGTACCCGAGCCGCGTGGCCACGCAGGCCGAGGCTACGGTCGCGGCCGGTCAGAACGCGACGTTCACCTTCCAGGTCAAGGCTCCCGCGACGCCGGGCGTGTACTCGATCCATCTGCGTCCGGTCATCGACGGGACCATCTGGATGGAGGATGAGGGTGTCTTCCTCATCGTCACCGTCATTCCCTGATCGACCCTGCGACCCGCGCCGCCTTCGGCGCCGTGCCCGCTCAGGAGCCCGGCCCCTGCAGCTTCGGTCGGGAAACGCCCTCGCTCGCCTGATCAGTCGTCGGTGAAGATCACCTCATAGGTCTCGCGGCACCGCGGGCAGCGCACCGACGCGGCGTAGGGCGGGTTCGGCGGCACATCGGAATGCTCCCGGGTCACGAACCGTGGACCGACGTGCTCCCCGCAGAACGGGCACACCGTCTCATACGCGAGGAAGTCGCGCCGGCGCGCGGTGATCCGCCGGCCCTCGGCGCCTCGCGTTCGCATGCGGGCTATCTTAGGCAGGTGGCTGAAGCGAGACCCGCCGCGGGCGGGCAGCGACCGAAGGGTCGCACGAAGATCGCGACCGAGACCATGACGCTGAAGGTCGGTGATCCGGCGCCCGACTTCACGCTGCGCGCGCATGACGGCCGCACGATCACGCTCTCGGCCCTGCGGGGCCAGCGCGTCGTCGTCGCGTTCATGGCGTTCGCGTTCAGCGGCACCTGAAACCACGAGGCTCCGGCACTTGCGTCGCTCCAACAGCGATACGAGGCGGGGACGACCCAGGTCGTGGGTATCACGTGCGATTCGGTGTACACGCTGAAAGCGTGGGCGGAGCAGCTCGGCATCACAAGCTACCCGTTCTGCTCCGACTTCTGGCCGCACGGCGCGGTCTCACGGCTCTACGGCGTGTTCAACGAGGAGATCGGCCGGCCGGAGCGCGCGATCGTGGTCGTCGACGCGCAGGGCGTCGTCCGGTACATCGACGTCCACACGCTGCGCGAGGTGCCCGACGAGGAAGAGATCGCCGAACAGCTGCAGAAGCTTCCGACTAGCGCGTCGGGATGAGGTACGCGCGGCCCTCGTCCGCGATCGTGAACCGCACCACGTCACCGGTCTTCGCGGCCAGACTCTCGCCCTTCACCAGGAGCGCGATCCCGCAGTCCACGACCGTGAGCTCGCCCGTCTCCGATACCGTCCCTTCGACGACCGCGCCCGGCGCGACGAGGTCGCCGCTCACGCCTCCACCCGCGCCGGCGGTCACATCCTTCGCCGTGTACTCGATCGCCATCGTCACGCGGTCGCCGATCGAGAGGCGCGCCTTGCGCACGGCGCCGGTCGCGTCCTTGCCGCGCAGGTCGAGCCGTTCGCCGAGCTCGCCCGCACGCATCGTCACGACGATGTCCCCGCGCGTGCCATCGAGCGCGATCACGACGCCGCGCGACGCGCGCTGGCGCCACTTCTCGATGAACGCGAGCTGATCGAAGTCGAGCACGTCGATACGATATTCGCGTGGGTGTGCGGGTCGCGTTCTGTCGGCGACACCCTCGTCGAGGACCGCATGCCGCTCGAGGGCGCATCCCGCTGATCGATCAAGGAGGTCCTCGTCGCGGCCTTCGGGATGCGGGATCGGCGCGATGCGTGCGGAGGCGGACCGCGAGCGGCCCGACGCCGTCCGGCAGGACACGAACCGGTGGCACGAGGAGTGGTTCGCCGCGCGGCGCCGCCACCACCTGACCGAGCCGGCGGCGGTCGTGGACCCCTTGGCTATGGGCGGATCCCGTGCTACAACCGGATTGTTGACTCACCAGGTCGGAAATCCCGGCACCGCCATTTCACGAGGCCCGGACTGCTTCGGGCTCACCTGCTGGTGTCTCTAGGCCGCTGACGAGGCGGCCCTCGCCCACCGAGACCCAGTAACCGCCACTGCAGGCGGGTAATTGAAAGGCGGCTCTTCATGTCCGGCTATGCCCATCCCGAAGCGCTCGTCGAGACCGATTGGCTCGCCGAGCACGCGACCGATCCGAACGTCCGTGTATTCGAGGTCGACGTGGACACGGCCGCGTACGACCAGGCGCACGTGAGCGGAGCGATCGGGCTCAACTGGAAGACCGATCTCCAGCAGCGCCCGGTGCGCGATCTCCTGTCCAAGCCACAGGTCGAGGCGCTGCTCTCCAAGAACGGCGTCACGCCGAGCACGACCATCGCGGTCTACGGCGACAACAACAACTGGTTCGCGGCCTGGTTCTTCTGGCTCCTCAAGTACTACGGTCACGCCGATGTCCGCCTCGTGAACGGCGGACGAACCAAGTGGCTCGCCGAGCAACGGCCGACGACGACCGAGGTTCCGACGTTCCCGGAGACCGCCTACACGGCCAACGCGCCGGATGGCTCCGTGCGAGCGCTTCGCGAATACGTCCTCGAGACGGTCGAGAAGAATGGAAAGAAGCTCGTCGACGTCCGCTCCCAGAAGGAGTTCTCGGGCGAGCTCCTCGCTCCCGAGAACCTCCCGCAGGAGGGCGCGCAACGAGCCGGGCACATCAAGGGTGCGGTGAATGTCCCGTGGGCCACGGCGGTGGCCGACGACGGACGGTTCAAGACAGCCGACGAGCTCCGGCGGATCTACGGGGACAAGGGCCTCGACGGCTCGACCGAGACGATCGCGTACTGCCGCATCGGCGAGCGCAGCTCCCACACCTGGTTCGTGTTGAAGTACCTGCTCGGCCACGAGAAGGTCCGGAACTACGACGGAAGCTGGACCGAATACGGCAGCCTGATCGGCGCACCGATCGAGAGCGGTAGCTAGCATCCGGCGCGCGTGAGCGCGCAGCTGTTCCACGGCGGACGGATCCACGTCGGCGACGGCACCAGCGCGGAAGCGCTCGTCGCCGTCGACGGCGTGGTCCGGGCCGTCGGGCGCGCGGCCGATCTCGCGAAAGCGCATGCCACGGCGGAACGCATCGACCTCGACGGTGGGCTCATGACCGCCGGCTGGCACGACTCGCACGTGCACTTCACGTGGTGGGCGATCCAGATGGATCAGATCGACCTGCGTGAAGAGCCGACGATCGAAGCCGCGCTGTCACGCATCGCGGAGCACGCGCGAGCCCTGCCGCGGTCGGCCTGGATCCAGGGCGGCCGGTTCGACAAGAATCGTTGGGGCCGGTGGCCGACGGCCGCGGAGCTCGATCGGGTGACCGATGGGCGTCCGGCCGCGTTGCGGAGCCGCGACGGTCACTCGCGCTGGCTCAACACCGCGGCGATGCGAGCGGCCGGGATCGATGCGCGCACCGAGGATCCCGCGGGAGGGGCCATCGAGCGGGATGCGTCAGGAGCGCCCACGGGCATCTTGAAGGAGAACGCGAACCGGCTCGCCGACGCGGTCGTCCCGCCGCCGACGAGCGACGACTGCTTCGCCGCGATCGAACGTGGGCAGCGCGAGGCCCACCGTCGCGGCATCACGGCGATCGAGGATCTCGAGCAAGCCGCCGCGTTCAGCGCGTTCCAGCGTCGCCGCGACCGCGGCGACCTGCGCCTCCGCGTCGCGATGGGCATCCCGCACGCGAGCCTCGATGCCGCGATCGCGCTCGGGCTGCGCAGCGGTCTCGGCGACGAGTGGCTGCGCGTTGGGCACCTGAAGATCTTCACCGACGGCGCGCTCGGCTCGCAGACCGCCGCGCTCGAAGAGCCGTACCTCGGCAGCGGCGACCGCGGCCTGCTCACGATCGATCCGGCGACCCTCGGAGGGGACGTGATCCGCGCGGCGGAGAGCGGCATCGCGGTCGCGATCCACGCGATCGGCGATCGCGCCGTGCGCGTGGCGTTGGATGCGATCGAACCGACCCGCGCGACCCATCCGGCGCTCCGGCAGCGGGTCGAGCACCTGCAGCTGCTGCGCCGCGAGGACATCTCCCGCTTCGGCACGCTGCGGGTGATCGCTTCGATGCAGCCGATCCATGCGACGAGCGATCGCGACCTCGTCGACCGCTACTGGGGTCCCGATCGGGCGACCCGGGCGTACCCGTGGCGGCAGCTGCTGTCCGCCGGAGCCCCTCTCGCGTTCGGCTCCGACGCGCCGGTCGAGCCGATCGATCCGTTGCTCGGGATCCACGCCGCGGTCGCGCGCCGGCGGCCGGCGGATGCGGATCGCTGGCACCCCGAGGAGGCGCTCACGCTCGCCGAGGCGCTCGCGGGCTACACGACCGGCGCGGCGTACGCGATGACGGCGGAGCGCGAGCGCGGCACGCTTGGGATCGGGATGCGGTGCGACGCGACCGTTGTCGAGCGCGACCTCTTGTCGACGCCGGTCGAGGACTGGCCCGCGCTGAAGGTCAGCGCGACGATCGTCGGTGGCGAGATCGTGCACGCCGCGGGGATCGGTTAGTTGAGGGGCGGCGCCTCACCTCGCGCCCGGAGGCGAAGGAGCAGCTCCTTCAGCAGCGTGTTCTCGCGCTCGAGCAGCCGGATGACCGACTCGAGCCGTGGCCCGGCGCGTTCGGTCTCGAGCAGGCGCTGGCGCTCGGCGGCGTCGATGCCGAGCCCGCCGGCGATCCGGTACGAGACCTCCGCGGGCGTGCCTTCGCGCAGCTCGCCGAGCGGCACCTCGGTGCGGGCGTCGTTCGACGTCGACATGATGCCGGTGAGGTATTGCCCGAAGGTGTCCGCCGCGCGATCGGCCAGCGCGGCCGCGTCTCGGCCATCGTCCTCATCGAGGTAGCGGATCTCCGCGACGAGATACGGCTCGCGCTCGGCGTCGATCGACTCGATCGCGAAGCGGCGCTCCCCGCGCACGATGATGAACGAGCGGCCGCCGGGCAACGGCGTGGTGCCCACCACGCGCGCGGTCGTGCCGATCCGGTGCGGCTCGGCCGCTCCGCCGACCTCGGGGCCGGAGCGGATGAGCACGATCCCGAATGGCTGGTCATTCTGCAGCGCGCGCTGGAGCAGGAGGCGATAGCGCGGCTCGAAGATGTGCAGTGGCAGCAGCATGCCCGGGAACAGCACGCTTCCCAACGGGAACAGCGGGAGGGTCGCGGTCTCCGGCACGACCAGACGGTACTCTGCGAATCCATGGCCACGTCGATCGACGATGTTCTGACGCCCGCGCTGATGGACGATCTCGCAACGCTCGCCGACGATTCGGCGGTCCGCGGCATCGCCGTGCTCGGGAGCGCTGTGCGTGGCGAGGCGTCACGGTTCATCCACCGCCGCGCGTTCGGACTGGACGGCGGAGATGCGTTCACCCAAGCCGACGGGTCGGTCAGGTTGTTCCGAGAGACGATCCGGCTGATCGATGACCGCCTCGACGGCCCGACTCGCCGGGACGTCGGGCCGGCGCCCGAGATCGCGCCGTGATCACGCTCGTCCTGCATGGCGAGCTTCGGCAGTTCAGCCCCGGTGGCGTCAAGCAGCTGCGTCTCGACGGCGCGGGACGGTCGGCGCTCGAAGTGATGCAGGGTCTCGGCATTCCCGCGGCCGAGACCGCGGCGTTCATCGTGAACGGCGAGCAGCGCGATCCCGACGCGATCCTCCGCGACGAGGACACCCTCGAGGCGCTGCCGGCGATCAGCGGCGGCGCCGCGGAGGGGGCGTTGGCCGGCATCCGGGTCGTCGATCTCACGCGCGCGCTCGCGGGCCCGTACTGCACCCTCATGCTCGCCGACCACGGCGCCGAGGTGATCAAGGTCGAGCAACCGGGCACGGGCGACGAGACGCGCGCCTGGGCGCCGCCGCACATCAACGGTGTCTCCGCCTACTACCTCTCGATCAATCGCAACAAGCGAAGCATCACGCTCGACCTCAAGCACCCCGACGGCGCGAAGGTCCTGGAGCGGCTCATCGAGCGAGCCGACGTCGTCGTGGAGAACTTCAGTCCCGGCACCCTCGCGCGCCTCGGCTTCTCGAAGGCGCGCATCCGCGCGCTCAATCCGCGCGCGATCTTCTGCCAGATCTCCGGCTTCGGCCAGGATGGCCCCGGGCGCGCGTGGGCGGCGTACGACCTCATCGTGCAGGGGATGGGCGGGATCATGAGCCTCACCGGTCCGCCGGGCGGTGACCCGGTCATGGTCGGGGTGCCGCAAGCCGACATGGTGGCCGGCATGTTCGCGGCGTTCGCGATCCTCGCCGCGCTGCACGCGCGCGAGCGCACCGGCGAGGGGCAGGCGATCGACGCCACGATGATCGGCGGCCAGGTCGCGCTCCTCTCGCGGCAGGCCGCGCGGTACTTCGCGGACGGGACCGTGCCCAAGCCGGAGGGCAACGTGCATGCCTCCATCGTCCCGTACCAGACGTTTCGCGCGGCCGATGGATTCGTGAACGTCTGCGCCGGCAACAACCCGCTGTTCGAGCGGCTCTGCGCGGCCCTCGATCTCGACGACCTCGCGGACGACGCGCGCTTCGCCGATAACGGCGCGCGCATCGAGAACCGCGCGGTGCTCATCCCACTGCTCGAGAAGCGCATCGCCACGCTCCGGAAGGACGACGTCGTGGCGCGGCTGCGCAAAGCGAACGTGCCGGTCGGTCCGATCAACGGTCTCGATGACGTGTTCGCCGACCCGACGGTCAGGCACCTCGGCCTCATCGCCGAGGTCGACCATCCGACCGCCGGCCGCGTGCGCGCCCCGGGCATCCCGGTGCGGATGGACGGCACGCCCCCGTCGGTGCGGATGTATCCGCCGCTGCTCGGCGAGCACACCGACGAGGTGCTCGCGGAGCTCGGGTATCCGGAGCAGGAGATCGCGAAGCTGCGAAAGGACGGCGCGGTCTAGCGGCGCTCGGTCCAGTACACCTTCGTGAGATATGGCAGCGCCACCGCGGCGCGCCCGCGGAGGTCGGGATGGGTCGCCGCGAGCTCACGAAAGCGCTCCAGGACCCGCGCGCGCTCGCCCTCGGGCAGCGACGCGATGCTCGACACCGTCGCCGCGCGCTCGGTGATCTCGCCCGGCGTCAGGGTCTGCGCGTGCTCGACGTCCCGCTCCTCGAGCGGCGCGAACAGCGCCGTCCGCTCGAACGCGGTGCGCCACCGACCGGTCTGGTGATCCGGGCGATCCGGATCGACAGCGTCGACGAGCGCATCGAACGCCGCGACCCAGGCGCTCCGCCGGTCGCGCACGTTCCAGATCAGCCCGAGCCGACCGCCCGGCGCGAGGACCCGGTGGAATTCGGCCAGCGCCCGAGGGCCATCGAACCAGTGGAACGCCTGGGCGACCGTGATCGCGTGCGCCGAGCCATCCCGGAGCGCCATCTTCTCCGCGCTGCCGTCGAACGGAACGGCCAGCGGTACGTTCTCGGTGAGCCGCTCCCGCATCTCCGCGAGCGGCTCGACCGCGATGACGGTCGCGCCGGTCCGCACGAGCGCTCGGGTGAGCTTCCCGGTGCCGGCCCCCACGTCAACGACGACGCGGCCGCGCGCGATGCCGAGCTCTCGTACGAGGATGTCGACCGCGGCCTCGGGGTATTCGGGCCGGATCTTCTCGTAGAGCTCGGTCGTGGGCCCGAAGCCGCGCGAGACGTAGTCGTGGAGCGGCTCGCGTGACATTGGGTCCATCGTATCCAGCATGTCCGTGGTGATCGTCGGTCCGCTTGCGTTCGACGATGTCCAGGCACCCGCGGGCCGACGCTCGGGCCTGCTCGGTGGATCCGGCGCGTACGCCGGCATCGCCGCCGCGAAGCATGGCCCGGTCGCGCTCGTGTCGATCGCCGGAAGCGACCTCGATGACGAGGCGCTCGAGCCGCTTCGACGCACCGACGTCGATCTTGCCGGGCTGCAGCGCGTCGCCGGACGGACGCTGCGCTGGACCGGCAGCTACAGCGAGGGCTTGACCGAGAGCGAGGTCCGCAATGCCGATCTCGGGGTGGTCGATCAATGGGACCCGGTCGTCCCGGAGAGCGCACGCGACGCGCGGTACGTGCTGCTCGCCAACACGGACCCGGCGGTCCAGTCGCGAGCCCTCGACCAGCTCCGGCCGGACGTCGTCCTCCTGGACACGATGGATCAATGGATCCGCGAGCGGCGGCGGGCGTTCGAAGCGATGGTCGTGCGCGCGACCTTCCTGTCGCTCAACGAGCGAGAGCTCGTGCAGCTCACCGGCGAACGCGACGTGGTCGCCGCCGGGCGGCTGCTCGTCGGGCGCGGTCCGCGGGCGGTCATCGCGAAGGGCGGCGAGCGCGGCGCGACGCTCGTCACTCGGGACGTCGCCTACGCGTTGCCGGCGTACCCGGTCGCCGCCGTCGACCCGACCGGGGCAGGGGATGCGTTGGCCGGGGCGTTCATCGGCCGCCTCGCCCGTAACGAGCGTGCCAGCGACGTTGGATTACGCGACGCGCTCGCGGCGGGGATGGCCGCGGCGTCGTTCGCGGTCGTCTCATTCGGCGTCGAGGCGCTGGCCGCGGCGACGATCGGGGAGCTGCGGTCCCGGGCGGCGTGGCTGGCCGAGCGCGGGGGAACCGCGGAAGCCGGCAGGCTGTACGAGGGGCGGTAACGAACTCCGTGGAGGGCCGACCACTGGAGCGACCGGGCGAATCCGTGTTGGTGGAGCGTGCAAGACGTGGTGACCAAGACGCGTATGGCGAGCTGGTCACGCGCTACCAGGCCCTCGCCGCGCGGGTCGCGTACGTGATCACGGCGAGCTCCGCAGAGGCGGAGGACGTGACCCAGGATGCCTTCGTGAAGGCGTATTACGCGCTCGACCGCTTCCGCGAAGGCGCGCCGTTCCGCCCGTGGCTGCTGCGGATCGTCGCCAACGAGGCGAAGAACCGTAAGGCTGCGGCGGGCCGTCGGCCGACCGTCGAGCTCAGTGCCGCGGCGGATCGCGCCTCGGGTGAGACGGCCCTCTCACCCGAGGACGCGGCCGTCGCGGGCGATCTTCGCGCGGGACTCCTCGCCGCGCTCGGCCGGCTTCGCGAGGAGGATCGGCTGGTGCTCTCGTACCGCTACTTCCTCGATCTCTCGGAGGTCGAGATGGCCGCGGCCCTCGGCGTCGCGCGTGGCACGGTGAAATCGCGGCTCTCACGCGCGATGGAGCGCCTGCGTGAGGTCTACGCCGATGCGTGAGCTGCGGATGACCGACGATCAGCTGGCTCTGGCGCTGACCGACCTTGGCACGCGGATCGCGTGGCCGGCCCTTCCCGACATGCGCGCGCGCGTGCTCGCGCGCACCAGCGCGCCGCGCAGATCCGAGTGGTGGCGCGCGTTCTGGTCGCCGCGGTACGCATTCGCCCCCGCGCTCGTCACGATCGCGCTCGCGCTCCTCGCGGTGCTCGTGTTCTCGCCACAGGCCCGCGCGACCGCGACCGACATCCTGCGACTCCGAGGCGTCGAGATCTTCCGGGGTCCGGTGCCGACTCCGAGCCCGACGCCATCGCGTTCGCCCGGCTCGATCCCGTCGCCCACGCCGACCTTCGATCAGACGACGCTCGGGGAGCTTGTCACGCTCGGGGATGCCGAGAAGCGCGCTGGCTTCCGGGTGTCGGTCCCGACCGATCCGGCCCTCGGTCCGGCGGATGCCGTCTACGTACGCGCGGTCGAGGGCTCGACCGCCATCTCGTTGGCCTACAGCGCCCGCCCGGGGATCCCGGTCTCACCGCAGCTCGATCTTGCCGCGCTCGTCACGGAGCTCGGCGGCCACCTCGAGCCGGCGATCCTGGGGAAGGTCGTGCCGCAAGGGACCAAGCTCGAACTGCTGACCGTCAACGGGTCACCCGGTGCGTGGCTGGAGGGACAGCCCCACCAGGTGTTCTACACGAGCAACGGCGGCGCGTCGTACGTGACCGACACGCTCCGGCTGGCCGGGAACACGCTCATCTGGCAGCAGAACGGGCTCGTCATGCGGCTCGAGGCCCAGGTCGACAAGGCCACGGCCCTTCGGATCGCCGCGAGCTTCCACTAGCGCGGGGAACCCGGTGCGGCCGCCCGTTGTAGGGAGGTCGTGCGCCAGTTTTCCGTGCTCCTGGCGGTCCTGCTGCTCTCGGCCTGCGGCAGCCTCAAGGAAGACACGTCGCAGGTGGCCTCGCAGCCCGCGCACGAGCTCCTGTATGTCGCCACGGCGACCGGGATGTCGGTCGTCGATGCGACCACGGACTCGCTGGTCGCGGCGCTCCCGGTCGGCACCCTGCTGCCGGACCGCTCGCGGTACTGGACCGTCGATCCGGGCGACCGCACGACCGTTCGCGGCATCGACCCCGCGACCGGCATCGACCGAGAGTCGTTCGTGCTCGACGGGCGCTGGTCGATGCCGGCGTCGTACGGTCCTGCGCCGAGCGGTCTGTCGGCCAACGGCAAGTGGATGGTGCTCGTCGCGCCGCCGCACGCGACCGGCGCCACGATGGTCAACCGGTTCGCCGTCGTCGACCTCGCGAAGGGAACGCTCGACCGCGTGGTCACCGCGGACGGCGACGTGGGATTCGATGCGGTCAGCGACGACGGCCGCAACCTGTACCTCGTGGAGCACCTCGTACCGGCGCCGCACTACGCGGTGCGCGTGGCGAGCTTCAACGGCGCAGGCCTGCAGGACGGCGTGCTCGGCCAGATCAAGACCGCCGAGCCAGAGGTCATGAACGGCCTGTATCACGCGTCCGTCGCGGTCGGCAGCGACTGGTTCCTCAGCCTGTACTCGAACCCGGGACGCGGTCCGTTCATCCACGCGTTGAACACGACGCAGCTCTACGCGCAGTGCATCCTCAACATGCCCGACGTGCCCGCCGCGCTCCGGCCGGCCTGGTCGATGCTCCTCGATGCGAACCACGACCGGCTGTACGCCGTGAACGGCGCCGGCGGCGTCGTCAGCGAGATCAACACCTCGGCGCTCGTCGTGCTGCGCTCGAACATCGAGGTCGCACCGGCGGCGAGCTCGCTGACGGGCGCGCCGGTCCATCCGGCGGCGCTGTCGGCGGATGGCACGCGGATCTACGCGGCAGCCGACCACGGCGTGATCGTCATCTATACCGGCGATCTGTCCGTGCGCGCGCGCTACCTGACCGACCGGCTCGTCGATTCGGTCGCGATCAGCGCTGACGGTCAGCGGCTGTACGCCGTCTCGGGCGGCACGATCACGAAGGTCGAGGCCGCGACCGGCAGACCGCTCGGCACGCTCGCCGCGGCACCCGCTTCGCTCGGCGTCCTGGCAGTGGGGAGCCGCTGAGCCCGGCGGAAGCAGGGCGTCCTCTCCGGTAGCGACGCGTACCTGCGCGCCATCGCCGACAGCATCGGTGACCGATGCGCGCTCGTCGACGAGCTGCGCCGGAGCCGGTCGGCTCTGGTCGCGATCGGGTCACAGCTGAGTCTGAGCGACGGGGCGACCGCGGTCCCGGCGCGGATCGTCGACGGGCCGCGGATCCTGGTGGACGGGCCCGTCCCCTTCGCGATCCTCCTGCGACGGCACGCGGACGTGCACATCCCGGTGCATGCCCTGGAAGTGGTCGAGCGAGCGTTCACCCGATCGGACTAGTTCATCTGACGAATTGACCGGGAACAGACACTGAGTGGGTTGTCTCCGCTGGATGGTGTGGGCGCGACCCCAACTGACCGCGACCGGCGCGCGGATCTCGAGCAGCTGAAGGAGGGCGCCGCCCTCCTCGCCCAGCACGGGAACCGCGTCGCCGCGCTCGCCATCCTCTGGGCCGCCGTCGCGATGGACCCGGTCGACCAGAGCGTCCATCGCCGCCTCGCGGCCGCGCTCGCGAGCGGTGGCGACCTCGAGGGCGCGGCCCATGAATACGTGCGCTACGTCGAGTTCCTGCTACCGCGGGGCGAGCTCGAGCTCGCGACCGCTGAGCTGCATTACGCCACGCAGACGTTGGGCCGCGTCCAGAAGATCACCGATGCGGTGGTGCGGGTGAAGGCGCAGCTCCCCGAGCTGCTCGAGCGATCGCGCCAGCGCCTCGAACCCATCGCGGAGCCGACGGCCGAGCTCCACGACGAGATCAACCCCGCAGTCAGGGCGTTGACCGTGCCCGCTGAGAACAAGCTCGTGCAGCTGCCGATCGCGCACCAGACGCGGGTGGTCTTCCACACCTGTCTGCACGACGACGGCGAGGCCGCGTGGCTCCAGCTCGAAGGCGGCACCGACGAGCTCCGTCCGGACAAGGTGCGGCTGATGTTCCGCGATGCGGTCCTCGAGACCCGCCGCTGCATCCCGATGCCTGCCGGGCGAAAGAGCCATGCCCGCCCGGATGGCGACAGCAAGGTGTGGGTCGTGTTGCGCGCGCCCGAAGAGATGCTCCGCGCGATCGATCGCGACGAGGGTGATGGCTACCGCGTCGAGGCGCTCGTCAACGGCGAATGGCTCGTGGTCGACCTCGAGGACACCGGCTGCCGGTTCGGCATGAAGCGCCGGGAGACCCGCTCGGCCTAGCGGCCGATCCGTCGAGTCGGGGTGGAGAGACTTGAACTCTCGACCTCTGAGTCCCGAACCCAGCGCGCTACCAAACTGCGCTACACCCCGTCGGAGCACTCAGTCTAGCCGACGCGACCTGACGCGGTGCGCGACACTCCAGCGCGATGAGCATCGACCAGATCGTTTTCACGGTCGCGGGCGCGGTCTGCGTCGCGGGTGCCGTCACCGCGGTCGCCCATCGCGATGCCCGCACAGCCGGCGTCGCGCTCGCCGGCACGCTCCTCGCACTGGCCGTTCTCTACGCGGGACTGGCGGCGCCGATGGTCGCAGCCGCGGTGATCGCGGTCGCACTGTTCTCGACCTTGCCATTCGTCGTGCACCTCACGGTGCCGACGTCGCGTGTCCACGAAGCTGCCGACGGTCCGACGGTGACGGCCCTCGCCCTCGTGCTCGGCGTGACGCTGCTCGGGCTCCTCGCCGTCGCCGTGGTCGCTGGAGAGGTTCCCGTGAACGTCTCCGTGCGGTCCGGTGATGGATACGACGTCGCCGCGTTTGGCGGTCTGCTGACCGGCCGCGGCGCGGTCGCGGCTGGCGGATCGCTCGTCGTCCTGTTCGCGGCGCTGGTCGCCGCGCGAGCGGCGCGGCGCGACCGGCAGCCCGTGCGGTGACCACAGCCGCGTACCTCGCACTCGGCGCGGTCCTGTTCGCGGTCGGCACGGTCGGCACCGTCGTTCGGACGTCGGCGGCCGGACGCCTCGTCGGCGTCGAGCTCATGGTCGCGGCCGCGACTCTGACCTTCGCGGCCTCGGGGGTCGGCTTCCGCGAGCTCGACGGTCAGATCGCCGCGCTCATCGCGATCGCGGTCGCCGCCGCGCAGGCCATCGTCGGGTATGCGCTCGTCTCCCGGATCCGGCGGCCGGCGTGACGCTCGTGCTCGTCGTCGCGATCCCGCTCGCGAACGCGATCGCGATCGCGGTGCTCGGCGGCCGGCTCGGTCGCCGGACCCTCGGCATCGCCACGACGCTCGCGCTGCTCCTGTCGTTCGGCGCCGGCGGGTCGATGCTCGCGACCCTGCGCGATCGTCCGACGGTCGATGCCTTCATCGCCACGTGGCTGCCGCTTCCCGGCGCGGACCTCGCGCTCACCGTCGACAGCGCGACGCTCGCGGTCGCGCTGGCGATCGCCGGCGTCTCGGCGCTCATCGCGCTCTACTCGATCGGCTACCTTGCCCGCGACCGCGGTCTGCAGCGGTACTTCTCCTCGTTCTCGCTCCAGGTCGCCGGGACCCTCCTCGTCGTGCTCGGCGCCAACCTCCTCCTCATCGTGGCGGGGTGGGAGCTCGCCGGCGTTGCCGCCTACCTGCTCGTGGGGCATCACCGCGATCACGCTGCCGCGGCGGCGGCCGCGTCGAAGCTGTTCGTGGTCGACCGGATCGGGGACGCGGCGCTTGTCGCCGGCACGCTGCTGCTCCTCGCCGAGTTCCACACCGTGGACCTCGCGCAGCTCAGTGGCGTCGCGCTCGAGCACGGGAGCACGATCGGCGGTGCGCCGATCGTCGCCAGCGTCCTGTTGCTGATCGGCGCGCTCGCCAAGTCCGCGCAGGCGCCGCTCCATGGGTGGCTCTCCGACGCCACAGAAGCGCCCACGCCGGTGTCCGCACTCCTCCAGACGGTGGCCGTGACGGGCGGGGTCGTGCTGTTGATGCGGATGCGTTCCGTGCTCGTGCCTGAGGTGCTGCAGGCCGCGGCGATCATCGGCGGGTTCACCGCGCTCGGCGCGGCGGTGGTCGCGATCGCCGAGCGTGACGTGCGGCGCGTCCTCGCCTGGTCGACGATCTCGCAGGTCGGGCTCATGTTCGTCGCCGCTGGTCTGGGCGCGCTCTTCGCGGCGCGCTTCCAGCTCATCGCGCACGCCGTCGTGAAGGCGGTGCTGGTCCTCGGCGCCGGCTCGGTGCGGCGCGCGACCGGTGACGAATCGGATATCGCGCGCCGCGGCGGGATCGGCTGGCGGATGCGCTGGACCGCGGGAGCGTTCGGCATCGGCACGCTGGCGCTCATCGGGATCCCGCCTGCGGCAGGCTTCTTCGGCATTGCCGCCATCGTGAGCGCGGCGTTCTCGGAGAGCGATGCGCTCCTCACCGCGCTCGTGCTGTTGGCCGTCGCCGCGTCCGCGTTCGCCGGCGTGCGTCTCTTCGCGCTCATGTTCGCGGCGCCGCCTGCGGCGGTACGCGCGACCGACGCGCCACGGCGGCTGCAGGACGTGTCGCTGGTGCTCCTCGCGATCGGCGCGCTCGCCTTCGGCGCCCTGGTCAGCGCCGGGCTCCTGCCGATCGGGAGCGGGCCTGCCGACGAAGCTCCGGCGTGGCTGCTCGGGGCGATATTCGCCGTCGTGCTCGCATCTTCGATCGCCGCGTGGCTCGGGTATCACCGTGGCCTTCGAGGCGCGGAGCGCATCGAGCGCGCCATGCGCTGGGCCCGTGGCGGCCTTGGCGTCGATGCGCTCTACGACCGGGCGGTCGCGATCCCCTTCCGCACCGTCGCGCGCGAGCTCGACGAGGGCGCCGAGCGCGTGAACGATCAGGCCGTGGCCGGCGTCGGCACGCTCGCGCAGCGCGGGTCGGACGCGCTGCGCGGCGCGATCCCCGCGAGCGCGCGGGCCCAGCACGCGCTGCTGCTCGTGGGGACGGTCGTGCTGCTGGCGTTCTGGACGTGGAGCGCCCGGTGATGGTCCTCGCGGTCCTGCTCATCCCGCTCGTCGTCACAGCCGCGTGCGCGCTGCCCACCGGCGGCTTCGCGCGTGCCCTCGCCGTGCTCTCCGGCGTGCTGACCGCGGCGGCGGCGGCCGCCGCGGTCTGGTTCGGGGTCGGCGGGGGGCCGGTCGAGCTGTACTACTGGGCCGCCCCGCTCGGCGCCGAGCTCGCGGTCGGCTGGGACGGCTGGTCCGCGGTCATGCTGATGTTGAGCGGCGCGCTGTTCGCCGCGGGTGCCGCCGCGTCCGGCGCCGTTCCGCGCCCGCGGGCGTACTTCGCGCTCTGGTCGCTCCTGCAGATGGCGGTCGCCGGCGTGTTCGTGTCGCGCGACCTGCTCCTGTTCTTCGCGTCTCATGAAGCGGTGCTCGTGCCGCTCGTACTCCTGCTCTGGGGCTGGGGCGGCGCTGACCGCCGCGCGGCTACGCGGCGGCTCGCGGTCATGTGGCTGACCGGCAGCGCGCTCCTGCTGACCGGGATCCTGGCGCTCGGGGTCGGAGCGCACACGTTCTCGTTCGCCGCGCTCGGCGGTTACCGCCTGGCCGAGACGAGCCAGATCCTCCTCGCGCTGCTGTTCCTTGCCGCCTTCGCGATGCGGCTGCCGCTCTTCCCGTTCCACGGCTGGCTCGCGCGCGTCCATGTCGCGGCGCCGGCACCGGTGGCGATCGTGCTCGCGGGCGTCATCTCGAAGACCGCCGTCTACGCGATCGCGCGGATCTGCCTTCCGCTCTTTCCGCGCGGGATGGCCGATCTGCAGCCGTATCTCCTCGCGCTCGCGACCGTGGGAGGGCTGTACGGCGCGATCCTCGCGACCCGCCAACGCGACACCCGCCGGTTCATCGCCTACGTCAGCCTCGCCCTGATCGACGTCATCGCCGTCGGCATCTTCCTCGCGACCCCCGGAGCGCTCATCGGCGCACTGCTCGCGAGCATCTCGCACGGGCTCGTCATCGCGATCCTCATGCTGCTCGCCGTCGCACTCGCCCGGCGCATCGGCGCGTTCGGCTTCGGCCCGGGCGGCCTCGCGGCGCAGGCTCCGGTGCTGATGGCGCTGTTCGTTCTCGCCGTCCTGGGATCGATCGGTCTGCCGGGTACGAGCGGCGCGCCGGGCCAGCTGTCGATCCTCGCCGCGGCCTTCGCGGTGTCACCGGGCATCGGTCTGCTCGCGTCGCTCGTCCCGGTCGTCATCGCCGCCGGTGGGGCCGGCATGCTGCGCGCAGTGTTCTTCGGCCTGCCGACGGCGCGGGGATGGGATCTCCGATGGCGCGAGCGCGGGCTGGTCATCGTTCTGCTCGCGCTCGTCGTCCTGGTCGGCCTGGTACCGCGCGCCATCGGCGATCTTGCCGATCGGACGGGCCCTGCGCTGACCCAGCTGCGGCGATGAGCGCCGCCGAGCTGAGCGCGATCGCTCCGGCACTGGTCCTGGCCGCGGGTGCGGCGCTCACCGCGGTCCTCGCGATCCCCCGGCAGTCCGGCCCGCGCACCCTCGCCTGGATCGGTGCGCTCGAGAGCGTCGCGGTCGCCGGGGTCGCGCTCGCGAACGGGACCGGCGGCGGATCGCCGAGCCTCACGCGCGATGGCGCGAGCGTCTTCTTCGTCGTACTCATCGGGATCGTCACCGCGGTGTCCTGCGTGCTCGCCGCCGCCGAGCCGCGACGCATGGCGCGGTCGAAGGACGAGCCCGCGCTCGCCCTGTTCGCCGCGTGCGGTGCGGTCGTCGTCGTGTCAGCGGTGGACCTCGTGGTCCTGTTCGTCGGGCTCGCGCTGCTCGCGATCCCGCTCTACGTGCTCACCGGCCGCTCGGCGCCGGCGCGGGACGAGGGCGTGCTGCGGCACTTCCTCCTCGGGGCAACGAGCTCGGCCGTCGCGCTCTACGGCATCGCGCTCCTCTACGCGGCCACGGGCGAGACGGGGTACGCCGGTCTCGGCCGGGCGACCCACAACCCGCTGTACCTCGCGGGGCTGGGGCTCACGCTCGCCGGTCTGGTGTCGCACGTCGCGATCGCGCCGGGACACCGATGGTCGGTCGTGATCAACGTCGCGGTCATCGGCGCGCTGCTGCGGCTCGTCGCGGCCACCGCGACCGGCGAGGTCGGAGTCGATTGGCAGGTCTCGCTCGCGTCGCTCGCGGCGTTCGCGCTCGCCGTACCCGCTGTCGCCTCGATCGCGGAGCACCGCGTGCGCCGGCTAGCGGGGTACGCCACGATCTCGCAGCTCGGCTTCGTGGCCGTCGCGGCCGCGAGCGCCGCGCTGCCGGCGGCCGCATTCGCGCTCGCCACCTACAGCGCGCAGGCGCTCGGCCTCTTCGCCGCGATCGCGATCCTGCCGCAACGCTCGCCGGTGCTCGACGATCTGGCCGGGCTCGCGCGGCGGCGGCCGCTGGCCGTGTTGGCGCTCGCGCTCGTCGCGCTCGGGCTCGTCGGCGTTCCGCCGACCGTCGGCTTTCTCGCGAAGGTCTACGTCTTCGAGGCGGCGATCCGCGCGCAGCTGCTCTGGCTCGTCGTTCTCGGCGCGCTGGCGAGCGTCGCGAGTGCCATGGCGTGCGCGCGGATCGTGCTCGCATGCTTCGCCCCGCCGCGCCTCGACGCGGTCGCGCCGCCGCGGATGCGCGCGGGAACGGCCGTCGCGCTGGTCATCGCGATCGCCGTACTGGCCGCCGGCCTCGCTCCGGGGGCCCTGCTGGACACGGCGCAGTCGGTGCGCTTCTAGGCGTGGAACCGGACACCGCCGCCCGCTGTACAGCGGACGTGACGGGCTCCCGTGGCGGCCGTTACCCAGGGCGATGACCTCCGGCTCGCTCACCGATCTCGACCCGGCACCGGCGCCCGAGCGGCGCTGGCCGTTCTACCTCGGGTGGACCGTCGGGAGTCTCGTCGTCGGGGCGGTCCTGTTCACCCACCTGCCGGCTTCAATGCGTCTGCCGCCCGCGCCGGTCGCCGCACCTGTACTCCTGGCACCGGTCGTCACGACGGCGCCCGCACCGGCGCCGCCGGTCCGCGTGTTGATCCCGATCGCGCCGGCGGAGCTCCGGGCTCCGGCGGTCCCGGCTCGCACGCGCCGCTGAGCGGTCCGGTCCCTCAGGCGGCCGCCGACGCGCGCCGCACGGGCGCGGCCGGCCGTCGCGCGGCGATGCGCACGCCGAGCACGATCACGGCGCCACCCGCCAGCTGCAGCGGGAGCGGGCGCTCGGCCAGGATGACGAACGCGAGGATCAGGCTCGAGACGGGGGTCAGGTAGGCGACCATCGCCGCGAGGCTCGCGCCGAACCGATGCACCGCCCAGAAGAACAGGACGAACGCGAGGGCCGTGGAGACGATCCCCAAAGTCGCCGCGGCGATCCACGTCTCCCGAGGCCACGAAGGCACGTCGCGATACCCCTGCGCGAGCAGCCCGAGCGGCGCGATGAGCGCGGTCCCCATGACGACCATCATGGTGACGTACCCGAGCACGCTCTCCGTGCGGAGGACGACCGCGCCGATCGTGAGACTGGCCGCCCAGCCCACCGCCGCGCCGAGCTCCATGAGGTCGCCGCGCAGGCGCACGGATGACGCATCGGCTCCCGCCGCCTGCTGCCCGCCGATGATGACGAGCGCCGCACCGATGCTGGCGACCGCGAACCCGAGCACCTTGACCCGCGTGATCGGCTCGCGGATCAGCGTGGCGAAGAGCGCGGTCGCCAGCGGGATGGTGGTCGGGATGATGAGGGCGCTGTCGGTCGCGGGCGTGTCGCTCAGACCGACGAACGCCAGGGTGTTGAACGCGAGGACGCCGCACGCGGCCGCGGCGATGATCGGCCGCCAGCTGCGGAACGGGAGGGCCGTCCGGGTGGCCGCGCAGGCCACGAGCAACACGACGCTCGCGATCGCGAACCGCATGGTCGAGAGCTCGAGCGCAGGGACGGCGCCGACGCCGAGCTTGGCGGCGATCCACTGCCCGCCGAGCGCGAGCGACAGCGTCGCGTAGACGGCGACGACGGTCCACGTGCGGGTCACGCGCGGGATGCTACCGAGCGGGGTCTACGCCGGGACGAAGTAGGTCGTCGTGCAGCAGACCTGCACGGCCGGCGACGAGCTCGCCGTCGACCGAGCGCGTGCCGAGCGGCGTGGGCCGGTCGCACGAGTGCCCTGCCGCCCGGTCGCAATGAGCGCGGCCCTTCGGGGAAGCCGACCGCCAGTCGGTTTCCGCATGACGCAAATGGCCCTAACGCTCCGTGCGGCGCGGCGTTGAGCGAAGTGATAGCGGGCGCCCGGCTCGAGCCTGGCCGCATGAAAGCCAGCCGGGTACATCACATTTGGAGGTAGTCAGTGGCCAAACCGAAGCTGTGGACGTATCTGGTCAGCGGTGCGGTCGTGCTCGCACTGGGCTCCGCGGCGCTTGGCGCCGATTCGGCCGACTCGAACCAGGATGCGACGACCCCCGCGGCGCTTGGCGCGGCTCCGAGCTTGCCCGACCAGGCGAGCGCGGTGGCGAGCGCGGTGCTCGGCGCCCTGACCGGCGGCTCGAACCCGTCGACGATCGCGTCGAACGGGAAGTCTCGATCCGAGCAGACGACCACCGATACCGAGACGAACACCGAAACGACGACCACGGTCTCTTCAGGGCAGGAGACCAACCAGGCCGGAACCACCGGCACCAAGCCCGGCTGGGGCTGTGGGGACACGAACCACGTGCACACCGGGCCGCCCGGCCGTCCGGGTGCGACACCGCCCCCAGGCTGCGCGAAGGCGACGCAGTAGCGGCACGGGCACAGCGCGACAGGATCTAGAGGACCGGGGCGCGAGGCGCCCCGGTCCTTTGCCATCTAACGGCAGGCGCCCGCGCGAGCGACGGCGTCGTCGAGTCCCGACTGGAGCGCGGCGGCCTCGGCCGCCTCGCTCCGGGCCAGGTCACATTCCCCGAACTGGGTGGCGATCTCGGCGAGGACCAGGTGCCCGAACGGCGTGTGGGGGTCGACCAGGATCGCCTGCCGGGCCGCGGCCATCGCGTCGCTCCGGGCGGCGCTGACGCCCCCCGCCGGAGCGCCGCGGGCGAGCGCGCGGGCGAGGTTCGCCCAGTACACCGGTTCGTACGGCTGGCGCGATGCGGCGCTCCGGTAGGCCGCGGCGGCTTCGGTCAGGCGACCCTGCGATTCGAGCGCGAGACCCAGGCGGTTCCAATGATCGGCCCGCCCTCCGTCACGAGCGGCAGCGCGATCGGCGAGGCTCACGGCTGCCTGCGCGTCGCCGAAGTGGCTCGCCTGCGCCGAGGCCCACACCTCTTCGTTCGCGATGAACGCCCGCGCGCCCGTGACGATCCCGACGGCGGCGACGATCGCGATCGCCGCACCCAGCCAGCGCGACAGGGGCCGCGCCGCGGCATCGAACCGGCGGCCACGGAGCGCCGCCACGACCCCGAGTGCGAGCCAGGGGTACCAGCCGACGGCGACGGAACCCACGTCGACGAGTCCATTCGCCCAGTACGCCGACCAGCCCCCGAGCAGGGCGATCCCGACCGCCGGGCGGATGCGTGCGAGCCGCAGGAGCTCGAGCGTGCCGAAGCCGATCATCGCAAGCAGGGCGGCGAGGCCGAGCAGACCGGTCATGACCGAGCCATCCAGCACCCAGTCATGAGCCGACGTCTGCGGTCCGGCGCCGAGGATCGCGAGGCTGTCGGCGGTGCGATTCCCGACGAACGCCGCGCGAAAGTTGTCGGGACCGTAGCCGAGAAGGGGCCTGGCCAGGGTCGCTCGGGCGGCGATCGCCCAGAGCGGGATGCGATCCGGAAGCACGCCGCTGTCCACGGTCGCGACAGCACGCTGGCCGAGGGGAGTCACGAGCAACGCAGCGACGACGAGCACCGAGAGGCCGAGCCCGGCAAGCGCGGCGCGCCGAGCCGGCCGCCGTGCGGTGACGATGGACGCGACAGCGGCCGCGATGCCGACGAGCGTCCCGCGCGTCGCGACGATGGCCGCAAGGCCGAGCGTGCCGGCGGCGCTCACCGCGGCGACGGCGCGGCGGCCCCGACGGGTCGCGCCGACCGCCGCTCCGACCAGCACGCCGAACAGCACGCTGATGAAGTGGCCGAACTGGTCAGGGTTCCCGAAGGTCGCGAACGGGCGACCCCTCGCGTCGGCTGCCCATGCGAACGGATCGAGGCCGAGCGTTTGCATGATCGCGTAACCCCCGGCGACGACTCCGGCCACGACGATCGCGCCGAGCAGGATCTCAACGTCCCGCTCGGTCCGCACGGCGACGGCGACCGCGAGATACAGCAGGATCATGTCAAGGAGGAACGTCAAGCCGAGATAGCGGTCCTGCTCCCCGAACACCGCGCTGAACGGCACAGCCGCGAAGAGCGCGGCGACCGCGGTCACCAGCCCGACGCCCGCGACGGCGGCGTGCAGCCGCGTATGGGGGACAGCGGCCCGGCCATACGTGAGGAGCAGCCACAGCAGAAGACCCGCCTCGACCCATTCGATCGCGCGGCTGGCGAGGGACTTCGGGAGGTCGAACGCGACGCTGCCCGCCGGATCGAAGAACAGCACGAGGACCATGACCTTGAATGCGATCAGCCAGACCACGACCGTGCGGGTCCGGCCTCGCTCGGCGGGCGGGCTCAATCCGGGCCGGCGCCGCGAGGGCAGCGGCGCCGTCTTCGGAGAGCCTGGGCGAGCGACGGGCGAACGGGCTGCACGGCCTGTCCGACCGGGTGGGCGGCGCGCCAGGCCTGCGATGCATCGAGGTCGATCTCGTCCCGTGGTCCGACGGCGAACGTCTCAGTCGTCACCGACAGAGTGTGCCGGAGGCCCGTCGGCGCGTGCTTACCGCGGTCGGTGGTGTCCGCGCGAGCGCTCCCGGGATAGCAAGTCGGTGTCGTCCGCAGATCCGGCCCGCCGATCGGGGGATGCGGCGACCCGGCTCGGTCGCGAGGCTTGGCGGCATGAATATCGATCGCTGGCCGCTGGGGGCAGCCGTCCTCGCAGCGCCCGCGATCGCGTTCTTCGGCATGTGGTGGTGGCGCGATCGACGTCAGGACCGATGGGTCCGTGAGGCCGTCGCCCGCCGCAAGCATCACGCGCAGCGGTGGTCCTGAGCTCGACCGATCGCGCGGCCCCGCACTTGCGCGGCCCCCTTCACCGACCGTTCGCCGTAGATCGGCGTCTAATGCGATTCACGATGGCTAGAACCGCCGCTCCCGCTCCCGGATCGTGATCAGGTCGATCGCGGTGGCCGTCGGCGGCATCGTCCTGATGCTCCTCGTTATCGCGCTGTTCGTGTTTCTGTCGTTAGCCAACCCGGGTGTCCTCTGACCGAATAGCTTGCGATCGCGACGTCAACGCACCGGCGTCGACGACTGCGATGTCCCGAGCCGTTGTCTCCGATGTCGCGACACATCACACGCAAGCGGCTGTTGGGAATCGGATCCGCGTAACGCACACCTCAGAATGGCGCTCGTAAAGGGGCCGTCTCGTTCCAGCCGCGTGACCCGTGAAGCCGTCGAGGCTAGGTTCGGAGTGACAGGACGATCGCGCCGTCCGCTCCCGCGACCACCTCGCGCAGCGCTTGTGCCGCCTGATCGAGCGGACGGACGGACGCGATCGGGACGCGAAGCGTGCCGTCGGCCAGGAGCTCCGCGAGGGCCGAAAGCTGCCGACCATCGGGCCGGACGTAGACGTCGGACACGGCGATACCCCGTTCCTCCCGCGGCGGGTCGCCCGAGATCGTGGCGAGGCGCCCGCCGCCGGCAACCGCCTTCAGCGTGGTGGCCGCCTGCCCGCGGGCAGCGTTGACGGCCTTCGGCGCACCGCCGCCGGTGATCTCGCGAACGAGCGCCGTCCAGTCGCCCTCATGGTCGAGCACCTCCGACGCGCCGTAGTCGCGGATGCGCTCGGCCTTCTTCGCGCTCGCGGTCGCGATCACGCGCGCGCCGCGAGCCGCAGCGAGCTGGACGAGCAGGCCACCCGTGACTCCGCCGGCTCCGTTGATGACGACCCAGCCGCCGCGCTCGATCCCGAGCGCCTCGTCGAGTGCCTGAGCCGCAGTGAGCGCCGGAATGGGAAACGCTCCGCAGGCTTCCCAGGACGCCTCTGGCGGCCGGGCCGCGACGGTCGCCGCCGGTGCGAGCACTCTCCCCGCCCACGTCCCGTGACGCCGGAGCGGCAGCGGATGTGTCATCACCTCGTCGCCCTCGCGCAGCTCGGCAACGCCGGAGCCTGCCGCTGCGACCGTCCCGGCCGCCTCCGTCCCGAGGGCCATCGGAGCCGGGCCGCCGATCTGCCAGCTGCCGATCCTGACAAGCTCGTCCCAGTTGCCCATGCCGGCAGCAACGACGTCGATGAGGACCTCGCCTGCGGCAGGCGTCGCAAGCTCGTCCACTTCGAAGATCTCGACGGGCTCGCCGAGTGCTGTGATCCCGGCCGCTCGCATCCTGTTCGGCGCACGGTACCGGCATCGGCGATGCGGCGCACGCCGCTTCGCACCTCGCCAGCGACGGAAGCGGCTGACAGATGACTTGCCTGGGCGAGCGAGATGACTATCACCAGACACAACCGAGGGGCTGGTGGGGATCGAACCCGCGTAACGCACACGTCAGACTGGCGCTCGTAACGGGCCGTCTCGTTCCAGCCGCGTGACACAGGGGAGCCGTCGGCGCATGACGCCGGCGGGGCCTAACGAGTAATCGCGCGCCCGCATGCCGGAGCGAGACAACAGTCACTAGACAGAGCGGCCGAGTCGCGCGGCGCCCCTGGGTCGAGCGCATCGACGCCTGAGACCGTGGGTCTAGGCTCGCGCCGTCATCTGGCGAAGGAGGTAGGCGCCATGCCGATCATGGCTGTGCATCAGGTTCCCAGCCTGACCCAAGAGAAGTACGAGGAGGTTGTCCGCCGCCTCACGGGTGGCAAGTTTCGTTTCGAGTCGCCCGCTGATCTGCCGTTTGAGGGACTGTTGGTTCACATGGCCGGGCAAGGCAAGAACGGCTTCTGCATCGTCGACGTCTTCGAATCGGAAGAGGCTGTCGCACGATTCAACGAAGCCATGGCCACGATTCCACGCGAGGCCGGGATCGAAGAGCCACCGGATTTCTTCCAGGCGCACACCTTCATCATCGCCTGAGCGGGCGCGAACACGGACGCCTGCGCCAGGGAGACAACAGGCGCCTGACAGAGCGGAGGGCTCGGGCGAATAGCGACGCCGGGCGTGGCTCGAAGGCTTGGCTCACAGCCGATGCTCGCTCTGTCTCGCGGACTAGTGTGGGCACACGTTGAAGCCTGCGCGCATCGTTCGCGTGTATGGGAAGGCCGGTCTCCTGTTCGGACTCATGACCGCGTTCCTGAGGACCATGGCGAGTGCCGTGGGCGTGACCATGACCCCTTCTTCTGAGGCGCGTGTGATTCCTCAGGCCGAGCGTGATGCGCAGCGGATGGTGACGCAGGGCTATCGGGTCGTGTCATCTGAGTGGTATGAGATGCCACTGGGACTCGGCTATCTGAAGGTTGTCTACGAGCTCGACGCGCTCCGTTGACCTGAGTGCCGCGATCTGCCAGCGGAAGGGTGCGCGCCGGCTGCCGCCGTTGATCCGAGATAGCGTGAGCCACTAAGCCGCTTGACGCGCGTAGCCGCTCGAGGTGGTGACCTCGACGACGACTTGGCTGACGCGAGCCCCGGCGGACCTCATCCAAGGCTACTCATTTCCACGTCGAGCCGTCGCGACGGAGCACTGTGCATCTCCGGCGCCAGGTGCTCGAGACCTTCTTCTCCGACGTCGAGATCGAGGACGGCCGGCTCGTCGCAGCGACTCCGCGCGCAGGATGGCTGCAGTACCTCGAATCGGTGTGCGCGACTAGGGGCTGGTGGGAATCGAACCCACGACGCCCGCCTTAGGACGGCGGCGCTCTGTCCGCTGAGCTACAGCCCCAGAATTGCTCGAGCCCAATTCTGGGGCTGCTGACAACGGAGGACCAGGACCACTCGTGCGACTTCTCGCAAGCGGCCGCGACGCCGACGTGTTCGATCTCGGCGATGGGCGCGTCCTCCGCCGTCACAAGGACGGCCGGCCCGCGACGAAGCAGGCCGACCTGCTCCGCTATGCCGCCGGGCATGGGTTTCCCGTGCCGGCGCTGCACGATGCGACCGGAGCGGACCTCGTACTCGAGAAGCTGGACGGGCCCGAGATGCAGACCCTGCTGCGCCCGTGGAACGTCGGCCGATACGCGCGGATCCTCGCGGATCTCCACCGCCGCCTGCATGCGCTCCCGCCGATGCCCGGACTTCCAACACGGTTCGGCGAGCCGCGATCCCTCCTGCACCTCGACCTGCATCCGCGCAACGTGCTGATGACCCCGCGAGGGCCGGTGGTGATCGATTGGGCGAACGCCGCGAACGGACCCGGCGAGGCGGACGTCGCGCTCATGTACGTGATCGGGAAGACCTCGACCATCGACGGCCCGGGGCTCATGCCGGTGATCCTGCGGACGCTGCGGGATCGGTTCCTTGACACGTTCGTCGCGGCCGCCGCGGAGCCGGGCTTCGCGGCCGTGCTCCCGGCGGTGACCGAATGGCGGAAACGCGACGAGAATGTCACGCCGACCGAGCGAGCGGAGCTGGACCGGCTCCTCGCGCGTGTGACACTTGAGCGGTGACGACCCTGGCCGCGACGCCGGATCCCCGGCGCCAGCGGCTCCAGCACGCGTTCGCCCTGCTCATCCCGGCGGTGCTATTCGGCTTCCTCGTCACGTCGCAGTGGCAGGGGCAGCAGGAGCGCAGCGAGATCGCCGTGCGCTACAACGCGCCGCTCACCGACGCGGCCCTCGCGCTCCAGAAGGAGCAGGATGACCTCAAGGCCCAGCTCCAGGATCTGCGCGCGCAGCTCGATACGATCCAGACGAACGCGTCGTCGCAGAGCGGCGCCGCGAGCGAGCTCGAGAAGCAGCTCGCCTTGCTGAAGGCCCAGGCTGGGCTCAGCCCGCTCACCGGCGACGGCGTCATGGTGCAGCTGGACGACTCGCACACCGTCGCGGCGGGCGCCGCGAACCTCGACCAGGCGATCTGCCACTCCACGGATCTGACGGACATCCTCAACACCGCGTGGCGCGGCGGGGCGCAGGCGATCTCGGTGAACGCGCAGCGCGTCGTCTCCAGTACGAGCGTGTACTGCGTCGGCTCGACGATCATGGTCAACGGCACGCTGCTCTCACCACCGTTCAACATCGCCGTCATCGGGCCGCAGAACAGCGTGCTCGGCGCCTTCGACGACCCGAACCAGCTTCGCGACATCAAAGCCCGTCGCGACGTGCAGGGCCTGGGCTTCCGGGTGACCCGGGCCAACGCGATCAATGTGCCGGCGTATGACGGCGCGCTGACCGTGCGCGTCGCGATCCCGCAATGAGATCGAACGCCGGCGCGATCGCGGCGACGGTCGTCGCGCTGTTCCTCGGCATCCTCGTCGTGACGCAGTTCCGTTCGCAGGACGTCTACTCGCGCAGCCTGCAGCTCGAGACCCCGGCATCACTGACGACGCTCATCGCGAATCTCTCCGACCGCAACAACTCCCTCCGCGACGAGATCTTCGATCTCCGGCTGCGTGTGGCCGCGGCGCGCGAGTCCGTCGCCAGCGGCCAGGGATCGCTGACCGAGAGCCAGCGCGAGATCGATCAGCTGAAGATCTTCGCCGCGCTGAGTGCCGCGCGCGGGCAGGGGATCACTGTGAAGATCGACGGCGCGTTCGACGATCGGGCGATGAGCGACCTGACGAACGAGCTGCGCAACGCCGGTGCCGAAGCGATCTCCGTGAATGACGTGCGCGTCGGCGCGCGCTCGTGGTATGGGCCGGGGCCGGACCACACGATCCTCCTCGACGGCCGGCAGCTGAACGGGCCGTGGACGGTGAAGGCGATCGGCGCGAGCGACGTCGTCTACGTCGCGATCACGCGCACCGGGGGGATCGAGGGCCAGTTCGAGCTCATCTATCCGAAGACTCACTTCACGGTGACCAAAGAAACGGCGATCGACGTACCGGCGGTCGCGCTCCAGCGCTGAGCGCCGCTTCTAGACTCCGCGTCCTGATGCCGAAGCCGCCGCTGCCCCTCTACCTCGACGACGTCGTCGTGCTGCGAAAGGCGCATCCGTGCGGAGGCGACGCCTGGCGGGTGGTCCGGCTCGGGGCGGACATCGGGGTGCGCTGCATGACCTGCGGCCGGCGCGTCCTCATCGCCCGCAGCGAGCTCGAGCGCGACATCAAGCGGTTCGTCGAGCGCGGTCCGCTGGCGCCGGTCGAATAGGCGGGCCGATGGGCCAGCCGGGCGATGACGCCGCGGAGCGCGGCATCTTCCGCAATCGTGCCTTCCTGGCCCTCTGGGCCGCGCAGATCCTGTCGCAGGTGGCGGCGAACGCGACGACCTTCGCGCTCATCGTGCTCGTCGGCGAGCTGACGAAGTCCAACACCTCGTCGTCCATCCTGATCCTGCTTGCGATCCTGCCGGCCGTCGTGTTCGGCGTGTTCGCCGGGGTCGTCGTCGATCGCAGCGACCGCAAGCGCGTGCTCGTGATCACCAACGCCTTCCGGGCCGCGGCGGTGCTGCCGCTCTTCGTTCTCGGAGAGAGCGTGACGACCGCCTACATCGTGAACTTCCTCGTCGCGGCGATCACCGTCTTCTTCGTGCCGGCCGAATCGGCGACGATCCCGGCGATCGTGCGGAAACGCGATCTCCTCGTCGCGAACTCACTGTTCACGTTCACGTTCAACGGAGCGTTCCTCGTCGGCTTCATCATCCTTGCGCCGATCGTCATCGCGCTCTCCGGCTACCTGGCGCTGTTCATCGTGGTCGGCGCGATGTTCGCCGGCGCCGCGCTGCTCTGCCTGACCGTCCCGACCGTCGCGCCGGTCACCCGCGAGGGCCGGCTCATCGGCGTGGCGGTCGCGGGGAAGGCGGTCGCGGAGACCCTCGGGGGCGTCGCAGAGGCCTTCGCGTACCTGCGGAAACACCCGCCGGTGGTGTGGTCCCTCGTCTACATCGCGCTCACCTACATGCTCGTGGCGGTCGCCGGCGCGCTCGCGCCCGGATTCGTCCGCGAGGTGCTCGGCCTTGGCGAAAAGAACGTGGTCGTCCTCGTGGCGCCCGCCGGCCTCGGCGTGGTCGTCGGACTCGGGGCGCTGAACGCCATCGGCGGCCGGCTCGCGCCGAACCGCGCGATCGGCACCGGGCTCCTCGTCACCGCGATCGCGCTGTTGATCCTCGCGGCCGAGCGGCCGCTCGGCGTGATCTTCCGCAACGCGACCGGCCCGACCGCGGGCTTCCCGTTCTTCGTGGGGCTCGTGAGCCTCACCGCATTCGTCTTCGGCCTGTCGTACGCGTTCATCACCGTGCCGTCGATGACCCGGCTGCAGTCAGACCTGCACGACGAGATCCGTGGCCGCATCTTCGGCGTGCTGAACATGCTCGTGTCGGTCTTCAGCTTCGCGCCGCTCCTGCTGGTCGGGCCGGTGGCGGACGCGTACGGCGTCGCGCCGGTGTTCGTCGCCGGCGCGATGGCGTGTCTGGTCGCCTGGGTAGGCGGCCGCGCATCACGGGGTCACGTGCGAGCGGAGGCCGCGTCCGGAATGTGACCGGCGATGCGGACAGCCCCGATTAGACTTGGCATCACGTGAGCTCCGCCCGGGCCACCTATTTCCACTACGTCGGCAGGCACCGCACCCAGCTCCTCCTCGGCATCCTGGCCGTCGCCGCTGGGTCCGTCGCTGCCGTCGTGCCGCCGCGCTTCATCGGGCAGATCATCGACGGCCTCAACCGCGGCACGACGCTCGACGCGATCGCGCGGTTGGCGCTGCTCGCGCTCCTGTTCTCGGGCCTCGACGCGATCTGCCGGGCCACCGGTCGCTACTTCCTGATGAACACGTCCCGCTACATCGAATACGACATGCGCAACGACCTGTTCGCGCACCTGCAGCGGATGCACCTTGGGTACTTCCAGCACCAGCGCATCGGCGACCTGATGGCTCGCATGACGAACGACCTCTCCGCCGTGCGGCAGATGCAGGGCCCCGGCGTGATGAACGTCGCGTCCACGACCATGACGTTCGCGTTCACGATCGTTTCGATGCTCGGCGTCTCCGTGAAGCTCACGCTCTTGTCCGTCGTCCTCATGCCCCTGGTGTCGCTGACGTTCTGGATCATCGGCCGGCGCGTGCACGTGAAGTTCGAGCGGCTCCAGGCGCAGTTCTCGGAGATGTCGACGACGGCGCAGGAGAACTTCTCGGGCATCCGTGTGGTGAAGGCGTTCTCCCAGGAGAACGCGGAGATCGCGCGCTTTGCCGCCGTGAACGAGGAGTACGTCCGCCGGGCCATCAACCTCCGGCGGATGGACGGACTGATCTGGCCGACGATGTCCTTCATCCTCGGCCTCGCGGTGCTCGCGACGCTCTACATCGGCGGGCAGGACGCGATCGAGGGACGGATGACCCTGGGCCAGCTCGTGCAGTTCGTCGCGTACCTGAACCTGCTGGCGTGGCCGATGATCGCCCTCGGGTGGGTCTCGAATCTCTTCCAGCAGGGCTGGGCCTCGCTCCAGCGGCTCCAGGAGATCTGGGACGCGCAGCCGGACATCTCCGACCCGGCCGATCCCGCCACGCACGCCGTCCGGGGCGAGGTGGAGTTCCGCAACGTGAGCTTCGCGTACGGCCCGACCGAAGTGCTCCACGACATCAGCTTCACGGTGCCGGCGGGCGGGTCGCTCGCGATCGTGGGCCACACCGGTGCCGGCAAGTCCAGCCTGGTGAACCTCATCCCGCGGCTCTTCGACGCGACGTCGGGCGACGTGCTGATCGATGGGATCGATGTGAAGCGGTACCCGCTGGCGGCCCTTCGGCGAGCCGTCGGCTACGTCCCGCAGGAGACGTTCCTGTTCAGCGTCCCGCTGCGCGAGAACGTGAGCTTCGGCCTGGAGGCCGCGCTCGACGATCCGAAGCTCGACTGGGCCGGAGACGTGTCGCAGCTGAACAAGGACGTCGAAGATTTCCCGGCGCGCTACGACACCATGATCGGCGAGCGGGGCGTCACGCTGTCGGGGGGCCAGAAGCAGCGGACGGCGATCGCGCGGGCCGTCGCGAAGGATCCGCGCATCGTGATCCTCGATGACGCGATGAGCGCAGTGGACACGTACACCGAGTCAGAGATCCTGCGGCGTCTCCGCGGCGTCCTGCAGGAGCGCACGAGCATCATCGTCGCCCACCGCATCTCGACCGTGAAGGACGCCGACGAGATCCTCGTCCTGGACGAAGGACGGGTCGCCGAGCGCGGAACGCACCGCGAGCTCCTCGAACGCAACGGCATCTACGCCCAGATGTACCGCCGTCAGCTGCTCGAGGAGGAGCTCGACGTCGACACCGAACGGGACGAGCACGAGAAGCGGGTGAAGGCCGCGCAGGACACGGGGCCGACCGAGTTCCGCACGCGCATGGGCAGCGGCGGGATGGGCGAGAACGGCTAGATGGCCGGCTTCTTCCAGGAGGACGAGATCCTCGGTAAGGCCTACGACGGGCGGCTCATGCGGCGGCTGCTCTCGTATCTGCGGCCGTACAAAGGGCCGGTCGCCGTGGCCTTCGTGGTGCTCGTGTTCCTGTCGTTCTCCGACATCGCGCCGCCGATCATCACGAAGTTCCTGATCGACTCGGCCATCGCGCCGGCGGTGAACGGTGACATCCCGGCCGCCGAAGGCCTCCGGCTCCTCGTGCCGCTCGGCGCGGCGTACCTCGGCGTGCTGCTCGCGTCGGCCGCCCTGCGGTATGGGCAGAACATCCTCACCACGTATGTCGGACAGCGCGCGATGTACGACCTGCGGGTCCAGCTGTTCGGGCACCTGCAGTCGCTGTCGCTCTCGTTCTTCGATCGCAACCCGGTGGGCCGGCTCATGACCCGGATCACCAACGACATCGACGCCCTCACCGACATGGTGACCCAAGGGGTCGTGTCGATCTTCGGCGACTTCCTCATGCTGATCGGTATCGCCGTCGTCCTGCTGTTCCTCGACTGGCGACTCGCGCTCCTCACGTACGCGACGCTGCCGATCATCGTCGCGCTCACGTTCTACTTCCGGAAGACGATGCGCGAGTCGTTCCGGAGCATCCGGATCCGGCTCGCCCGGATCAACGCGTACCTGAACGAGAACATCAGCGGGATGTCGATCGTTCAGCTGTTCACGCGCGAGCCGCGGGCGTACCGGCAGTTCGATGAGCTGAACACCGACCTGCTGAACGCGAACCAGGGTGCGATCAAGGCGATGAGCCTGTTCTTCCCGGCGGTCACGTTCACCCGAGCGGGCGCTGCGTCGGCGATCTTCATCGCCGGCGGCTACTGGGCCCTCGGCGGGCAGCTGACCATCGGCACGCTGCTCGCGTTCTGGCAGCTCCTCGATCAATTCTTCCGGCCGATCCAGGATCTGTCGGAGAAATACAACATCCTCCAGTCCGCCATGGCCTCGTCCGAGCGCGTGTTCCGGCTTCTGGACACGGAGGCCACGATCGTGGACGCGCCGCACCCGATCGCGCTCCCGAGCGTCCGTGGGGAGATCACGATGGACAACGTGTCCTTCGCGTACAACGAGGGCGACTGGGTCCTGCGCGACGTCGACTTCAAGATCTCCGCCGGCGAGAGCGTCGCCATCGTCGGTGCGACCGGGGCGGGGAAGACCTCGATCATCAGCCTCATCTCGCGCTTCTACGACGTGCAGAAGGGCCGCATCCTCCTGGACGGGGTGGACCTGCGCGACCTGGCGCAGCGCGATGTCCGCCGGCATGTCGGCGTCGTGCTCCAGGACCCGTTCATCTTCGCCGGCACGATCGCCTCGAACATCCGCCTGAACGAGACCGGCATCACCGACGAGCAAGTGCGGTCGGCCGCGCGCTTCGTGAACGCGGACAAGTTCATCGAGCGGCTGCCGGATGCGTATGAGACCGTGGTGACGGAGCGCGGCTCGACCCTATCGGTCGGCCAGAAGCAGCTCCTCGCGTTCGCCCGGGCGATCGCGTTCAACCCGGAGATCATGCTGGTGCTCGACGAGGCCACCTCGTCCGTCGATACGGAGACCGAGCACCTGATCCAGGACGCGCTGAAGAAGCTCATGGTCGGGCGGACCTCGATCATCATCGCCCACCGCCTCTCGACGATCCAGAACGTCGATCGGATCATCGTGCTGCACAAGGGCCGGGTCGCCGAGATGGGCTCGCACCGCGAGCTCCTCGGTCAGCACGGCGTCTACCATCGCCTCTACGAGCTCCAATACCGCGCTCACGAGGGTGCTTCGGCCTAGCGCGGTCCCACACCACCTGGACCGTCGCGCGTTCCTCGCCGCCTCCGCACGGATCGCCGCCCTGGCCGCGCTCGCGCCCCTGGCCGCGTGCGCCCAGACCTCCGCGCCGATCAAGCTCGACAAAGACCCGTTCACCCTTGGCGTCGCGTCCGGCGACCCGCTGCCCGACGCCGTGATCCTCTGGACCCGGCTCGCCATGGACCCGCTTCACGGCGGCGGGATGCCGGGCGCGCCGATCGAGGTCGCATGGACGATCGCCCGCGACGAGGCGATGGCGGACGTCGCGAAGTCCGGCACCGTGAGCGCGATCGCCGAGCTCGCGCACTCGGTGCACGTCGACGCGACCGGCCTCGAGCCGGACCGCCCGTACTGGTACCGCTTCCGCGCCGGAGGGTTCGACAGCCCCATCGGCCGCACCAGGACCGCGCCCGCCGCGGGTGCGAGCCCCGCGGTGCTGCGGTTCGCGTTCGCCTCGTGCCAGAACTACACCCAGGGCTACTACACGGCTCACGCCGCGCTCGCGCAGGAGGACCTCCAGGTCGTGGTGTTCCTCGGCGACTACATCTACGAGGGCGACGCGCGCGGTGACCGCGTCCGCGATTACGCGAAGCGCGGCTGGGCGTTCACCCTCGCCGACTACCGCGACCGCTACGCGCAGTACAAGACCGACCCGAACCTGCGCGCGTCGCACGCGGCGTTCCCCTGGATCGCGACGTGGGACGACCACGAGGTCGAGAACAACTACGCCGGCGGCATCGACGTGAACGATCCGAAGAACAAGCAGGCCGTGTTCGAGCGGACGAACGCGTATCAGGCGTACTACGAGCACCTGCCGATCCGCGTCGCGCGGCCCTCGGGCCCGGCGCTGAAGCTGTACCGGGCGCTGTCGTTCGGGGACCTCGCGACGTTCCATGTGCTCGACACCCGCCAGTACCGCTCGCCCGAGGTGCCGCTGTGCGCGGACAACGCCGAGACGCCGTCCGGCTACTGCGCGCCGAGCCTCGACCCGAAGCGCACGATGCTGGGCGCGGGGCAACGGGACTGGCTCATCAGCGGTCTCGGCGCGTCGCACGCGGCCTGGAACTTCGTGGCGCAGTCCGTGCGCTTCGCCCAGCAGGACTCGAGCCCCGACCCGGCGACACACCACTTCGACGGGGTGGACAACTGGATGGGCTACGTCGCGGACCGCCAGACGCTGATCGAGCAGTTCGCGAAGACGAAGAACGCGGTCGTGCTCTCCGGCGACAGCCACGTCGACTTCGTCTACGACATCAAGAAGGACTTCTCCGATCCGGCCTCCCCGAAGGTCGCGACCGAGTTCCTCGGCACATCGATCAGCTCCGAGGGCGATCCATTCGTCCCGGCGACGCAGTTCGACGGATCGGCGAAGAATCCGCAGCTGCACTTCTTCGACAACCACCGCGGCTACGTGCGCTGCACCGTCGAGCGCGGCCGGCTGACCGCCGACTTCCGCGCGGTGTCCACGGTGACCGCCCCGACCGCCACCGTGAGCACGATCGCGACCTTCGTGGTGGATGACGGAAGGCCGGGGGCGCACCGCGCCTGAAGTCGCGCGCCTGATCGCGTGCGCGGCCGTGGCACGCGCGTTGCCACCACCTGCGCCCCGACGCACCAGCCGCCCCGACCGCGCCGGCCGCCGCGACCGCGTCCGATACCGCGGCGCAGAACGCCGCGATCCGGCGGGCCTTCGAGCAGCGGTCCGCGGGGATCGATACTGGACGGCCGCGGGTATGCTCGGCTGGTCCGGCGCGTTCGTGACGACCACGTCGACGAGGTGAATTGATGGCCAACGCGACATGGTCCGCGCCGAAGCTCGCCGATTACGAAAAGCTTGGCGTCTTCTACCTCGGGCGCCCGTACGACATCGACAAGAAGGCCCCCGAGACCGGCATCATCCTCTACGACTCGAAGGATCTGGTCACTCACGCCGTCGCTGTTGGCATGACCGGGAGCGGGAAAACGGGTCTTTGCATCAACCTCATCGAAGAGGCCGCCCTCGACGGCGTTCCGACGATCGCGATCGACCCGAAGGGCGACCTCACGAACTTGCTGCTCACCTTCCCTGAGCTGCGCCCCGAGAACTTCCGGCCCTGGGTCAACGAGGACGACGGGCGTCAGAAGGGCCTCGGTCCCGACGAGTTCGCTGCCCAGCAGGCAAAGCTGTGGACGGACGGCCTCGCGTCGTGGGGCGAGGACGGCGCGCGCATCAAGCGTCTCAGGGACGCTGCCGATTTCACCATCTACACGCCGGGATCGACCGCGGGCATACCGGTCTCGATCATCGCGTCATTCGCGGCGCCGGCAGCCCAGCTCCGCGATGACGCCGAGCTGCTGCAGGAGCGCGTGTCGTCGACCGCGACGAGCCTGCTCGGGCTTCTCGGTATCGCCGCCGATCCGGTGAAGAGCCGCGAGCACATCCTGTTGTCCAACATCTTCACCCTTGCCTGGTCGGCTGGCCGGGATCTCGACCTCAGCACGATCATCCAGCAGATCCAGGACCCGCCGATGGCCAAGGTCGGGGTACTCGAGGTCGAAGCGTTCTATCCGTCAAGAGAGCGGAAGGCGCTGGCGACGGAGCTCAACAACCTGCTCGCCGCGCCCGGATTCTCGATCTGGCTGCAGGGCGAGGCCCTGGACATCGGCAAGATCCTCCACGGCCCGGAGGGGAAGCCGCGGGTGTCCGTCTTCTCGATCGCGCACCTGTCCGACGCCGAGCGGATGTTCTTCGTCTCGCTGCTGCTGAACCAGGTGTTGTCCTGGGTGCGGACCCAGTCGGGCACCACCAGCCTGCGCGCGATCCTCTACATGGACGAGATCTTCGGCTACTTCCCGCCGGTCGCGACGCCTCCGTCAAAGCTCCCGCTGCTCACGCTGCTGAAGCAGGCGCGCGCGTTCGGCCTCGGAGTCGTGCTCGCGACGCAGAATCCCGTCGACCTCGACTACAAGGGCTTAGCGAATACCGGGACCTGGTTCCTCGGCCGGCTGCAGACGGAACGGGACAAGGCCCGCGTGCTGGAGGGGCTCGAGGGCGCGGCGGCCGCCACGAACGCGAAGTTCGACAAGGCGAAGATCGGCGAGATCCTGTCAGGGCTCGGCAACCGGGTCTTCCTGATGAACGACGTGCACGAGGACGCGCCCGTGGTCTTCGAGACCCGCTGGGCGATGTCGTATCTCCGAGGTCCGCTCACGAGGGATCAGATCCGACAGCTCATGGCCGGGCGGAAGCCCGTCGCTCCGCAGGCTGCGCCGGCCGCGACCCCGCCACCGGCCGAGACCGCCTCGGCGGCGCCGAAGGTGCCCGCGGACGTGACGCAGCGATTCATTCCTCCGCGCGCGGGTCCGCCGGGCGCGACCCTCGTGTACCAGCCGCGGCTTCTCGGGTCGGCGAGCGTGCGGTTCGCCGATGGGAAGAACGGCATCGACACGACGAATGAGCTGCTCTACCTCGCCCCGCTCGACGCCGCGCCGGCGATCGACTGGGACAAGGCCGCGACGGCGGCGTTCCCCGCCGCCGACCTCGACACCGCGCCGCAGAGCGGGGCGACGTTCGAGCCGGCCCCGGCTGCAGCGACGAATGCGAAGAGCTACGCGGCTTGGAAGGCCGAGTTCGCGTCCTGGCTCTTCCGCAACGCCACACTCGATCTCCGTCAGGCCGGTCGCGAGCAGCGCGACGCCCTCGTCGAGAAGATGCGCGCCGACTACGCGCCGAAGGTGCATCGCCTCGAGGAGAAGATCCGGAACGCCGAGCAGGCGGTCACTCGGGAGCAGGGCCAGGCCCACGCCGCCGAGCTCCAGACGGCCGTGTCGGTGGGCGCGACGGTCCTCGGTGCGATCCTTGGACGCAAGGCCACGTCGGCCACGCTCGGCCGCGCGACCACGGCCGCGCGCGGGGTGGGCCGCTCGGTGGAGCAGCAGCAGGACGTCGGACGGGCCAAGGCCGACGTCGCTGCGGCGCAGCAGGAGCTCGACGCGCTCAATGCCGAGATCGAGCGCCGGGCCGGCGGGCTCGACGCTGCGCCGCTGCGCCCCACCAAGTCGAACATCGACGTGCGACTCGTTGCCCTCGCGTGGGCGCCCTACTGGCGGGACGCGCAGGGCACGTTGACGCCAGCCTGGGCCTGACACCCGCGGCCGAGCTGCTCTCGATCGCGAGCGCGGCCGCCCGCGAGGCCGGTGCCGTCCTGCTCGAGCACGCGCGTTCCGCTCCGAGAGGCGTCGGCTCGAAATCCACGCGAACGGATCCGGTCTCGGATGCCGATCGGGCGGCCGACGCGCTGCTCACCGCCCGCCTGCGCGCGGCGTTCCCCGACGATGGGATCGTGTCCGAGGAGGGCGAGCGTGTCGCCGGCTCGTCGGGCCGGACGTGGTACGTCGACCCGCTCGATGGGACCGTGAACTACCTGTACCGGATCCCGCAATGGTCGGTGAGCGTGGGCTGCGCTGATGCGGACGGCGGACTGACGGGCGTGGTCTACGACCCGCCGCGCGACGAGCTGTTCTCGGCGGTCCGCGGCGGCGGCGCCTTCCTGGGCGAGCGCAGGCTCGCGACGAGCGACGTAAGCGACCCCGGTCTCGCGCTCGTCGCGACCGGATTCAGCTACGCAGCGGCCGAACGGACCGCGCAAGCGGGCGTGCTGGCCCGCGTCGCCGGACAGGTCCGTGACATCCGAAGAGCCGGGTCCGCGGCGCTCGACCTGGCATGGGTCGCGGCGGGCCGCGTCGACGCGTACTTCGAGGTGTCACGGTCCGCGTGGGACTCCGCCGCGGGCGATCTGCTGGTCCGGGAAGCTGGCGGGGCGGTCACCTGGACCGAGCACGCGGAGATCGTCGCCTCGGGCCGTCCGTTGCATGCGTCGCTGCTCGCGCTGCTGCGGGCAAGCCACGAGAACCACGGTTAGACTGACATCTGATGGCGATCGATCAGAAGGCCCCCCTCGACGTCCATCCCATCGATTTCGAAGAGGACGTCATCCAGCGCCGGCCGCTGACCACCCAGACCGGGATGGGCGGCCACGAGCCGCGGATGATCTCCGGCGTCACCGCCAGCGACGACAACATCGTGTTCACGTCGGTGAACATGCTCGTGAACTGGGCCCGCTCGCGGAGCCCGTGGCCGCTCGGCTACGGCCTCGCGTGCTGCGCGATCGAGATGATGGCGAGCGCCGCGTCGCACCACGATCTCGCGCGCTTCGGCGCCGAGGTGTTCCGCTCGAGCCCCCGCCAGGCCGACGTGATGATCGTCGCGGGTACCGTCACCCACAAGATGGCTCCGCGGCTGCGGCGCCTGTACGAGCAGATGCCCGAGCCGAAGTGGGTCATCGCGATGGGCAACTGCGCGAGCTCCGGGGGCGAGTTCTGGGACAGCTACGCGACACTCCAGGGCGTCGATACCGTGGTCCCGGTCGACGTGTACGTGCCGGGCTGCCCGCCGCGGCCCGAGGCATTGACCGAGGGCGTGCTCCGGCTTCGCGAGAAGATCTTCAAAGGTGGCTGAGCGCTGACCACCATCGACCGCGAGCGTGCGGCGATCGAGGAAGCCGCCTCGGTGAAGCTCCCGGTCATCGAGAGCGACGAGGGCCTCGAGACCGAGGAGCTCATCCTCAACCTCGGGCCGCAGCACCCATCGACCCACGGCGTCCTCCGGCTCGTGCTGAAGCTCCAGGGCGAGAAGGTCGTCGAGTGCATCCCGGTCATGGGCTACCTGCACCGGGGGATCGAGAAGATCTTCGAGTGGCGAACATTCCACCAGGGCATCCGCTACGCCGACCAGGCCGATTACGTCTCCAACATGCTGCAGGAGCACTGCTACGCCGGCGCGATGGAGGCCATCGGCGGGATCGACGTCCCGCGGCGGGCCGAGTACATCCGCGTGATCGTGGACGAGCTGTCGCGCTGCGCGTCGCACCTCGTATGGCTCGGCACCTACGGCCTCGATGTCGGCGCGACGACGCCGATGCTCTACTGCTTCCGCGACCGCGAGGAGATCCTCGACCTGTTCGAGGAGCTCTGCGGGTCGCGCATGAACTTCAACTACTTCCGTCCGGGCGGCGTGCTCTACGACTTCCCGCCGGGCATGCTGGCCAAGCTCGAGCGGTTCCTCGACCGGTTCGCCGGGCACATCGAGCGGGACTACGTCGAGCTCTTCGAGACGAACGAGATCTTCCTCGAGCGGACCATCGGCGTCGGCGGCATCCCCGGGGTCGTCGCGACCCAGTACGGCCTCACCGGCCCGATCCTCCGCGCGTCGGGGGTCGACTGGGACCTCCGGAAGGACCGCCCGTACTCCATCTACCCCGAGCTTGAGAGCTTCAAGTCGGTGACCTCGGTCGAGGGCGACGCGTACGCGCGGTACAAGGTGCGGCTCGGCGAGATGCGCCGGGCCATCGACATCGTGCGCGAGTGCATCGCGAACCTCCCCGGTGGCGCCGTGCGCGCGCGGCTCGGCCACGTGTGGAAGTGCCCGAAGGGCGAGGCCTACTACACGGTCGAGGGCGCCAAGGGCGAGGTCGGCATCTACATGATCAGCTCGGGCGGCTCGGCGACGAACCCGTTCCGGGCGAAAATGCGCGGCCCGTCGTTCAACAACCTGCAGATCCTGCCGTGGCTTCTTCAGGGCCGGCTCGTCGCGGACGTCGTGGCGATCCTCGGCTCGATCGACATCGTGCTCGGCGACGTGGACCGGTAATGCTCGGGATCCTCAACGGCATGAAGCGGACGCTCAGTCACGTGTTCATGCGCAAGAGCGTCACGCGCAAGTACCCGTACGAGAAGCGCGAGCTGCCGGAGCGCAGCCGCGGGCTCATCGCGCTGCTGCTCGAGCCCGAGACCAGCATCTTCAAGTGCGAGTCGTGCCTGATGTGCGAGAAGGCCTGCCCGCCGCGAGCGATCTCGATCTCGTACACGTTCCGCAACGCCTTCCGAAAGCGGCCGCCGATCGCGCCGCGCGCCTCCTACTACCGCATCCGGATGGTCCAGACGGCGCCGTACGGCGACCGCCGCCCGCTGTCGAACGCGGTGCTCACCGTGCCCGCGGAAGCCGAGCGCGGGCTCGACCTCGGCATCGTCGACCGAATCCTTCACGAGACGCCCGCGGGCGCGGACCGGATGACGCGGGTGCTCTACGCGACGAACGACGCGTATGGCTACCTCCCGTGGAGCGCGGCCGAGCGGATCGCGGCTGCGTTCGGCGTGCAGATGACGCACCTCTACACGACCGCGTCGCTGCTCTCGAACTTCCGCGGCGCGCCGGACGGACAGGGCACGCCGATCCCGCGCGGCGGCCGCCGCTACACCGGCAACGTCGCGATCGCCGGCCTGTGGCCGGAGCAGAGCCCCGCTCCATCGCACGATCGGCTGCACGAGCACGAGGTGACGCACCCGCTGGAGCCCGCGTTTGCCGACTAGCGCCGCGTACCGGATCCTCGACACGGACGTCAACGCGGCGCACGAGCGCGACCGCGCCAGGTCGATGGGGCCCGACCAGCTCATCGGGGTCATCGAAGCGAGCGGCCTGCGCGGCCGCGGCGGGGCAGGGTTCCCCCTCGCGCGCAAGCTCGCGACCGCCCGCGCCGCCGCTGCCGGCGGCAGCGCGTACGTCGTCGCGAACGCGTACGACGCGGACCCGGGCAGCCCGCTCGCGCGCACGATCCTCCTGAAGAAGCCCGAGCTCGTGATCGAGGGCCTTGCGATCGCTGCCGCCGCCGTGGGCGCGACGAGCGGCTATCTCTACCTCCGTCCGGATGCCGAAAGCGCCAAGCGCGCGGCCGACCGCGCGCTCGAAGCGGCGCGGCCCACCCTGGGCGATCTCGAGATCGAGGTCGCGCTCGGGCCCGGTGGGTTCATGGGCGGCGAGGAGTCCGCGCTGCTCGCCGTGCTCGAATCGCGCCGGGCGATGGCCCGGCAACGGCCGCCGTACCCGGCGCGCCAGGGGTTACTCCTTCGTCCGACGGTCGTGTCGAGCGCCGAGACGCTCGCGGCGCTGCCCCTGATCGTGCGCGACGGCGCCAAGGCGTTCCGACGCGTCGGGACCGAGTCGTCGCCCGGGACCAAGCTCGTCTCGGTGACCGGTGCGGTCGCATCGCCCGGCGTCTACGAAGTCGCGTTCGGCGAGACGCTCGGGGACATCGTTTCGAGGGCCGGGGGCGCAACGGGCGGGACGCTGAAAGGGCTGCACGTCGGTGGTCCGACCGGCGGCATCCTCAACTCGACGCGGACCGGCGTCGCCCTCGACTACGCGTCGCTCAAGGCGGCGGGCACCCACCTCGGCTCCGCGCAGATCCGGGTCATCGGCCCAGCGGTGTGCATCGTGAACGAGGCGGCGAAGCTGTTCGACTACCTCGCGAAGGAGACCTGCGGCATCTGCGTCCCGTGCCGGGTCGGCACGAAGCGGGTCGAGGGCATCCTCGAGGGGATCTACTCCGACCTCGGTCGTGCCGACGACCTGCCGTGGCTCGGCGAGCTCGCGAACCATCTCGAGCAGTTCTCGCTCTGCGGCTTCGGGATCACGAGCGCGTCCATCCTGAAGACGACGATGAGCGAATTCGCCGACGACTACCGCTCGCACATCGACGGCCACGCCTGCCCGACCGGTACGTGCCGACCCGCGCGGTCGCGCCGCTATGAGACGATGGCGCAGCCATGAGGACCAGGTCGCGACCGTGAGTCTCATCCAGGATTACGGACCCTCCGAGTCCCAGATCCCGACGGTCTCGCATCATGGCGAGATCCCCTCGGGCCAGCCGGTCTGCCAGATCACGATCGACGGGCAGGACGTGACCGCGGTGGTCGGCGAGTCGATCCTCCGCGCGGCGCAGCGGGCCGGGTTCAACGTGCCGACGCTCTGCGACGACGAGAAGCTCGCGCCGGCGGCGGCCTGCCGGATGTGCCTCGTCGACGTCGAGGGCTTCGACCGCCCGCAGCCAAGCTGCCACCTCGCGGTCGAGCCGGGGATGAAGGTCACCGCGACGAGCGACGGCCTCTTCTCCATGCGCAAGCAGAACCTCGAATACATCCTCTCCGACCACAACGCCTACTGCATGCCCCCGTGCCAGGTCGGCTGCCCGACGCACATCGACATCCCCGGCTACCTCGAGCTGATGGCGAAGGGCCAGCACGTCGAGGCCGCGCGCCTCGTGAAGGAAGTCCTGCCGTTCCCGTACGCGCTCGGGCTCGTGTGCCCGAAGCCATGCCAGGAGGTCTGCCGGCGCGGTCTCGTCGAGGAGGAGATCGCCATCTGCCAGTGCCACGGATACACCGGCGAGCTGGTCATGGAGATGGACCAGGCCCCGACCCCGTTCCCGCAGGAGGCCGCGACCGGCAAGCGCGTCGCGGTCATCGGTGCCGGCCCGGCCGGGCTCACCTGCGCGTATTACAGCGCGCTGAAGGGTCACGCCGTCACGGTGTTCGACATGATGGAGAAGCAGGGCGGGATGCTCCGCTACGGCATCCCCGAATACCGCCTGCCGAAGGTGAAGCTCGACAAGGAGCTCAACTCGGTGTGGCAGCTGCGCGACGCCGAGTTCAAGGGCGGAATGAAGCTCGGGCGCGACTTCACGATCGACGACCTCTTCGCCCAGGGCTACGACGCCATCTTCCTCGGGATCGGGGCATGGACGAGCAACGAGCTGCGCATCCCCGGTGAGGACCTCCCCGGGGTGATCGAAGCGATCAACTACCTGCGGCAGAACGCGTCCGGCGACCCGGTGCCGGTCGGGGTGGGCAACAAGGTCGTCGTCCTCGGCGGTGGGTTCACCACCTTCGACTGCGCGCGCACGTCGCGGCGACTGGGCGCCGACGTGACCGTGGTGTATCGCCGGGGCCGCAAGGAGATGGGGGCGCATTACACCGAGGTCGACGACGCCGAGCACGAGGGCATCAAGCTGGAGTTCTTCGCCGCGCCCGTCCGGATCATCGAGAAGAACGGCCGCGCCGGCGGCGTCGAGTTCCAGCGCATGGCGCTCGGCGAGCCGGACGCGTCCGGGCGGCGCCGGCCGGTCCCGGTCGAAGGCTCCGAGTTCACCATCGAGTGCGACACGGTGATCCCGGCGATCGGGCAGTCGCCGGTCCTCGACTGGATGGAGACGACGCCGGGCATGCGCAAGACGCGCCGCGAGACCATCGTCGCGAACGGCGCGCTCATGACCGACCGACCCGGAGTGTTCGCCGGCGGCGACGCGCAGATGGGGCCGGTGACCGTGATCCAGTGCGTGGCCCAGGGCAAGCTCGCGGCCAAGGCGATGGACCGCTACCTCGCGGGCGACGACATGTCCGTCGTGGCCGAAGAGATCCGCGAAGAGGAGCGGGTCCCCGAGCTCATCGACATCGTCCCGTACAAGCCGGAGGAGCCGCAGGTCCGCATGCCATTCCTCCCGTTCGCGGACCGCGTGAAGAGCTTCGAGCTCATCGAGAACGGCTACGACAAGGCCGGTGCCGAGAAGGAAGCCGCGCGCTGCCTGCAGTGCGTCTGCCCCGACGTCGGGCGCTGCCACCTGCAGCGGCTGTCGCTCGAGCACGGTCTCACCGAGAACCGCTTCCACCGCGCCGAGCCGATCGACTACCACGACTACGAGTACGACTTCAGCCACGACTTCATCCTTCGCGACCTCAACAAGTGCATCAACTGCACGCAGTGCGTGCGGATCTGCCGGGACGTCATCGGCGCGAACTGCTACGGGCTCATGGGCGCCGGCTACGACTCGATCGTCACGACGCCATGGAACGTCTCGCTCAGCTACACCGACTGCGTGTCGTGCGGCGCGTGCGCCGAGACGTGCCCGACCGGCGCGCTGATGATGCGCGAGCGCGACCTGCAGACCTACGAGCTCGACGTCGTGCGCTGCATCTACTGCGGCGACTGCGTCGAGGTGTGTCCGCACGGCGCGCTCGGCGAGACCCCGAACTTCGAGCTCTCGACCTACCAGCGGTTCGGCGTCACCGTCCTCGCGAAGGAAGAGCTCGCGTCGGCCCGGACCTGGAAGCCGTCCGAGCACATCCCACTGGGGGACGAGTCGAAGCGCGACTCCATCCGTCCGCCCGAGATCCGGCCGCCGGGCCCGCCGCGCTGGAGCGCATAGTCGCGGCCGACCGGCGTCTCGCCTGGGACGCCTGCCTCAATGTTCGCGACATCGGTGGCCTGACGTGCGGTGACGTCCTGCTGGCCCGCGGGCGGCTGGTCCGCGCGTCGATGATCGGGACGCTCACGGACGCGGGACGGGCGGCGGTCCGCGCGCACGGCATCCGCACGGTCATCGACCTCCGCGGCGACGACGAGGTGGCCGAGAGCGCGAGCCCGTACCGCGAGGGCGTGACCTACCGGCGGGTGCCGTTCACCTCGGCCCGGATCATGGCCCTCCACGATGGCGCGCACGCCGGGACGCTGGCCGACGAGCTGCGACGCATCGCGGTCCCGGACGGCGGGCTCGCGGACGTGATCGGGGCCATCGCCGAGGCGGAGCCGGCGATCCTGCTGCACTGTGTCGCCGGCCGAGACCGGACGGGGATCGTGATCGCGACGCTGCTCGCGGCGCTCGGGGTGCCCGATGCCGAGATCGTCGCCGACTACGCGGCCAGCGACGCTGAGCTGGTCCCCGAGTACGAGCGATTCAAGGCCGAGAATCCCGATCGCGCAGCCGCGGTCGACGACGGCGTGGCCAAGCGGGCCTGGGTGATGGAGCGGACCCTCGCGGCGCTGCGGGAGGCGTTCGGGGGCGCCGCCCCATACCTCGGCCTGGCCGGCGTTCGCGCCGAGCAGCTGGACGCGATCCGCGCGAAGCTGACGGCGTGACCCTTCGCGACCGGCTCGTCGAGCGCATCCGCGCCCGCGGTCCGATCACGTTCGCGGACTTCATGGACGCGGCGCTCTATGACCCGCAGGACGGCTACTACACGGCGCATGCGGCGATCGGCTTCGATGGCGCCGACTTCCTCACGTCGCCGGAGCTCGGACCGGCCTTCGGGCGCGCGCTCGCGCGAGCGGCGATCGACGCGTGGAGCGGGATCGGCAAACCGGCCCAATGGGATCTCGTCGAGGCCGGCGCGGGGCGGGGCATCCTCATGCGCGACCTCCTCGACGCGCTCGGCAAGGAGAAGGGCGAGGCGGCCCGTACCGCGCGGCCGGCGATCGTCGAGGTATCCCCGCGGCTGCGCGAGCAGCAGGCCCTGGCGCTCGAAGGCCGCGAGCTGCGGTGGGCGTCGGTGGCCCGAACGCTCGCGCCGATCCGCGGCATCGTGTTCGCGAACGAGGTGCTCGACGCGTTCCCGGTGCACGTGATGGTGCGGAGCGACGACGGCGTGCGCGAGGTGTACGTGGACGCCAAGGACGGCGCGTTCGTCGAGACGCTGCGCGCGCCGAGCCACCCGGACCTCCGCTACCGCGTGCCCGACAGCCTGCCGGTCGGCGGACGATGGGAGGTGAGCCTCGGCGCCGAGAGCTGGGTCGCGCAGCTCGCCGCGGCCATCGCGCAGGGCTACCTCGTGATCATCGACTACGGTGGCGAGGAGGTGGACCTCCTCAGCCGCGGCGGCGCCGGCACCGTGCGCGGCTTCTCCCGCCACCGCCTGGTCGCCGATGCGCTGGCGGAGCCCGGCGCGCACGACCTCACCGCCAGCGTGAACGTCACCGCGATCCGTCGGGCGGCCGAGGGTGCCGGCCTGACCTTCGCCGGCATGACCACCCAGCGCGACGCGCTCCTCGGTCTCGGCGTGCGCGAGCAGTACGGCCGGCCGACCGACCCGCTCGACCAGCTCCGCGCGGCGAGCAAGCGCTCCGCGGTCGACGTGCTCGTCGAGCCGAACGGCCTCGGCGCGTACACGGTGCTCGTCTTCGCGAAGGACGCGCCGACCGGGGGAATGCGCATCCTGGCTCGGTAGACTTCCGCCATGCGCATCCGCGTCGGCTGTGAGTTCGTCTGGGAGACCACCGCCCCGGTCCCGATGCTCATGCTCGTCAAGCCGCGGGCCGATGCCGATCACCTCGCGGTGTACGAGTCCACCTGGAGCGATCCGCAGCTGGCGATCCACGAGTACACGGACCTCTTCGGCAACAATTGCTGGCGGTTCGTCGCACCGGAGGGCACCTCGGCCGTCCGCTACGACGCCGTCGTGGAGATCCCCGAGACACCCGATCCGGTCGTGCCGCACGCCGCGCTCCACGCGGTCGAGGACCTGCCGGACGACGCGATCGTCTTCACCCTGCCGAGCCGGTACGTGGAGTCGGACAAGCTCCTCGACGTGGCGTGGGAGCTGTTCGGCGACACCGCACCGACGTGGGAGCGGATCCAGGCGGTCTGCGACTGGGTCCACCCCAACATCCAGTTCGTGAACGGGTCGTCCACACCCGCGACGACGGCATTCGATGTGTACGGGCAGCGGATGGGCGTCTGTCGCGACTTCGCCCTGCTGTCGGTCGCGTTCTGTCGCGCGCTGAACATCCCCGCGCGCTACACGTTCGGCTACCTTCCGGACATCGCGATCGAGCCGCCGGACGTTCCGATGGACTTTCACACCTGGTTCGAGGCCTACCTCGGCGGCCGCTGGTACACGTTCGACGCGCGCCACAACACGCCGCGGGTCGGCCGCGTGGTCATCGGGCGCGGCCGCGATGCGGTCGACTGCGCGCTCTCGACCGCCTACGGGAACGCGCGCCTCGCCAAGTTCACCGTCTGGTCCGACGAGATCACCGCCGAGCGGCCGGGCGGCCCGCCGCAGGAAGAGGACGCTGACAACGCGGAGGCCGCCGCGCGGGCACAGTCCTGAGCGGCCGGCCGGACTGGCCTCGGGTCCAGCGCGCCGTCTTTCGCGTGCGGCAGCACTACCGGTACACGTACACCGGCGCGGTCTGGGATCTCCATCAGCGTCTCGTGATGGTCCCGCGCGACTCATATCCGGGCCAGCGGCTGCTCCATCACGAGCTGGTCGTGCGCGGCACCGAAGGTGACCACCGGCTCACGTGGGAGCGCGACGAGTTCGGAAATCGGATCGCGCGGGTGAATGCGAACCGGGTGCCGCAGGCGATCGATTTCGAGGCGACGTTCCGGCTGGAGCGGACCGCGGAGTCGCGAGGCACGGAGGGGCTGCCCTGGCGCAACGACGCCGAGCGCCTCGCGTACCTCCGACCGACGGCGCTCACCGCGCCGGACAAGCGGCTCATCGGTGCCGCCCTCGACATCGCGCACGCTGCGGCCGATGCCGGCGAGCGGGCGGAGCTCGCGCACCGCTGGGCGGCCACGGCGATCACGTACCAGTTCGGCGTCACCGGATACAGCACGCCGGCGGCGATGGCCCTGCATCTCGGCCGCGGGGTCTGCCAGGACTACGCGCACATCCTGCTGGCCGTCCTGCGACTCCTCAATGTGCCCGCCCGCTACGTGTCGGGGCACCTCATCGGCGAGGGCGCGCCGCACGCGTGGGTCGAGGCGTTCGTCGAGCGTCGCGACGGCGGCGTCGAGGTCATCGGATTCGACCCGACGCACTCGCGCCGCACGCGACTGGACTACCTCACCGTCGCGGTCGGACGCGACTTCGCCGACGTCTCCCCGACGTCGGGCCGGTACAGCGGGCCGGCCATCGGCCGGCTCGCGGCGACGAAGCGGGCCGAGGTACTCGAGCTCGACGGCGTGGCGGCGGCGGTCGCATGACCGCGGGCTCGCGTGCGAGCGTGCTGCCTTCGTACGTGCCCGGTGAGTTCTGGGACGAGATGTTCGAGGCGCCCGGTCAGGTGCGACCGCACTACGCCGAGCTCGCCCGCCGCCTGACGACGCTCAGCTCGGCTGACGTCCAGAAGCGCCAGCGGGCCGCCGATCTGTCCTTCCAGGCTCAGGGGATCACGTTCTCGGTGAACCAGGATCCGAGCGGACCGGAGAAGACGATGCCGTTCGACCTCGTGCCGCGCATCGTCATGGCCGAAGAGTGGAAGCGCATCGAGCGCGGCCTCGAGCAACGGGTCCGCGCGCTCAACCTGTTCCTGCACGACATCTATCACGAGCAGCGGATCCTCCGCACCGAGCTCATCCCCGCGGAGCTCGTCCTCGGCGCGCGCGGCTATCGCCGCGAGTTCCGCACCGTCGACGTGCCGCTCGGCGTGTACACGCACGTCGTCGGCAGCGATCTCGTGCGCGACGGGCGGGGGACCTGGTTCGTGCTGGAGGACAACCTGCGCGTGCCGTCGGGCGTGTCCTACGTCGTCGAGAACCGCCGAGTCCTGAAGCGCGTGTGGCCGCAGATCTTCACCGACTATCGCGTGCGGCCGGTCGAGGGCTACCCCCAGGACCTCCTCGAGGTCCTGCGCGCGGTCGGGCCCGGCTCAGACGACCCGACCGTCGTCCTGCTCACGCCCGGCGTCCACAACTCCGCCTTCTTCGAGCACGCGTTCCTCGCGAAGTCGATGGGCATCGATCTCGTGCAGGGATCGGACCTCTTTGTCGACGATGCCGCCGTGTACATGCGCACGACGCGCGGCCGGCGTCGCGTCGACGTCATCTACCGCCGCGTCGACGACGACTTCCTCGATCCGCTGGCGTTCCGCGCCGATTCGCTGCTCGGCGTGCCGGGCCTGCTCGCGACCTGCCGGATGGGCCGGGTGACGATCGCGAACGCGATCGGGACCGGCCTGGCCGACGACAAGGCGATCTACGCCTACGTCCCGACGATCATCAAGTACTACCTCGGCGAGGACGAGATCCTCCCGAACGTGAAGACCTATGTGGCGGACGATCCGACCGACCGCGCGTACATCCTCGAGCACATCGCGGAGCTGGTCGTGAAGTCGGTCAACGAGAGCGGCGGCTACGGGATGCTCATCGGCCCGCATGCGCCGAAGAAGGACCTCGACGCGTACCGTACGCGCGTGCGCGACGATCCACGCGGCTACATCGCCCAGCCGACGCTCGCCCTGTCGCGGCATCCGACCTGGAGCGTCGATCATCTCGAGGGACGTCATGTGGACCTGCGGCCGTTCATCCTGTTCGGCCGCGACGTGAAGGTCACCCCGGGCGGATTGACCCGCGTGGCGCTGCGCAGCGGATCGCTGGTCGTGAACAGCTCGCAGGGCGGTGGGGCGAAGGACACCTGGGTGCTCGAGGCCGAGCCATGCTGAGCCGCGTCGCCGACGATCTCTTCTGGGTCGCGCGCTACGTCGAGCGGGGGATCGCGGTCTCGCGGCTCGTGGACGTGACCCGGCATCTCGAGCTTGACGCCGGCACCGAAGACTTCTGGGCGCCGCTGGTCGGCGCGATCGACCTGGCCGGCGACGACGTGCGCTTCTATCTCACGAGCGACACGATGAATCCGGACTCTCTGGTGTCGTGCGTCCGCGCGGCCCGCACGTTGTCCCGGGGCATCCGCGAGGCGATGTCCAGCGAGATGTGGGAGGAGCTGAACTCGCTCTACGGCTCGCTCGCCACGCCGACGATCGCGCGTCCGCGCGGCGAGGCGATCTCCTTCGCGCGGCTCGTCCGCGAGCAGCTGCAGTCGTTCCAGGGCCTGGCCGAGTCGACGCTCGCGCGTGATGAGCCATGGCACTTCCTCGAGCTCGGCAAGTTCGTCGAGCGCGCCGACGACGTGGCCCGCGTGCTGAACCGCCAGTCGCACCTGCTCGCGGCGGGCAGCCACACGAAGGACCCGACCGGGCCCGACGTCGTCCGGTGGCTCGCGGTGCTGCGGACCTGCGGGTCGGCCGAGGCATACGCCCGCTACTACTCGCTGCGCGTCGAACCGGCCCGCCTCGTGGAGTTCCTGCTCCTCAATCCGATCTTCCCGCAGTCCGTGCGGTTCTCGCTGACCGGCGCGTGCCTGTCGCTGGACGCGATCGCCGCCCTGCGGACCGCCGCCGGCAACGAGCCCGGCCCGGCCGTCCGCACCCTCGGGCGGGCCCGCGCGCAGGTGGAGCTCACGGCCATCGACGAGGTCTTCGAGCGCGGGCTCGAGGGGTTCCTCTCGAACATCCAGCAGCTCATCGCGCAGGCCTCGGAGGAGCTCTCGGCCACGTACCTGCGAGACGAGCCGGTGCCCGGCCGGCTGGTCGGGGTCGCGCGGGCCACGATGATCATGGCCGCGCAGCAGCAACAGCAATGAGGATCTCGGTCGAGCATCGGACCCAGCTGTCGTACAGCGACGACGTCGTCGAGAGCGTCATGGACTCGCGGCTCGGTCCGCGCACCGACGAGCATCAGCGCTGGATCTCGTTCGACCTCCGGGTCGACCCCACGGCGTCGGTACGCCGCTACAACGACGGCTTCGGCAACGCCGCGCACCTCATCACGATCGCGCGCCCGCACCGGACCATCGGCGTCGTCATGCGCGGCGAGATCGAAACGACGCTCGCTGATCCGTTCCAGCCACCGCAGGCCCGGCCCGCGGCGCTCGGTCCCGGCGACGCCATCGACTTCGTATCGCCCTCACCGCTGATCGCGAGGGTCTCCGAGCTCGCCACGATGGCTCGGCCATTCGCCGGGAACCCGGCGTTCGAGGCGGTGCAGGCGCTCATGCACCTGGTCAACGAGCGGCTCGACTACCGGCCGGACGTGACGACCGTCGAGACAAGCGTCACCGAGGTACTCACGCATTCGTCGGGCGTGTGCCAGGACTTCGCGCACGTGCTCATCGGACTTTGTCGCGCGATCGGCGTGCCGGCGCGCTACGTGAGCGGCTATATCCTGGCCGGCGCGGATCCCGACGCGCCCAAGCGCGGTGCCGCGGCATCGCACGCCTGGGTCGAGGCGTTCACTCCGACGCACGGCTGGCGCGGGTTCGATCCGACGAACGACGTGCTGGCGAGCGAGCACCACGTGAAGATGGCGGTCGGGCGCGACTACCACGACGTGCCACCGACTCGCGGGACGTTCCGTGGCGTGGCCGATGAGGAGCTCGCCGTCGAGGTCGCGACAAAGGCGGTGGCCGCGCCGAGCTCGACCGGGCGATAAACTGGTGATCCGCGGGCTCTTAGCTCAGTTGGTTAGAGCGTTGCCTTGACATGGCAGAGGTCACTGGTTCGAGCCCAGTAGAGCCCACAGCGTTTACGGGGGTCCGTGAGCAGCCTGCTGCGTAACGAGGTGCTTACCTCGCCGGGTCGCCTCCCTCGTCGTGCCGCATGACATCGTCCGCCAACCGCAGCCAGTGCCCGACGGCCAATGCCGCCTCATCCTCGTCTCTCAGCGGCGCGGGCGGGTCGAACAGTTCCATCTCAGCCAACATGCTTGCGTAGTGCTGCACATGTCCTGCCAGCGCCGGACCTGAGAACACGACGGTCGCCCGTGAGGGGCGGCCGTTCGTGAAAGCGGGCCACTATCGGCTGAGGCGGCGCACCCAGCGAGGGATAAAGCGCCCGACGATCCTGTTTCAGGCCCGCCGCGCGATCCGCTGCGGGTTGACCGAGGCAACCGCCTCGACGGCGCGCGGTCCTCAGGGCGCTCGCGCTCCCCAGCGCTGCAGCGCGGTGATGGCCGGACGAAGCGCCTGACCACGCGCGGTCAGCCGGTACTCCACCCGCGGGGGGATCTCGGGAT
>DATJHW010000084.1:0-8019 GCA_035493615.1 Saccharimonadales bacterium (SeqCode) | reverse complement strand
TGCGCCAGGACCGCATGGCCGTTCTGGAGCTCCACCTTGAACATCGCGTTGGGGAGAGCCTCGGAGACCGTTCCCTCCACCTCGATGACGTCCTTGTTGCTCGGCTTACTGCTGGCCATGGACCTCTGACGCAAAAAACTCCGCGGCAGAGCGCCACGGGAAGTAAAAATGTACCAAAACCGCACGATTTCGGCAAGCACCGCTCATGCGGACACCACCGATGCCGCGCCCGTCGTGCGGCCGGCCCGGCCCTGGCCCACGCCGGCCGCGCCCCGTTCAAGGGTCAAGATCACGGGGCCGTCGGCCAGGCAAGCGAGGGTGTGCTCGAAATGGGCCGAAAGGCTGCCGTCCTCGGTCACGACCGTCCAGTTGTCCTCGAGGACCCGGGTCGCGATCCCGCCGACGTTGACCATCGGCTCGATCGCGATGCAGAGGCCCTCCTTGATGACCCGGCCGAGGTCGGCCGTCCCGTAGTTCGGGACCTGCGGGTCCTCGTGCATCGCCCTGCCGATCCCGTGGCCGACGTAATTGCGCACCACCGAGAGGCCATGGCTCTCGGCGTAGCCCTGTACGGCCGCGCCGATGTCGCCGAGCCGGTTGCCGACCGTCGCGGCCGCGATGCCGCATACCAGCGCCTCGCGCGTCACGTCGATGAGCGTGCGCGCCGCCGCCGAGATCCTGCCCACGGGCACCGTGATCGCCGCGTCGGCGTGCCAGCCGTCCACGATCGCGCCCGCGTCGATCCCGACGATGTCGCCTTCCTTCAGCTTCCGTTTGGACGGGATGCCGTGGACGATCTGCTCGTTCACCGAGGTGCAGATGGTCGCTGGGTAGCCGTAATAGTTCAGGAACGAGCTCTTGGCGCCGGCGCGCGCGAGGACGTCGGCGGCGATGCGGTCGAGCTCGAGCGTCGTCACCCCCGGCTTCACCGCGTCACGCGTGGCCGCGAGCATCGCGGCCACGATCGCGCCCGCCTCGCGCATCTTCGCGATCTGGTCGGCGGTCTTGAGCGTGACCATCAGCGCGCCGCCTCGATGAGTCGCTTCGTGATCGCGTCGAGCTCGCCCAGGCCGTCGACCCGGCGGACGCGGTTGAGCCTCTCGTAGTGCTCGACCACCGGCTGGGTCTGCTCGGCGTACACGTCGAACCGCCGCGCGATGACCTCCGGCGTGTCGTCCGCCCGGCCCTCCGACCGCGAGCGATTGAGGATCCGCCGCACGAGCTCGTCGCGCGGCACGTCGATCAGCAGGACCCGTCCGATCGAGCGGCCGCGCCCGGCGAGCAGCGCCTCGAGCGCCTCGGCCTGCGCGACCGTCCGGGGGAAGCCGTCGAACATCACCCGCGTGCCGTTCGGAAGACCGTCGACGAACTCGCGGACCATGTCGATGGTGACGTCGTCGGGAACGTAGTCGCCGCGATCCATGTAGCGCTGCGCGAGCTCGCCGAGCGGCGTCGAGCGCTTCAGATGGTCGCGGAACAGATCGCCGGTCGAAAGCTGGACCCATCCGTTGCGCGCCGCGAGGAGCTTTGCCTGGGTCCCCTTCCCGACGCCGGGCGGGCCCATGAGGATGAGGTCGCCCGGGGCCGTGTCGCCGGCGGACGTGGTGGCCTCGCGCTCCGCCATCACCGGATGAAGCCCTCGTAGCTCCGCATCAGGAGCTGCGCCTCGAGCTGCTTCATCGTCTCGACGACCACGCCGACCACGATGAGGATGCTGGTGCCGCCCAGGCGGAGCGTCTGCACCCCCGTGAGGTCGCCGATGAGCGTCGGCATCACGGCGACGATGCCGAGGAAGAGCGCGCCGGCGATCGTGATCCGGGTCACGACCCGGCCGAGGAACTCCGCGGTCGGCCGGCCCGGGCGAATGCCGGGGATGAACCCGCCGTAGCGCTTGATGTTGTCGGCGACGTCGTTCGGGACGAAGGTGAACGCCGTGTAGAAGAACGTGAACGCGACGACGAGCACGAAGTACGCGCCGTTGTACAGGACGGTGTTCTGGAACGCGTTCACGATGCCGGTCGACAGGTTGCGGAGCCACTCGGTATCGCTGTTCGTGAAGTACTGCGCCACCTGGCTGGGGAGCAGGAGGATCGAGATCGCGAAGATGATCGGGATCACGCCGGCGCTGTTGACGCGCAGCGGGATGTGCGTCGCCCCACCGGAGTACATCCGGGTCCCGCGAACTCGCTTCGCGTACTGGACCGGCACCCGGCGCTGGCCCTCCTGGATGAACACGATCGCGCCGATCACGAGGATGGCGATGATCGCGTAGATCGCGAGCGCGAAGTAGTTCGTCTGCACCTGGAGGGTCTGGCTCACGGTGGTCGGCAGCCGGCCGACGATGCCGGCGAAGATGATGAAGCTGATGCCGTTGCCGATACCGCGCTCGCTGATGAGCTCGCCGAGCCACATGAGGATGAGCGTCCCGGCGGTGAGCGTCGCGAGGATCGCGAGGGTCAGCCCCAGGTTCGACGGCCCAAAGTCCGGGAGCACGCCTGAGCGCTGCATGAAGACGCACACCCCGATCCCCTGCAGGAGCGCGAGCGGCACGGTGAGCATGCGGGTGTAGGAGTTGATCTTGTTCCGCCCGTACTCGCCCTCCTTCGACAGACGCTCGAGCGGCGGGATGGTCTGGTTGAGGAGGGTCATGATGATCGACGCGTTGATGTAGGGGTTCACCCCGAGGGCGACGACGCTGAACCGCGAGAGGCCGCCGCCCGAGAACAGGTCCAGCAGGCCGAGCAGCTGGTTGTTCTGGAGGACCGCGGCGAGCTGCGTCTGGTCGACGCCGGGCAGCGGCACGTGCGCGAGGAACCGGAACACCAGCAGCATCGCGAGGGTGAAGAGGATCTTGACCCGGAGGTCCGGTGCCCGGAACGCATCCCGGAATGTCTCGAAGACCTTCACGCGTTAGCTGGTCCCCGCGTCGAGGAGCACCACCACGCCGCCCGCCGATTCGATCTTCTGCCGCGCGGCCGCTGACACGCGGTGCGCGTGCACTTCGAATTTCTGCGCCACGTCGCCGTTGGCCAGGAGCTTCACCTTGGCCGACGGCTCGATGAGCCCCTTCGCCGCGAGCGTCGACGGCGACACGGTCCCGTCCACGGCGTAGGTCTTCAGCTGGCCGACGTTCAGCGCGACGTATTCGACGCGCAGCCGGTTCTTGAACCCGCGGAGCTTCGGCAGGCGCATATGCAACGGCATCTGGCCACCTTCGAACCAGGCCGGCAGGCCCGGACCGCTGCGCGCGAGCTGGCCCTTCGTGCCCTTGCCCGCGGTCTTGCCCTGGCCGGCGGCGGTGCCGCGGCCGACTCGACGGGTGCTCTTTCGCGAGCCGCGCTGCGGCACCAGGTCGTGCGTCTTCATCGTCCGGCCTTTCCTTCGGCCACCTCGACGAGGTGGGCGACCTTGCGGAGCATCCCGCGCAGGGCCGGCGTGTCCTCGTGCGACACCCGCTGGCCGGTCCGCTTCAGGCCGAGCGCCTGGAGGGTGCCCTTCGCGGAGCGCTTCTCGCCGATCGAGCTCTTGTGCTGGCGGATCTCGAGGCGGCTCATGAGACCGCGACCGGCTCTTCGGTCGGACGCTTGCGGCGCTCGATGCCTCGGGTGTCCGCGACCGTGTCCGCCGAGCGGAGCATGCCGAGAGCTTCCATCGTCGCCATGACGACGTTCACCGGGTTCGTGCTGCCGAGCGACTTGGACAGGATGTCGTGGATGCCCGCGGATTCGACGACCGCGCGCACGGAGCCGCCGGCGATGACGCCGGTCCCCTTGGACGCGGGGCGCAGCAGCACCTTCGCCGCGCCGAAGTCCGCGGTCACCGGGTGCGGGATCGTGCGGTCGACGAGCGGCACGAGCATGAGGTGCTTCTTCGCGTCCTCGACGCCCTTCTTGATCGCCTCGGGCACCTCGTCGGCCTTGCCGAGTCCGGCGCCCACGTGACCGCGGCCGTCACCGACCACGACGATGGCCGAGAAGCTGAACCGCCGTCCACCCTTCACGACCTTGGACACCCGGTTGATCTGGACCACCCGTTCGGTGAGCTCGAGCCGGTTCGCGTCGATCCTCGCCATTCCTAACTCCATCTCCGGCTGCGCCGGAGACACGCCCCGGCGGGTAGGACTCGTTCGTCGCGGCAAAGCCGCTGCTCCTCACTCGTTCTCATCTCAGAACCTCAATCCGTTGGAGCGTGCCGCGTCGGCGAGCGCCTTCACGCGACCGTGGTAGCGATAGCCGCCGCGATCGAAGATCACCTCTTCGATGCCCGCGGCCTTCGCCTTCTCGGCGATCTTGGTACCGACGGCCTTGGCCGCGTCGGCCTTCTTGGTCTTCGCGTCCTTCGCCTCCAGGCTGGAGGCGGCGGCCAGCGTGCGGCCGCTGCGGTCGTCGATGACCTGAGCGTAGATCTGGTTCAACGAGCGATAGACCGCCAGGCGCGGCCGATCCGCGGTGCCGGCGATGCGGGCTCGCAAGCGGCGATGCCGCTTCTGCCGTGACTCGTCCCGTTCGGTGAACGCCATCTCCGCTCCTCCCCTACGCCTTCGCGCCGACCTTGCCGGCCTTGCCCGCCTTGCGGCGGATGTACTCGCCCGCGTACTTCACGCCCTTCGCCTTGTACGGGTCCGGGACGCGGAGCGCCCGGATCTTCGCGGCGATCTCCCCGACGACTTCCTTGTCGGCGCCCGCGACGCGCACCTTCTGCGGCGTCTCGAGCGCGAAGCTGATCCCGGCGGGCGGATCGATCTCGATCGGGTGCGAGTAGCCGAGCGCGAGCTGCAGCTTCTTGCCCGCGAGGGTCGCTCGATAGCCGGTACCGCTGATCTCGAGGTCGCGCGTGTAGCCGGTCGCGACGCCGGTCACCATGTTCGCGAGCAGCGACCGCGAGAGCCCGTGCAGGGCCTTCGCCTGCTGGCTCTCGTTCGCGCGCACGACCGTCAGCGTGCCGTCGGCGCGGTCCACCTTCACGAGCGGGTGGAACGTGCGCCGGAGCTCGCCCTTCGGTCCCTTCACCGAGACCTGCTGGCCGTTCAGCGTCACGTCGACGCCTTTGGGGAGCGTCACGGGAAGCTTTCCGATGCGACTCATTCCTCTTCGCCCTCTACCAGACGTACGCCAGGACTTCGCCGCCCAGCGCCTTCTTCTCGGCCTCGCGGCCGGTCATCAGTCCCGAGGACGTCGACACGATGGCGATGCCCAGGCCGCCGAGGACCCGCGGCATCTCCGTCTTGCGCGCGTAGACGCGCAGGCCCGGCCGGCTGATCCGCCGGATACCGGACACCGCGGAGGTCTTGCCGCCGATGTACTTGAGGGTCACCACGAGCTGCGTGCCGGCGGGGAGCACCTCGCTCTCCTTCGTCGCCTTGCGCTCGCTCGCGGCCTCGAGGCGGTACGGACCGATGAACCCTTCGGCCTTCAGGATTCGCGCGATCTCGACCTTCACGCGGCTGGACGGGATCATCACCGTCTCGTGACGCGCGCCGGACGCGTTGCGGATCCGCGTGAGCATGTCGCCCACGGGATCGTTGACCGCGACGCCGCGCGGGCGGCGGGCCTTCGGCACGATCACGCGGCGTGGGCGCGGCGCGTCGCCCTCGGCCCGTTCGGGACGAGGGGCCTGCGGCTCTGGTGTCGTCGTCGTTGTCGTCTCGGTCGTCATCTCGTTATCTCACCAACTCGACTTCGTCACGCCCGGCAGCTCGCCGATGAGCGCGCGTTCGCGGAAGCAGATCCGGCAGAGGCCGAACTTCCGCATGTAGCCCCGGGCCCGGCCGCAGACCTGGCAGCGGTGGTAGCCCTGGGTCTTGAACTTCGGCGTCTTCTGCGACTTGAGGATCAGGCTGAGCTTCGCCATTAGGCACCCCCCTGCGCATCGCGCGTGCGGAACGGCATGCCGAGCGACTTGAGCAGGGCGCGCCCTTCCTCGTCGGTCCGCGCCGTCGTCACGATCGTGATCTCGAGCCCGCGCAGCCGGTCGATCTTGTCGTACTCGATCTCCGGGAACACGAGCTGCTCCTTGAGGCCGAGCGAGTAGTTGCCGCGGCCGTCGAAGCTCCGCTCGGGAATGCCCTGGAAGTCCCGGATGCGCGGGAGCGCGACGGTCACGAGCTTCTCGAGGAAGTGCCACATCTGCGGCCCGCGCAGGGTCACCTTGAGGCCGATCGGCATGCCGACGCGAAGCCGGAAGTTCGAGATGGCCTTGCGCGATTTCGTCACGACCGGCCGCTGCCCGGTGATGATGGCGAGGTCGTTCGCGGCCGCATCCATCGTCTTGGCGTTGCCGATGGACTCGCCCATCCCGATGTTCAGGACGATCTTCTCGATGCGCGGGACCTGCATGACGTTGCCGTAGCTGAACTGCTTGCGCAGCTCGTCCTTCACGGTGCGCTCGTAGCGCTCCTGAAGCAGGCTCGGTACCTTTGGCATCGCTCCGCTCGAGGTGGCCTGCGGGGCGGCGGCCGTCGTCGACTTGCGCTTCGACGGCGAGGTCTTCTGCGGTTTGACTGGGGCTGTGACTTCGGTCGTCATGATTCGGCACCCTCCGTCACGAGCCCCTGCCCGCAGTTCTTGCAGAAGCGCTCTTTGGTGTCGTTGTCCATGCGGTAGCCGACCCGCGCCGGCTTGTTGCAATGCGGGCAGACGAGCATGACCTTGCCCACCGAGAGCGGCACGAGCTGGTCCACGATCCCGCCCTTGATGTTCTTGTTCGGGTTCGCCTTCGTGTGGCGCTTGGACGTGTTCACGCCGGTCACCGTCACGGTGCCCTTGCGCGGATCGACTTCCTGCACCTTGCCGCGGTCGTAGCGGTCCTTGCCGCCGAGGACGATCACCTCGTCACCCTTCTTGATCTTCACTGCTAGAGGACCTCCGGTGCGAGCGAGACGATCTTCATGAAGTTCCGCTCGCGAAGCTCGCGGGCCACCGGCCCGAAGATGCGGGTCCCGCGCGGCTGGTTCTGCGGCGTCAGGAGGACCGCCGCGTTGTCGTCGAACCGGATGAGCGATCCGTCGGCGCGGCGCATCTCCTTCGTCTGGCGCACGACCACCGCACGCACGACGTCGCCCTTCTTCACCTGGGCGTTCGGGATGGCCTGCTTCACGGCGGCGATGAACACGTCGCCGATGGACGCGCTCGTCCCGGTCGAGCTGCCCAGCACGCGGATCACCGAGAGCTCGCGGGCTCCGGTGTTGTCCGCGCAGCGGACGCGGGTGTACGGCCGGATCATTCGGCCGTCCCTTCGGCGACGGGCTCGGCGACCTTCTCTTCACGCTGCGGGGCGAGGATCACGTCGACCCCTTCCGCCTGCTCGAGGAGCTTCTCGACGTCCTCGGCGCGCGGCGCGGCCGCGCCGGCCTCGCCGGCCCGCGAGAGCACCTCGACGACCTGCCAGTGCTTCGTCGCGCTGAACGGCCGGCTCTCCTGGATGCGCACGAGGTCACCGGCCTTCACGTCGCCCGCGGCATCGTGGGCCGCGTACTTCTTGCGCAGGCGGATCACCTTCTTGTAGAGCGGGTGCTCGCGCATGCGCTCGACGACGACGGTCACCGTGTGCGCCTGCTTCGCGGAGCTGACGACGCCGACGCGGGTCCGGCGGCGCGATCGGCGCCACGAGTGCGCCGGCGCGTCCTGTGCCGAGCCCTGGGCCGACTGCGCGCGGCGGAGGGGACGGGCGCGCTTGACCACCGGGGCCGCGGCCTTCGCGACCGGCTTCGCGGCGGCGGGGGCCGTCGTCTTCGCCGCCGTCTTCCGCGGGGCAGCCGCCTTGGTCACGGTCTTCTTCTCGACCGCCTTCTCCGCGGCCGTCGTCTTGCCCTTCTCAGCCGCGGGCACTTTCGCCGCAGCCGACTTCGCCGCGGTCTTCTTCTCCGCGGTCGCCGTCGTCTTCTTCGTGGTCTTCTTCTCAGCCATTCGCCGCCTCGGTCTTTCGTTCGTCCATCACCGTGAGGACGCGGGCAATGCGTGTCCTCGCGGCCGGAAGGCCGCGATAGTTCTTCAGCTGGCGGGTGGCCAGCTGGAACCGGAG
>DATJHW010000083.1:0-8430 GCA_035493615.1 Saccharimonadales bacterium (SeqCode) | reverse complement strand
GTCGAGCAGGCGCGCGGCGTTGATGTCGCGATCGAGGACGTGCTGCATGAACGAGCGGAGGTGCCGCTCGAGCTCCGCCGCGAGGGCGTCGTCCACCCGGAGCAGGGACGCGCCGTCGAAGTTGCTCACCAGCAGGTAGCGCAGCGACTTCAGCGCGCGCACGGTCAAGGCGCGCGGGCCGTGCGTCTCCATCGGGGCGCAGGTCGCGCAGACGAGGCCGCCGGCATCGACGATCCAGGCGTTCGTGATCTCCTCCGGCGACGTCCGGCACTGCACGCACCGGCCAAGCTCCGGCCGGAAACCGGTCCGATCGAGCAGGTGGAGGTCGAACCAGCGGCACACGAGCGCCGGCGCGTACCCTGCCGCGAGGTGCCGGAGGGCGCTCTCGACGAGGTCGAACAGGGGCGCGGACGGAGAGCGCTCGAGCGCGAACCGATCGGCCAGCTCCGCGATGTACCAGCCGGCCGCGATGCCGTGGAGGTCCTCGCGCAGCGCGCGGTAGAGCGCGCGCGACTCCGCTCCGGTGAGCACATCGAGATTCCGGCCACGCGCGAGCTGATATGTCGCATGCGTCAACGGCTCGGCATGACCCGCGAGACGGCTCGTCGGCTTGCGAATGCCCTTCGCGACGACGCTCACTTTGCCGAAATGGCGGGTGAGGAGCGTGAGGATGCGATCCGTCTCGCCGAAGTCAATGGTCTTGAGCACGATCGCCTCGGCACGGTACGTGCGTGATGCCATCGACGGTGAATGGTAGGGGCTACCATCGGAATTCGGTGACCACTTCGGGCCGATCCCCGTCGCGCATCGCAGCGATCGACCAGGAGATCCGCGACGTCCTGGCGCAGGCGGAGCCGGCGCTCCAGCCGTTCTACGGCATGATGCTGTACCACCTCGGCCTCGACGTGGACCGTCCGGGTGGCGGGAAGCGGATGCGGCCGCTCATGTGCGTGCTGGTATATGAGGCGCTCGCCGGTGACCCCCAGGCCATGCTCCCGGCGGCGGCCGCGCTCGAGCTGCTGCACAACTTCACGCTCATTCACGACGACATCGAGGACCAGGACCCGACTCGCCACCACCGGCCCACGGTGTGGTCCGTCTGGGGCGTCCCACAGGCCATCAACACGGGCGATGGCATGTACGCCGCATCTCGGCTGGCCGTGCAGCGGCTGCGCGAACGGAGCTTCCCCGCCGAGCGGATCCTCGACTTCGCGTGCCTGATCGACCAGGCCTGCGTGCGGGTGTGCGAGGGCCAGTTCCTGGACATCACGTTCGAAGATCGGACCGACATCACCGTCGAGCGCTACCGGGCGATGGCCGCAAAGAAGACCGGCGCGCTCATCGCCGCGTGCGCGGAGGGCGGCGCCGTCCTCGCGACCGAGGATCCGCAGGTCCGGGAGGCGCTGGCGCGGTTCGGGGACGACTTCGGGCAGGCGTTCCAGGCGTACGACGACCTCCAGGGCATCTGGGCGACGACCGAGCGCACCGGGAAGCTCGAGATGAATGACCTCGTGAAGCGGAAGAAGACGCTTCCGGTGGTCATGGCGTTCGAGAAGGCATCGCCCCGGCTGCGGACCGAGCTCGCCGCGCTGTTCGCGCCGCCGGCTCCGCTCGCCGCCGAAGGCGTCGAGCGGATTCGCGAGATCCTCGACGAGCTCGGGACGCGCGAGCAGCTCGAGAGCGAGATCGCCTCGCACCGGATGCGCGCGCTGCACGCGCTGCACGGCATCGGCGCGATGGCCGGCGAGCCGCAGGTACTGCTCGAGCAGCTCGTCGCGTCGGCGACCGGAGCGGAAGAGCCTGTCGGGAGCGGCACCCGCTAGCATCCGCGCGGTGTCCGAGACTCCGCTCAAGGCCCCCGGCGGGATCATCTACGAGCCGGGCGAGCGCACGCTCGCGGTGGGGCGGCCGTTCGCCTGGTGGGTGTTACTCCTCGCGCTCGCGCTGATCCTGGCACTCGTCGCCGCGTGGGCCGCATCGCAGACGGTCAGCTCGATCGCGCTCACCGCGCTGGCCGCGGCGCTGCTCGTCCTCGTCGTCACGGTCGCCCGCTGGATCGAATGGATCAGCCGGGTCTGGGTGCTCACCGATCGCCGGGTCATCGCGCGCAGCGGGATCCTGAACCGCACGCAGGCCGCCGTGCTGCTCGAGCGGATCCAGGACGCGAGCCTCACGCGGCCGTTCCCCGCGTCGATGTTCGCCGACTACGGCGTGCTCAAGCTCGAGACGGCCGGGATCCACTCGCAGGAGCGCGTCACCGAAGGCCTCCAGGAGATCGCGATCACCGGGGCGAGCCGCTTCTATGCGCAGCTCACCAACGCCCTGACCCCGGGTCGCTAGCCGAACAGCCCCAGCGACAGGAACGCGCTCACGACCCAGTTCGGCGCGTCGACGACCTCGCTGATCTTGAGATCCGCCGCGACGCTGCACAGCACGTACGCCTCTTCGCGCGTCAGCCCGCAGGCGCTCACAAGGTGCGCGATCATCGCGCGCACCGCCTGCTTCGTCGCATCCATGAGATCGGGCGCGATGCCGGTGGTCACGTAGTGCCGGCCGGGCAGTGCACCGGCGGATGCGGCCTCGAACTCGGGTCCCGCGATGCGCAGGTCCCGGCGCACCGTGAACCGCAGCGTCGCGGTCATCGTGGTCTCGATCGCGGTGATGCAGACCTCGCCGTCGCCCTGCGCGGCGTGGCCGTCGCCACAGGAGAACAGTGCGCCCGCGACCGCGATCGGCAGGTACAGCGTGCTGCCCGACGTCAGCTGCTTGATGTCCATGTTGCCGCCCGCGGCGCGCGGCGGGATCGTCGAGTGCTCGCCGGGCTCGGCAAGCGCGACACCCATCACGCCGAGGAACGGCGCGAGTGGTACCCGAACGCCGGGCCGGAGCTCCGCGCGATCGCCCCCCAGGTCCCACACCGTGAGGTACGGCTCGGGGAAGTCACCGGGCAGCAGGCCGCGATCGGGCACGAAGGTCGTCACGCCGAACGCGCCCGGCACGAGGTCGACGACGTCGACCTGCAGCACGTCGCCCGGCTGCGCGCCGCGGATCGCGACCGGCCCGGTGAGCGGGTGACCTCTCGCGACGCGCTTGATCACGGCGGTCGACTCGCGTGAGTAGATCCCGTCGAACGCGTCACGGCAGGTGAACCGCACGGTCTCGCCGCTGTCGATCTCGAGCCGCGGCGGTAGCGCGTTATCCCACGCGTAGTGGACCGTCTCGCAGCCGAGCTCGCGGATGGCGCTCACCGCGGAAGCGAGCTCGGGAGGAACGCGTCAGGGAGCAGCTCGCGCAGGGTGGTCGTCGCGCGCAGGCCGCCGGTCGTCGCAAGGACGACGCGCAGTCCGGGCGCGAACTCGGCAAGGACCTGACGGCAGGCGCCGCACGGCGACGGGAGCTTGTCGTCGTCGATCACGATCGCGATGGCGTCCCAATCCTTCGTCTCCCCGGACGCGACCGCGGCGAACGCGGCGCACCGCTCGGCGCACACCGTGAGCCCGTAAGACACGTTCTCGATGTTGGCACCCGAGTGGATCTTGTTGCGCTTCGTGCGGATCGCCGCGCCGACCTTGTATCTCGAGTACGGCGCGTACGCCCGGGCCCGCGCGAGCGACGCGACCCGGATCAGGTCCTCGTCGCCGGGCGGCAACGTCACGCCCGCTGCTCCGTCCGCGCCGGCTCGCGGATCACCCGCACGCGCCCGACCCGACGCCCGTCGACGCTCTCGACGACGAACTTCACGCCATTGCTCTTCACGGTCTCGCCGACCTTCGGGAGGCGTCCGAGCTCGTGGGTCACGAAACCCCCGAGCGTGTCGAACTCGTCGACGCCTTCGGGCGAGTCGATCCCGAAGGTCTCCTGGACCTCGGAGAACGGCACCCGCGCGTCCATGACCGCCTCGTGCTCGGAGACGGGAAGGACGAGCTCGCGCTCGACGTCGTACTCGTCGCGGATCTCGCCAACGATCTCTTCGACCAGGTCCTCGATCGTCACCAGGCCGGCGGTGCCGCCGTACTCGTCGACCACGATGGCGATGTGGACCTTCGCCCGCTGCATCTCGCGAAGCAGCTCGTCGACCTTCTTCGTCTCCGGTACGAATTGCGCCGGCCTGAGGAACGGACGCACGGTGACATCCTTCTCGCCGCGCGCGAGTCGCCGGAACAGATCCTTCACGTACAGCACGCCGATGATCTGGTCCGACGAGCCCTCGTACACCGGGATCCGCGAGTGCCCGGCGCTCACGACGCTCTCGAGGACCTCCTGCGGCGGCGTGTTCACGTCGATCGCCACGATGTCGGTCCGCGGGACCATGACCTCGTGGACCTTCTTCTCGCCGAGGGCGAACACCGAGTGGAGCATGTCGCGCTCCTCGACGTCCAGCACGCCCTGCTCCTCGCCGGTTTCGATGGCCGCCTTGATGTCCTCCTCGCTGATGAGCGTGCCCTCGTGCGGATCCGCCCCGAACGGCGCGGTCACGACGCGGGTGAGGAAGAACAGCACCGCGACGAGCGGCCGGGTGACCCACGTGATGAGCTCGAGCGGGAAGACCATCAGGAGGAGCACCTGCTTCGCGTGCTTGCGGCCGATGGACCGTGGCACGAACAGGCCGAACAGTACGGCCACGAGCGACAGCGCGGCGACGGTCACGACGACGGCGCCGAGATCGCTGAACACGGCGGCGATGCCGACGAGCTTGAGCAGCTCCGAGAGCCGCGGCGCCAGGAACGCGGCGGCGACCCCTGAGAACGCGAAGATGACGAAGAACTCCACGACCTGGATGGCCGCCAGGTACCGCACCCGTCGCTCGCCCATCCGGCCGGCGCGCTGCCCGCGTCGACCGCGGACGACGAGCTCCTCGATGAGCGCGGGCCGCCGGATCGCGTGCAGCGCGGCCTCGCTCATCGACAAGAGCGCCAGGAGCGCGACGAGCACGAACTCGATCCCGAGGAGCTCCCAGCTGCCCACTATTTCTTCGCCGGCCTCGATGCCTTCTTGATCGCGCGGGCCGGCACGCCGACCGCGAGCATGCCCGGAGCCACGTCCTTCGTCACGACCGCGCCCGCGCCCGTGACCGCGCCCTCACCGATCGTGATCGGGGCGCGGAGCAGCGTGTCCGAGCCGATGAAGGCGTCGTTGCCGATCGTGGTGCGGTGCTTGCTGACCCCGTCGTAGTTCATCGTGATCGTGCCGGCCCCGATGTTCACCCGCTCCCCCACGTCGGCGTCGCCCACGTAGCTGAAGTGGTGCATCTTCGTGCCCTTCCGGAGGCGCGCAGCCTTCACCTCGCCGAAGTTGCCCATCCCGACGCCCTGTTCGAGATACGCACCGGGTCGAAGGTGCGAATACGGACCGATCCGCACGTCGTCCTCGAGCGTCGCGCCCTCGAGGACCGAGGCTTCGACGATGCACCGGGCGCCCACGGTCGTGTCCCGCAGGATCGAGTACGGACCGACCCGCGAATCGGGCCCGATCGCGGTCGTTCCTTCGAGAACGCAGCCGCGCTCGATGACGGCATCCGCAGCGACCCGGACCCCGTCGTCCACCATCGTGGACTCCGGGTCGTGGAACGTGACGCCCTCGAGCATGAGCCTGTCGCGGATCCGCCGGCGGAGGATCGCCTCGGCGGCGGCAAGCTCGATCCGCGTGTTCACGCCCATGCCCTCGCCCGGATCGGGCGTGCAGAACGCGGCGACGCGCTGGCCGGCCGCGATCGCTGCGTCGACGATGTCGGTGAAGAAGATCTCGCCGGTCGAATTCGCCTTCAACCCGCCGATCGCCGTGCGCAGCCATGCGAGATCGATGGCGTACGCGCCGAGATTGGACTCCGGCAGCTGCCGTTCCTCGGGAGTCGCGAGCCGCACCTCGACGATCCGGCGCACATCGCCGTTGTCGTCGCGCACGATGCGTCCGTAGCCGTTGTCGGTCCCGACCCTCGCGGTCAGGAGCGCGATCGCCGCGCCACGCTCGGCGCGCAGCGACCGGAGCCGGTCGAGCGTGCCGCCGCTGAGCGTCGGGGTGTCCCCGTAGAGCACGAAGACCTCGCCGTCGTGAGCGTCGGCCGCCTCGACGGCGACCCGCACGGCGTCCCCGGTGCCGCGCATCTCGGGCTGGATCGCGATCGCGGTGGCGCCGGGCAGGATCGCCCGCGCGCGATCCGCTACGTCGGGCGAGAGCACCACGACCGGTCGAGCCCCAGCTGCGGCCGCCGCGTCGACCGACCAGCGGAGCAGTGGCTTGCCTGCGGCGGGGTGAAGGACCTTCGGGAGCTTCGAGCGCATGCGCTTGCTCTGACCCGCGGCGAGCACGAAGGCGAGATGCGGCGCGCTCACCAGGATCGTGCGGCCGGGCCCGGCCTCGCCGGCCCCGGCCGAGCCCCAATCAAAGGATCAGCGGGCGGGCTGGGGCGCCAGGATTCGAACCTGGGATAGAGGATTCAAAGTCCTCTGCCTTACCACTTGGCCACGCCCCACCGACGGGACGCTTGGAACCCCGACATGGCGCAAGTCTAGGTGGGCCTCAGGCGGCGGACTGGCCGTTCGAGCCGGTGGGTCGTTTGCCGCGCTTGATGAGCTCGGCCACGCGCCGGCCGCCCTTGCGGCCGAGCTGCGCGTAGCCCTCGCTCCCGAGCTGGCCCTTGCGCGCCTCGCCGCCCTTGCGCCCGAGGTCCGCGTAGCCGCCGGCACCAAGCTGCTTCTTTCGGGCCTGACCGCCGCGACGTCCGATCTCGCGATAGAACTCGGGACCGTGCTTCGTGGCGGTGTGCTTTCCGCCCTTCCGGCCGGCCTGCCGGACGGTCATGTCAGCGTTCTCGTCCACCGCTAGAGGGTAAGAGGCCAGCGCTCGCTCGGACGGCCCGTCCGATCGTCGGTCCGAGCTCGTGCGCTCTCGCATCGAGGCCCTGCCCCCGCAGAATTCGTGCGAGGCGCAACGCGTCGGCGCGTGAATCGGCCACCGCGAACAGTGATGGTCCGCTTCCTGAGAGCGCGAGGGTCACGCCCTTCGCTCCCGCGATGAGCCGCGCCTCGCCGATATCGCGGCAGACCCGGCTCGCTGCATCGAGCAGGTCGTTACGAAGATGCGAACGGATCGTCGCAGCAGTGATGCGTCGCTCGTCGAAGGCCCGGGTCAGCGAGGCCGACCCTTCGCCGTCACTCCATTCTTCGTGGCGCAGCGCGCGGAAGACGTCGGCCGTCGCGACGCGCGCGGCCACGCGGACGAGCACGATCCACAGCGGGTCGGCGGGCGGCGGAAGCTCGCGAACATGCTCGCCGCGTCCCGAGACCGACGCGAAGCGCGCGTTCGATGCGAAGAACGGCACGTCCGAGCCGAGGCCCGCCCCGACCGTCTGAAGGTCGGCGTCGACGCGCCAGACCTGCCCGAGCCCGCGTAACGTCGCCCCGGCGTCGCTCGAGCCCCCACCCAACCCCGCGGCGACCGGGATCCGCTTCGCGACGCGGACGTGCGCGGTCGGCGCGTGGCCGGTCGCGGCCGCGAGCGCCAGGACCGCGCGGGCGGAGAGCTCCCCATCGCCGGCCGTCGGATCAGGACGGACGCGCACATCCAACCGCGCGGATGCTGCGACCCGCACGTGATCGACCAGATCGATCGTGGCGAAGACGCTGCGCAATTCGTGATAGCCGTCGTCACGAACGCCGACCACCTCGAGGGTCAGGTTGACCTTCGCCGGCGCGGCGAGCCGGACCGACCGGCTCATCCCAGGGCCTTCGCGAGCGCGACCCATTCCGCGAGCGAGAGCTCCTCGGGACGCCGGGCGGGGTCGATGCCCGCGTCCCGAAGTGATGCATCCGCGCGGTCCTTCGCGACCCCCGCCTCGAAGCCCAGCGCGCTCCGCAGTTGCTTGCGCCGGTGGCGGAAGACGTCGCTCACGAGTGCGAGGAAGCGGTGCTGATCCAGCGGCGCGAAGGCCGGCGTCGCGTGCGTGCGCAGCGCCACGATGGCGGAATCCACTTTCGGCGGCGGCCGGAAGGAGCGCGCCGGGACACGCCGGACGATCGACGGGGCGGCGAAGGCCTGCACGAAGACCGAGAGGAATCCGCGTTCCTTCACGTCGGCCGGCTGCGCGACGATCCGGCGCGCGACCTCCTCCTGCACCAGCACGACGATGCGAGCGGGACGGTCGGGATGCTCGAGGAACTTCATGAGCAGCGGAGACGTGATCCGGTACGGCAGATTCGCGACGATGCGCGTCGGTGGCCGCGGCCCGAGCGCGTAGAGGTCGACCTCGAGCGCGTCGGCGCGGACGATCTGCACGTTGCCCCGCCCGCCGATGGTGTCGTTGAGCACCGCGACCATGCGCTCGTCGACCTCCACCGCGGTCACCGAGCGCGCGCGATCCGCGAGCGCGGCGGTGAGCACGCCGGGACCGGGGCCGATCTCGAGGACGTCGTCGTCGGGCGACAGCTCGGCCGC
>DATJHW010000082.1:0-64874 GCA_035493615.1 Saccharimonadales bacterium (SeqCode) | reverse complement strand
AAGTGCGAGAACTGTGGCGAGACCACGGGGTGCAGCTAGCACCCCCTCACTAAGTCAGGCCCTGGCCGGCCCGCCCGTCGGCCAGTACGCCTTTCGGCCCGGCGGTTCCTGCTCCCCTGGACCGCCGGGCCGCTCTTTGTCGGGGAGCCGCCGGCTGCCGCGGGCGTCAGCTGCGAGCGGTGTATCGGCCGAGTAACGGCCGAAGCGGGGGATAGGTCGGATGGCTACCGGGTACGACTTATGCGTACCCAAGGGTGATGCGCAACAGCGGAACAAGACCCAGCATCGCTGCGTCGATACGGCGAGGACCATTCCGGTCACCGAGCGAGCGAACGGTCGATCAGCAGGGGAGGCGCGGCACGTGACCGTCACCGCGAAAGAAGCGCGCACGTACGGCGTGAGTCGAACGCCCTGGAAGCACCTGGTCGCGCCGCTGCTCGCGGCGGCGGCCCTGGCGGTGCTCGCCCTCGGCGTGGACGCCGCGTTCGCGCAACGCGCGCTGCCCCGCGTCACGGTCGGCGGTGTCGAGGTCGGTACGTTGCCGGCGTCGGAGCTGCGCGATCGGCTGGTGCAGGAGGTCGCGCGCCCGTGGGCCGCCGCGCAGGTCGTCGTTCACGGACCGGATGGGCAGGAGTGGACGACCACGAACGAGTTGCTCGCGATCGCGCCGGACGTCGATCGCGCCGTCGCGCAGGCGCTTGCGTACGGCCATACCGGCTCGCCGACGCAGCGGATCGTCGCGTGGATCGATGCGCTCGAAGGCCGCGCCGCGGTGCCGTTCGCGATGCGCGTCGACGGCTCGGCGGCGGACGAATGGGTACGCATGATCGTGGCCGCGGTCGATCGCCCGGCCTCGGATGGCGCGATCGTCCCGACGCTCCTCGGCATCGACGTGACCCCGGCCGTCGTGGGACGGTCCGTCGACGGCAGTGCGCTACGCAGCGCGCTCACGGCATCGAGCACGCTCGGCGATCGCGCCATCGCGCTGCAGGTCCACGAGACGTATCCGGCGGTCGATCCGAGCGGGATCCGCGAAGCGGCCGCGAAGGCGATCGCCGCCACGACGGCGCTCACCATCGTCGCCGGCGATCGCAGCACGAGCGAGGATGCCGCGGGGCTCGCCACGCTCCTGGTCATCGAGAAGACCGTCGCGACCCCGGACGACCTCGACGCGATCCCGGCCGGCGCGTCAGCGCCGGCGACGCGCTACATCTACCGCACGCGGTTGGACGACGCGCGCGTCGCGGAGTGGGTGAGCCGCCTCGCCGCGCTGCTCGACCATCCCGCGCAGAACGCGACGTACGCGGTCCAGGCCGATGGAAGCCTCGTCGTGGTGCCCGCCGTCGACGGCGTGAAGATCGATCAGCAGCGGCTCGTCACCGACGTCACGGCCGGGCTGTTCACACCGGTGACCGCGCCGCGCGAGATCGTCCCGGTGTTCGTCGCCGATGCGCCCGTGCTCACCACCGAACAGGCGACCCGGTACGCGCCCCAGATGACGCAGGTGGCCACGTTCACCACGACGTATCCGGCCGACGCCGCTCGTCACGCGAACATCACGACGGGCGCGATGCAGTTCAACGATCTGGTCCTCGCTCCGGGCCAGTCGTTCAGCTTCTGGGATCTCCTGGGGCCGGTGTCGGTGGACCGCGGCTACGCGTTCGCCGGCGCGATCATCGAGGGGAAGTCCGACGAGAACGTGATCGGTGGCGGGCTGTGCCAGGTGTCGACCACGCTCTTCAACGCCGTCGCGCGCGCGGGCTTCGAGATCGTGGAGCGCCACGCGCACGGCTACTACATCGATCGCTACCCGATCGGGTTCGATGCCGCGGTCTTCGAGCCCGGCGTCGATTTCAAGTGGAAGAACGACACGCAGTACCCGGTGCTGATCAAGGCGTATCCCTACGCGGCGGCGCTGCGCTTCGACCTGATCAGCGTGCCGACCGGCAGGCGCGTCGAGATCGGCACGCCATACGAGTACAACCTGACGAGTCCCGCCCCCGATCAGCCCGCCGACCCGGCCTACCTGCCGGGAGGCGTGACCCTCGGTCGCGACGTCTCGCGCACCTGGACGGTCTGGCAGGGCGACACGGTCGTCCACCAGGAGACCTTCTTCAGCCACTACGTGCCGGTGTGGGGCGGGCCGGCCCGCTAGACCCGCAACAGGCAGCCTGTTCGGCGCGTTTCGATCCGTGACGGTTGTCCACCGTCCATCCACGCCCTGACCGTCCGACCGGGGAATTCGCTCGGATCGTGCGCGTTTTGGCGTATTTCGAGGCCACTCACGTGGCGTAGCGGAGCGGCCAGCCAGGCCGTTAGTAGGTGTGGTGAGCGGACGAGGCGCACGCGGCGACTTCACGGAGAATCTCGAGGCGGTCGCCCGGGGGGTTCGGCGTCTGGAGCAGATCCAGGATCCGATCCTCCGGGAGGCGGTCGCGGCGGCGCTCCGGCTCAGCGAGCGCGACCTCCGGCCGGATCCGGCGAGTCGCGTGCGGATGCGCAATACCGTCCTCGCGGCGCTCGCGCCGGCCAAGCCGACCACCTCGGACCGCGTGTACGGGATCTTCGCGCTCATCGGCATGCCCGCACCGATGCTGGTTCGGGCGCTCGCCGTCTGTCTGATCGTCGCCGGGGTCCTCGGCGGCGCGACCGTCGCGAGCGCCGACTCGCTTCCCGCCGACGCGCTCTACGGATTCAAGCTCGCCGGCGAGCAGCTGCGTCTGGCGATCGCGATCAGCGTGGAAGATCGTGCCGCGGTCGAGCTCTCGATCGCCGACCATCGCCTCAGCGAGGCGGAGCGTCTGGCGGCGAACGGCCTCGAGGACGACTGCATCATCGCGACCGCGAGCTACGGCAGCTCGCTCGCGGACGCGGCCGCCGACCTCGCGACCGTCGAGTCGAGCGACCCCGCCACCGCCGCGCTGGTCACCCAGGTACAGACCGCGCTGACGCTGAGCCAGCAGCGCGTCGTCGAGATCGCGACGCGGCTGGCAGCCGATCCACGCACGGCCGTCGCCGCGGCGGTGCTTGCGTCCGTCGGCGCGACCTCGGCTCCGAGCAAGGATTCGCCCGCGACGAGGATCGCGGACCAGGCGGCCGCGATGACCTCGCGCCTGTCGACCCTCGCCGACGATCGCGCGAAGCTCGCGGACTCCCAGCGGACGGCGGCGCCGCGCGCGACGGTCACGCCGCAGACCGACCCGTCGACCGCGCAGCCAACGACCGGCCCGCTCGGACGAGCCGCCGGTGATACGCGCGACGCCGCGACGCCGCGTCCGGCCCCGACCGCCGATCCGGAGGCCGACGACGCGACGGCCGATGAGATCTTCGTCCAAGCTCCGCCCGTGAACGCGACCGCCGCGCGACTCGCCGCCGACAAGGCGAAGGAAGCGGCGCACAAGGCAGCGCTCGCCGTCGAAAAGGCGAAGCGCGCCACGAAGCGCTCGCCGAGCCCCAGCCCGACCCGTCGCTGAACCGTTACGCGCCGTGACGCGCGCTGGCATCGCGTCTGCCTGCTAGACCCTCGTCCGATCCCGCAGTGGACTTCGAAGCATTCGACACGACGATCGTCGGGTCGACTGTCCGCTGCGGGATCGTGTTCGTCAGTGTCAGCGATCGAGCAGCGCTCGCCGGATGAGGTCGAGCGCCGCGAGGGTCGCGCGACGGCGGCCCTCGCTCATGGACCGGTAGCGCACGGTCGCGCGGCGTGCGTCGCGTTCCGGCGTGCGGACCACGAGCGCGGTCTCGCCATCGCCCGCGGGTGCGAGGCAGGTCACCTCCGCGCCGAGCCGCGCCGCCCAGTCGGCGAGCGTTCGCTCGTCGGCGTCCGGCACGACGATCGCACCGGCCAGCCACGCGGCGCTGCCATCGGTGTCGGTCAGCGCCCGCGCGATCTCCCCGCCGGTGATCGCTTCGCCGACCGCGAGCCGCCAGCCGCGCGCCACGAGCGACCGGCCGACCACCGTCCCGAGCGTGTCGTCGTCGGTGCCCCACACGTGCTGGCCGATCCGCGCGCGGATCGTGCGGTCCATCGCCTCGATCCGGCCGGCGACGGCGGAGCCGTCGGTGCCCTTGTCGGTGATCCGCACGTGCACGCCGTCATTCTTCGCGTACGTCGCGACGGTCGGCGCCGTCGAATGGACGAGCTCGTCGAGCGCCTCTTCCACGTTCGACTCGCCGATACCCAGGAGCTTCAGCGTGCGCCAGCGGAGGACGCTGCCGTCACCCAGGGTCGGTTCGACCTCGACCTCCCACATCCGGGTCATCTCGCGGGGCACACCCGGCATCGCGACGATCCGCCTGCCGTCTCGGCGGACGTCCCACCCGGGTGCCGTGCCGAGCGGATTCGCGAGCGCGCGCGCCGATGGGATGAGCCACGCCTGCTTCCGATTGCGCTCGGGCATCTGGGCCCCGCGGCCGGCGAACCAGGCCGCGAGCTCCGCCGCCAGGGCCGGATCGACCGAAGGCGTTTCGCCCAGCGCGGCGGCGATCGCCTCCCGGGTGAGGTCATCCTCCGTCGGCCCAAGGCCGCCGGTGCACACGACGAGGTCGCTTCGCTCGATGGCCCGCCGGACGGTCTCGGTGGCCCGCCCGAGGTTGTCGCCGACCGTCGAGGTGTACAGGAGGTCGATGCCCAGGCCGGCCAGCCGACCGGCCAAATAGGCCGAATTCGTGTCGACGATCTGCCCGAGCAGGAGCTCTGTGCCGATGGATAGGAGCTCAGCCCGCACCGGCGTCATCCTCGTCGTTACCTGGCATGGCGCTTGCACCCTTGGCCGTCAACTGAATACGACTTCCCAACCCTTCCCTTCCTCACCACGAAGCCCCGCCCCTGTGGCGGGGTTTTGTGGTTTCTGGCGTCCAATAGGGTGGAGGTACGATACCCGCCGCTTCAGACGGGGTGCGTACCGCTGAACGCGTCGCGTTCAAGATCGCGCGTGGAGGTGACCCGGTGGCGACCGGATACTGCGTGAAGTGCAAGGCCTCGCGAGAGATCAAGGACGCGAAGCAGATCACGATGAAGAATGGCCGTCCTGCGACGCAGGGCACCTGCCCGGTCTGTGGAACGAAGATCTTCAAGATCGGCGCCTCGTGAGCATCGCGACGTGACCCGAGCACTCGTGCTGACGAGCGCCATCGCCGCGGTGGATAACCGCGGCGATGCCGTCTTCGGTACCCTAGGACCGGGCCAGTAGCTCAGCGGTAGAGCAGGGGACTCTTAATCCCTTGGTCGTGGGTTCGAATCCCTCCTGGCTCACTCGCTTGCCTTGCGTCCCTGCCAACTGGCCCGGTTACGGAACGCCGCGTGCAGGCCGGTCGCATAGGAGGTGCTGACATGGCCGAGTTGAAGGCGAAGCAGCGCAAGAGCATGAACAAGGGCGTATTCGCGTACGTCGACAAAGACGGCGAGGGCCACCTGCCGCTCAACGACGAGAGCCACATCCGGAACGCCATGGCTCGCTGGAACCAGACCACGTTCGAGAGCCCGGCAAAGAAGGAAGCCGCGCGCCGCAAGATCGTCGGGGCTGCCCGCAAGCACAAGATCGATCTCTCCACGGGAGACAACGTGAAGAAGAGCCGGTCCAAGAAGAAGGCCGCCTAGCACCGGCGGGGGAGGCCGCCCCGTCCGGGTACCGCACCCGGGTCAGGACGAGTTGGTCCCTTCTGCCCGGCCGCGAGCGGGCCTAGCGTGCTTGCGATGTTCAGCGCGCGATCGCGGTCGCAGCAGGGACTCTATGCCGGCCTCGCGGGCGCGGCGGTCGTGTGGCTCGCGGAGCTCTTCGCGGGGCCGGGCGGGCTGCGGCAGCTCATCGCCGACCTCGGACTGACCGGCTTCGCGCTCGGCGCCGTGGTCGGCACCGGACGCGCCGCCTTCGTACCGCAGACCCGTGAGCGCCTCGCTTGGATCTGCACGTTCCTCGGCGCGACCGCGTGGGCGATCGGCCAGCTCGTCGCCGATGCGTCCCTCGTCGCCGGGATCGCCGCGGCACCGCCCGCGCCTGCGGATCTCGCGTTCCTCATCGCCGCGCTCCTCTTCGTCATCGGGTGCGGCGCGTTCCTCGCCGGGCACGAGCAGCGGCTCGCCGTCTATGCGCTCGTTCTCGACGTGAGCGCGGCGGTCCTCACCATGCTCGCCGGTGTCGCGCTGTACGTCGAAGGTCTGTTCGCGCCCGAGATCGCCCGCCAGCCCGCGGCCATCGCCGTCGCGTTCGCCTATCCGATCCTCTACGTCGCCGCCACCGGTGCGGCGCTCTCGATGTTCTGGGGCCTCCCTCCACTGCAGACCCGCCGCGCGCACTTCTCGCTGCTCATCGGCATCGCCCTGAATGCCATCGGTTTCGTGGTGTGGCTGCCCGAGTACATGCACCAGTCGTTCGAGCCTGGGACGGTCGTCGATCTGTTCTGGATGGTGGGCATCCTGGCCATCGGTGTCGCCGGCTGGCAGTGGGCCGAGGACGCGACGGGCGAGGCGGTCCCCCTCGTGCCGACGGAAGCGGTGCAGGTGTCGCGGATGGTGCTGCCCGGCGCGGTCTCGATCGCGGCGGCCGCGATCCTCGTCGTGAGCCAGCTCGACCGCGAGACCGCGACCGATCCGCTCGTGGCCGCGGCCATCGCGATCACGATCGTGCTCCTCGCGATCCGTGCCGCTCTCGCGCTGTACGCGAACTGGCGCCTTGGCCAGCGCGAGCGGCGGCGCGCCGCTCAGTTCGCCGCCCTGTACGACGTCGGTCTCGCCACCGCCGGCGAGATCTCGCTTGACGATCTCGCCCGGCTCGCGGTCGACAACGTCACGCGGCTCACCCAGACCGACGGCGCGATGATCGCGCTCGCCGACCCCGATGGGACGCTCATCGTCCGCGCGATCAACCGGTCGAAGATGCCCCAGCTGCGCGACGACCCGGGAGGCCCGCTCATGGGCATCGCGCTCGAATCGGTCCGTACGCGCGAGGCCGCCGTCGCGACCGACTACTCGACCCATCCCCAGTCGAATCCGAAGCTGCACGGCATCGTCATGTCCGCGATCGCGCTGCCGCTCATCGCGCATGGCGAGCTCGTCGGCACGATGTCGCTGTACTCCGGGCGGCCGCGCCACTGGGGCAACGAGACCCAGCGGATGTTCCGGCTGTATGCCGCGCAGGCCGCCATCGCGATCTCGAACGCGCGGCTGCTCGGCGAGAGCCGGCGCCTGGCGAGCCACGATCCGCTCACCGGCCTCACGAACCGGCGCGTCCTCGTGGAGCGGCTCGAGGCCGAGACGGCCGAGGCGCGCCGTCACGGGGACGCGTTCTGCGTGATCCTCTGTGACGTCGACGGCCTGAAGGCGGTCAACGACACCGCCGGCCACCTGGTCGGCGATTCCGTCCTCCGTTCGGTCGCGACGACCCTCCGTACGACGGCGCGGACCGAGGATGTGGTCGCGCGCTTCGGTGGTGACGAATTCGTGCTGCTCCTCCCACGCACCGCGCTCGATCAGGCCCGCTCGCTGGTGATGCGTCTGACCCACGAGCTGCCGGAGCAGACGTACATGTGGGGCGGGATGCCGCATGCGCTGCCGCGCGTGTCGTTCGGGATCGCCGCCTTCCCCGAGGACGGCCTGCTGACCGACCAGCTGATCGCGAAAGCGGACGAGCGGATGTATCAGGACAAGGCCCGCGCGCGGGGTCGGCTCGGCTAAAGTCTTCCCACCAGCTGAGGGAGGACCGCGTTCGATGCCCGCTACGACCAAGTGCCCGGAGTGCGATGCGGATGTGGCCGTCGGCGCCGACGCCGTGAAGGGTGAGATCGTCTCGTGCCCGGACTGCGGCGCCGAGCTCGAGGTGACCGCGACCGCCCCGGTCGCGCTCGCGCTCGCGCCGGAGGCCGAAGAAGACTGGGGTGAGTAACACCGCGACCGTCGGCGTGCTCCTCTCGCGCGTGCGCGTGGAGGAGAAGCTCCTGCTCGAGGAGCTCGAGCGGCGTGGCGTGGCGACCAAGGTCATCGACGATCGCGAGCTCGTCCTCACGCTCGAGCGCAAGCCGGAGCTCGGGGTCGACGTGGTCCTCGAGCGATGCATCCAGCATTCCCGCGCGCTGTACGCGCTCTCCGTGCTGGAGACCTGGGGCATCCCGACCGTCAACACGTTCGAGGTCGCCGATGTGTGCGGCAACAAGCTGCTCACGACGATGCGGCTCATCCGCGACGGCGTCCCGTCACCGCGGACCCGCCTCGCGTTCACGCCGGAGTCGGCCCTCGCCGCGGTCGAGGAGCTGGGCTACCCCGCCGTCCTGAAGCCGCTCGTCGGCTCGTGGGGCCGGCTCATCTCCCGGGTCAATGACCGGGATGCCGCCGAGTCGATCCTCGAGCACAAGGACGTCCTCGGGACCTACATCCACTCCATCTACTACATCCAGGAATACGTCCCGAAGCCGGGCCGTGACATCCGTGCGTTCGTCGTCGGGGACGAGACGATCGGCGCGATCTACCGGTACTCGGACCACTGGATCACGAACACCGCCCGCGGTGGAAAGGCGACGAAGTGCGCGGTCACGCCCGAGCTCAACGACCTCTGCGTTCGGGCCGCGCGGGCCGTGGGCGGTGGCGTCGTGGCGGTCGACGTGCTCGAGGCGCCCGAGGGGCTCCTGGTGAACGAGGTGAACTACACGATGGAGTTCCGCAACTCCATCGACACGACCGGCGTCAACATCCCCGGCCGGGTCGTCGACTACGCGCTCGGCGTCGCGAAGCGGGCCTGATGAAGGTCGGCGTGATCGGCGCCGGCGGGTACGCCGGTGGCGAGCTGTTGCGGCTGCTCAGCGGGCACCCCGAGGTGGGGGAGATCGTCGCGGGCAGCGAGTCGCTCGCGGGGAAGCCGGTCACGACCGCGCACCCGAACCTTCGCAAGCGCACGTCGCTCGAATTCGTGCGCTACGACGAGGTCACCGGCTGCGACGTGGTGTTCCTCTCGCTGCCGAACGGCGCGCACCGCCTCTCCGAGTTCCGGTCCCGCGGCACGCTCGTGATCGACTTGTCGTCCGATCACCGGCTGCGCGACGCCTCCGCCTACCGGTCCTGGTACGAGGCCGACCATCCCCACCCGGAGCTGCTGGGCACGGCGGTCTACGGGATCCCGGAGCTCCACCGCGATGAGATCCGGACCGCGAAGCTCGTGACCGGCGCCGGCTGCAACGCGACGGCCACGCTCCTTGCCCTCTTGCCGCTCGCGCGCGCCGGGTTCATCGATCCGTCGCGCCCGATCGTGGTCGAGTGCAAGGTCGGCTCGAGCGAGGGTGGGCGCGAGCCAGGCGAGGATTCGCACCATCCGGAGCGCGCCGGCGTCGTGCGCTCGTTCAAGCCGGTCGGCCACCGCCACACCGCCGAGGTCGAGCAGGAGCTCGGCGTCCGGATCCAGCTCTCCGTCACCGCGGTCGAGCTCGTTCGCGGCGTGCTGGCCACCGCGCACGTGCCGGTGCAGAGCGGCGTCGACGACAAGGCGTGCTGGCGCGCGTACCGGGAGACGTACGCGAGCGAGCCGTTCGTGCGGATCGTGAAGGAGCGCACGGGGATCTTTCGCTACCCGGAGCCGAGGCTCCTTGCCGGCTCCAACTTCGCCGATGTCGGATTCGCGTCGGACCCCCGCGGCGAACGCGTCGTCGCGCTGTGCGCCATCGACAACCTGATGAAGGGCGCCGCGGGCAACGGGGTGCAGGCGATGAACGTGGCGTGCGGATTCCCCGAGGTGGCCGGCCTCGACTTCCCCGGGCTGCATCCGTGACCCTGCGGGCGGTCATCAAGGCCGGAGGCTCGGCGGGCGTCGACCGCGATAGCGTGGCCGACCTCGTCGCCGACGTCGCGCGCTCGGACGAGATCGTCCTCGTGCACGGCGCCTCCGCCGAGACCGACAAGCTGCAGGCCGCTTTCGGACATCCGGTGGAGACGATCACGTCGCCGTCCGGCCACGAGAGCCGGCGGACCGATCGGCGCACGCTCGAGCTCTTCGCGATGGCCGCGCTCGGCGTCGAGAACTTCCTCTACGTGGAGAAGCTCCAGGCGCGCGGCGTCGACGCGTTCGGCCTGTCCGGTCTCTCTGGCCGGCTGCTCGTCGCGGAGCGCAAGGCCGTCCGGTCGGTGAAGGACGGCAAGACCGTCATCCTCCGCGACGACTACACGGGCACGGTGAAGGCGGTGAACGTGCCGCTGCTCCGGCAGCTCATGGGACCGAGCCGCGTTCCCGTCGTCGCGCCGCTCGCCCTCTCGACGGAGAACGAGGCCGTGAACGTGGACGGCGATCGGGTCGCTGCCCGTATCGCGGTCGCGGTGGAGGCCGATGCGCTCCTCATCCTCACGAACGTGCCCGGCCTGCTGCGCGACGTCGCCGATCCGGACTCGCTCGTGCCCGAGACGACGCTGGACGAGGCCGAGGGGCTCGCCCAGGGCCGGATGAAGAAGAAGATCCTGGCCGCGCGCGAGGCGATCGAAGGTGGCGTCGGCGAGGTGATCATCCGCAGCGCCGCGGGCGACCCGCGTGTGCGCACGGTCATCCATGGCTGACACGATCCGCCGGGAGGCCGCGCACACCTCGGGCCTCTACCAGAAGCGCGACGTCGCGCTCGTGCGGGGTGACGGCGCGCTCGTGTGGGACGACGCCGGCCACCAGTTCATCGACTGCGTCGGCGGCCAGGGCTCCGGGAATCTTGGGCACGCGAACGCCGCCGTCGCGGACGCGCTCGCGGCGCAGGCCCGGACGCTGTCGTTCTGCACCGAGCTCTTCTACAACGACCGCCGCGCCGACCTGTACGACCGGCTCGCCCGGATCCTGCCCCCGGCACTCGACCGCGTCTTCCTCTGCAACAGCGGCACCGAGGCGGTCGAGGGCGCGCTGAAGTTCGCGCGCCTCGCGACGAAGCGCACGAAGGTGGTCGCGACGATGCGCGGCTTCCACGGCAAGACGATGGGCGCGCTCTCGGCGACCTGGGGGCCCGAGTACCGCGAGCTGTTCGGCCCGCTGCTCGAGGGGTTCAGCCACATCCCGTTCAACAAGATCGAGGCGCTCGACGGCGCGATCACGGACGAGACCTCGGCGTTCATCGTGGAGCTCGTGCAGGGTGAGGGTGGCGTGCGGCCGGCGACGCGCGAGTTCGTGACCGAGGCCGCGCGACTCTGCCGCGAGCGCGGCGTGCTGCTCGTCGTGGACGAGGTGCAGACGGGCTTCGGCCGAACGGGGACGATGTTCGCGATCGAGCAGTTCGGGATCGTGCCGGACATGCTCTGCCTCGCGAAGTCGATCGCGGGCGGCATCCCGATGGGTGCGATCGCGTTCTCGCGCGCCCTCGGCGAGCTGCCGAAGCGGTCGCACTCCACGACCTTCGGCGGGAACCCGCTCGCCTGCGCGGCGGCGGTCGCCACCATCGACGAGCACCTGCGGCTCGGTCTCGCCGCCGCCGCGGCCGAGCGGGGCCGCCAGCTGCACGACGGCCTGGTCTCGATCGAGTCGCCGAAGATCCGTGAGGTCCGCGGCCTCGGGCTGATCCAGGGCGTCGAGCTCAAGGAGAACGCCGGCCCGACCCTCAAGAGGCTGCAAGAGAACGGCGTACTGGCGCTCGGCGCAGGCCCGACGGTGGTGCGATACCTCCCGCCGCTCGTGATCTCCGCCGCGCAGATCGACGCCGTGATCGACGCGACCCGCGCCGCGCTCGCGGAGTGAACGAGGTCGAGCTCGCACCCGATGACGTTGCCCTGGTCGGCGGGCTGGTCGCGATCCCGTCGGTCTCGCGTCAGGAAAGCGACGCGGTGGAATGGCTCGTGGCGCGGATGGCCGAGCGCGGATTCCGCGCGTCCGTCGACGCGGTGGGGAACGCGGTCGGTGAGATCGGCGACGGCCCCGTGCACGTCGTGCTGCTCGGGCACATCGACACCGTGCCGGGCGAGATCCCGGTGCGCGTCGAGGACGGCGAGCTGATCGGCCGCGGCGCCGTCGACGCGAAGGGCCCGCTCGCCGCGTTCGTCGCGGCTGCCACGGTGCCCATCCCCGGCGTGCGCGTGACGGTCGTGGGCGCGGTGGAGGAGGAGTCGCCGACGAGCAAGGGCGCGCGCTTCCGCGCGACGCTCGCCGCGCCGGACTGGTGCGTCATCGGCGAGCCGTCGGGTTGGGACGGCGTGACCGTGGCGTACAAGGGCCGGCTCGTCCTCGGCGTGTCGCTCTCGCGCGATGCGCGGCACGGGGCGTCACCCGGGCCGACGATCGCCGAGGAGGCCCTCGCGCTCTGGGCGCGGATGCGGGAGGACGCCGCGACCACCCCGCGGCTCGATTGCCGGCTCGAGGGGATGCGCTCTGCGGCCGGGGATGGCCTCGTCGAGCGCGCGGACCTGCGCGTCGGGTACCGAGTGCCCTCTGGGACGTCGACGGATGCGCTCGAGGCGGCGGCGCGGGCGGCCGCCGAGCAGCACGACGGCGACGCCGAGGTCACGATCGAGCGGATCGCCTCGGAAGAGCCGGCGCGAGTCTCGCGCACGACGCCGGTCGCGAGCTCGTTCGTGCGCGCGATCGCGGGCATCGGCGGCCACGCGGCGTTCAAGGAGAAGACCGGCACGAGCGACATGAACGTGCTGCTCCCGGCGTGGGCGTGTCCGATGGTCGCGTATGGCCCGGGCGATGCGCGCTACGACCACACGCCGATCGAGCGGCTCGCGCTCGCCGATTACGGTCGTTCGATCGCGGTGCTGAAAGACGTGCTCCGGAGGGCGGCCAGCCGCTAGCATGACCGCGCCGGAGCGCCTCCGACGAGGCTCGGGCCGAAGGGGGACGGGGTGCTCTCGAAGCGGCTTCAGCGCCAGCGCGTCATCCTCGCCGCCCTCGCGGCCCTCGGCATCCTCCTCGGCGCGCTCGCGTTCGACTCGCATCTCCTCGACTCGACCCTGCAGGCGGTCACGTACGACACGTTCATCACCTACGCGCCAGGCAAGCTCTCGAACCAGGTGACGGTGATCGCGCTCGACGACCAGGCCGTCCGCCGATACGGCACCTACCCGCTCCCGCGCCAGGCGTGGGTGGATCTGCTCGCGGCGTTGAGGCCGCTGGACCCCCGGGTCGTCGCGTTCGACATCGGGTTCTACGACGAGTCGCCGAATCCGGACCAGGATCGGGCGCTCGCGTCCGCGATCAAGGACTCGGGGAACGTCATCCTCGCGATGGAGGGCGCCGGCTCGCACATCGACGGTGACGGCGCCGTCCGGTACAGCGCCGAGCAGCTTCCGATCCCGATGTTGCGACAGGCAGCCGCCGGCGTCGGCTCGGTGAACGTCCGCCCCGACGAGGACGGCCGCGTCCGCAGGGCCGAGCTCGCGATCGACACGCCGAGCGGCCGCTACTACTCGCTGTCCCTCGTCGCGACCGCGCGCTCCCTGGCCGCCGGCAAGCAGGTCGCCGGGGACGAGACCACGCTCGAGCGGCGCGGCGACACGCTGGTGCTGCCCGGACGCGCAGGCACCGCGGACCGCGTGATGCCCATCGATCGGAGCGGCCACATGCCGATCTACTACGCCGCCCTGCCCTCGCAAGACCTCACCGCGACGCAGGGCAGCGCGCCCTGCGCGGACCCGGGCAGGTTCTGCGTGATCTCGCTGGCCGACCTCATCGCGGGCACGGTGTCGCGCGACCTCATCGCGAACCGCACGATCCTCATCGGCGCGCACACGCTCTCCGCGGTACCCGACAACTATCCGGTGCCGAACAGCGGCGCGCTCAAGATGTGGGGTGTCGAGATCTGGGCGAACACCGCCGCCTCGATCTTCACGAACCGCTACCCGGAGACCCGCGAGAGCTTCCCGGTCACGCTCGTGGAGCTCGTCATCGCGACGTTCGGCGGGATCCTGCTCGTCGCCGCGTTCCGGCTCTATGGCTTCCTCGCCGCGCTGGCCGCCCTCGTGACCTACGGCTATGCGCGATACCTGTTCTTCTCCGTGGCGACGGACGGCCCGGTCGGACAAGGCCCGATCGCGGTCGCGTCCTTTGGCTATCTCGTCCCGACGGCGTTCTGGTGGGTGGTCGCGCTCGGCTATCTGCTGGTCGAGGAGCAGCGCGCCGTCGCGCGCACGCAGACGACGTTCGGCCGGTTCGTCACGCCGTCGATCGCGCGCACGATCATGGACATCGAAGAGAGCGGGAAGCTCGCCCTGGGCGGTGAGGAGAAGCGGGTCACCGTACTGTTCGGTGACATCCGCGGCTTCACCGGATTGAGCGAAGGGATGACGCCCGGCGTACTGCTCGACACGCTGAATCGTTATTTCGAAGGGATCGTGGACATCGTCAACCGCTACGAAGGCACCGTGAACAAATTCAACGGTGACAACATCATGGTGATCTGGGGCGCGCCGCTCCCCGTCGCGGACCCGGCGCGCAAGGCGGTGCAGGCGGCGCTCGAGATCCAGCGCTGGATCGTCGGCGAGCGCGGCACCGGGGGTCCGGACGTCTCGTTCGGCTTCGGCATCAACACCGGCCCGGTCGTCGCGGGCTTTCTCGGCGCGCTCGGCCGCATGGAGTACACGGTGATCGGCGACACGGCGAACGTCGCGTCTCGACTCACGTCGAACGACATCGCGCGGCGTGACCAGGTCGCGGTCAGCGCGGAGACCCTCGCCGAGCTCGGCGCCGACGTCGTCGCGGTCGACCTCGGCGCGGTTCAGGTCAGGGGTCGGGCAGAGCCGGTACGGTGCTACCAGGTGAACAGCCTCGGATCCATCGCGAGCCCGAATCCCGCACCCGCGCCGGAGCGCCCGATCGGCGCCGCCGCCGTCGCGGGGTATCACTAGGTTGGTCCGGCGATGATCGACGACAAGGTCGCGTTCGTGCTCATGAAGCTGACCCATCTCGCGGTGCAGCGCGACCGCGAGGCCTATCTCCGCGGGCTCATCGACCTCTGCGCGCAGGCCTGCGATGCCGAACGCTGCACGGTGTATTTCGTCGACCAGGCGAAACAGGAGCTGTGGTCACGGATCGCGTCCCGGACGGCGCTCGAGATCCGCTTGCCCCTCGGCACCGGTATCGCGGGTCAGGCCGCCATGACCGGCGAGACGATCAACGTGCCGGACGCCTATGCCGATCCGCGCTTCGACCGGAACGTCGACCTGCGCAGCGGCTACCGGACGCTGAACATGCTGGTCGTCCCGGTGTGGGATCAGGCCGGCCGGTCGGTGATCGGGGTGCTGCAGGTGCTGAACAAGCGCAGCGGCCCGTTCGAGCGGCGCGACCAGATGCTCCTCGAGCGGATCGCTGAGAGCGTGAGCCCGGTGCTGGCCCAGATCCCGTTGGAGGCGTCGTGAGCCGGCAGCCGTTCGAGCGGCGGATCGGCGAGCGCCGCAGTCCCGATCGGATGGACCGGCGAAGCGAGGAGTCCCGCGAACGGCGCGCGGCCGAGCGGCGTCGCGGCGCCGGCCGGCGCGATCTCGACATGTTGCTCGACGTCACCCGGCGGCTCATGACCGTGACCAACCTCGACGCGCTTCTGCGGCTCATCGCCGAGGCGACGGTGACGATGGTCGGCTCTGAGCGCGCGACGATCTACATCGTCGACCGGGACCGTCAGGAGCTCTGGTCGCGGGTGGCCACGGGCAGCGGCGTGGGAGAGCTGCGGTTCCCGATCGGCGTTGGTATCGCCGGCACCGTCGCGCAGACCGGCGAGACGATCAACATCCCCGACGCGTACGCGGATCCGCGGTTCAACGACGAGAGCGACAAGCGCACGGGCTTCCGGACGCGCAACCTGCTGACCCTCGCGATGACCGACCACGACGGCGCGGTCATCGGCGTCTTCCAGGCGGTCAACAAGACGGACGGCAGCTTCACGACCGAGGACGAGACGACGCTCCGCGCGCTCGCGTCGTCGGCCGCGGTCGCGGTGGAGAACGCGCAGCTCGTGACGGCGCAGAAGCGCCTCTGGCTGTCGCTCATCGAGACGCTCGCCACGACCGTGGACGCCCGGGATCAGCAGACCGCCGGCCACAGCAAGCGCGTGACGCGCTACGCGGCGGTCATCGGCGTCGAGGCGGGACTCTCCGTCGAGGAGCTGGAGCGCCTGCAGGCCGCGGCGCTGCTCCACGATTACGGGAAGATCGCGGTGCGCGACCGCTTCCTCCAGAAGCCGGGCAAGCTGGACGACGCGGAGTTCGCGTACATGAAGGCTCACGCGGAGAAGACGGCGGAGTTCCTCGGCTACCTCGACTTCCCGTCCGACATGCGCGAGGTCCCCGAGATCGCGGCCCAGCACCACGAGCGGATGGACGGCACGGGCTATCCGAAGGGCCTGCGCGGTGGGGAGATCCTCGTCGGCGCGCGCATCGTCGCCGCGGCGGACGTGTTCGACGCCCTCACCGCGCCCCGCTACTACAAGCCGGCCTACTCGATCGAGCGCACGCTCGAGCTCATGGACGGGATGGCCGGCGACCACCTCGACCCCGCGGTCGTGGCCGCCGTCCATCGCGCGCTGCCCGAGCTCGAGCGAACGGTCGACGAGCTGAAGGGCACCTGGCCGAAGGCCGGAGACGAAGGGATGGGCAGCCTCGCCGAAGCCGCGAGCGGCGGCCTGTCCGAACGCGATCGCAAACCGCGCAAGGTGCCGGCGGCGCGATCGTGAAGGTCCGGTTCTGGGGGACCCGCGGCTCGATCCCGACGCCGGGCCAGCGCACCGTCCGCTACGGCGGGAACACGGCCTGCGTCGAGGTGCGCGACGTCGCGGGCCACCTCCTGGTGCTCGACGCCGGCACCGGCCTGCGCGAGCTCGGACTGAACCTCAACGGCACGTCGCCGCTGACCGTTGACCTTCTCCTGTCGCACCTGCACTGGGATCACATCCAGGGCATCCCGTTCTTCCGGCCTGCCTTCGACCCGAAGAGCACGCTCCGGCTCTACGGCCCGATCCAGCACCGGCCACTCAGGGAGCTCCTCGGGCTCGGGATGGACGATCCCTTCTTTCCGGTCGATCTCGACGGCCTGCCGGTCCACCTCGAGGTGCATGAGTTCGAGAGCGGATCGAAGCGCAACGTGGGCGGCTATCAGGTCAGCGCGGCGACGATCTTCCACCCGGCGCCCGCCCTCGCCTACCGCATCGAGGCCGACGGCCGGTCGCTCGTCTACGCGACCGATACCGAAGACCCGTTCAGCGGGCAGGTGAATCCGGTCGTCGAGCTGGCGAAGAACGCGGACGCGCTCATCCACGACGGCCAGTTCCTCGATAGCGACTTCAAGGCCGGCTGGGGCCACTCCACCGTGGCCGCCGCGCTCGACGTGGCCAAGCGCGCGAAGGCGAAGCGGTTGATCCTGTATCACCACGATCCGGACCGCACCGACGACGCGCTCGACCGGATCGGCATCGAGGCCCAGCACTCCGCCGATGAAGCCGGTCCGGGCCTCGAGGTGATCGTCGCGCGTGAGGGAATGGAGCTCGCGATCTAGGCGGGGGCCGCCCGATGGCTCGCGTGGCTCGCGCGGATGGTCGATCGCAGCTTCCGGACGAAGTCAGCGATGTCGAGCGGCTTCGGCAGGACCGCGGCCGCGCCGATCGCCTTCCCGATGCGCGCCGCATCGTGCTTCGCGCTCACGACGACGATCGGAGCATCCGCTCGGCTCTGCTCGTGGTACGCACGCGCGAACTCTTCGCCGCTCGCTTCGGGAAGCATGAGGTCGAGCACGATCGCGCTCGGCTCGACGGCAAGTGCCGTGCGTAGAGCGTGCTGGCCGTCCAGCGCCGGGATCGGCTCGTACCCCTCGTCGGCGATCGCGGACACGAGCATCCGGCGCGTGTCGGCGTCATCTTCGACGACGAGCACGCGCTCACGAAGCCCACGTCGCTCGCGGATCTCGTTCTTCAAGGGATCCTCCCTGCCCGCGGAGGGTGGCCGCAGCCGGCGTGCCCCAGGGAGGGCAACAGCCTGTTCTGTCGCTCAGCCGTTGCGCTTCGGACCCTTCCGTTACCGCAATGACACGAATGGGCCACTGGGGGGTCAGGCCGCTACGCGGACCGGGTCGCCTGGTCTGGCGTTCGAAGGCGATGTCGCAGCAGCTCGAGCGGGATGCCGCCGCTCGTGACCCACTCGTGGCCGGCTTCCGCCGGTGAGTCGCAGTACGCCCAACGGCCCTCGTGCACGGTCACGGTGCTGGCGTGCTCGCCACTGTGATGCGGCTTGTGTGCCGCGGCGACGCAGATGAACTCGATCAGCGGACCAGCCATGCCCCGCCTCCCCGATCGATGAGGGTACGACGCGACCGGCGAACGTCTACCGGTCGGATGACGCCCGGTCAGCCCGGTCGCGCTCGCCCTCGGGCCGACGGGGCTCGAGGAGGCGCGGGCTTCGCCGAGCCAGGTGTCGCGCTCTGCGGCGGCTCGGGCACCTCGCGCGGGCTGAACCGCATCGCGTCGGCGAGCGGCAGGCCATCGCTCGGCTGCCAGTCGTGATCCCGCTGATCGCCGCCCGCCGGACAGAACGCCCACATCCCCTGGTGGATCGTGAGCGCGGAGTCGCTCCGGCCGGCGGCGTGGCTCGTCGCGACGCAGACGAACTTGACCAGCTTCATCGGGTCGCCGCTCATGCCGCCACCAGCCGGTACCCGCCCTGGCGCACGGTCGCGATGTATCGGGGTGCGCGCCACGAGTCGCCGAGCTTCGAGCGCAGCGAGCGGACGTGTCGATCGACGATGTTGCTGGGCGGGGCATTGGAGGCGCCCCACACGCTTCGGCGGATCATCTCGCGGCTCACCGTGTGACCGGCATTCGAGGCGAGCACGAACAGGATCGCCTGCTCGGTGTTCGTGAGCGCGGGGACCGTGGCGCCGCAGCGCACGCGATTCTCCATGACGTCGATCTCGAGGTCGCCGACCTTGACCGTGGGCACGAACGAGAGGCGCGTCCCGTACGACCGCCGGAGCAGCGCCCGGATCCGCGCCGCGAGCTCCGCCCCGGTGACCGGGATCGCGATGACATCGTCGGCGCCGTTCGCGTAGGCGGCGAGCCGGGGCTGAAGCTCGGCCGTCCGGGTCAGCGCGATGGTCGGGACGGGTGCCGCTCCCTGGGTGTACGCGCGGAGGGTCTCGACGGAGTGGGCGCCGTCGAGGTCGATGAGGACGACGTGGGGGACGGTCACCTCGCGGCGGTGGATGCCGCGGTCCACCGACAGCTGGGCGTGCTCGCGCAGGCCGAGTGCGACGGAGTCCGCCAGCGTCTGGTCCTGGGTGTGGATCGTCACCCGCGCGGTGCCGAGCAGCCGCGTCCAGCTGATCACCACGTCGAACCCCCCCGGTCATGACGCTGCCTCATGACAGCCCTACATGCAGGTTTGCACCGGGGGGGGTGCCTGTCTGTCCGGCACCTGACGGAACGGGCGAGCCGGGCTCAGGCCGGGCGGCCGTCCTCCATGAGGCGCGACGCTTCCCGGCGCACGATGCCGTAGCACTCGCAGGCCGCGCGCTCCAGGCCTGGGCGGTCCTTGACCTGGACGGAGCCGCGGCGGTACGTGATCAGGTCGCGCTTCTGGAGCGCGCCGGCTGCGAGGGTCACGCTCGGACGCTCGGCGCCCAGCATGTGCGAGAGGAACTCGTGGGTCAGGACGAAGCGGTCGCTGTCGACCGAATCCTGGCTGAGGAGCAGCCAGCGGGCGAGGCGGGGGCCGATCCGATGCGCCGCGTTGCACGCCGCCGTCTGCCCGAGCATGGCCATCCGGAGCTCGCTGTACCGCAGCAGCCTGGCACGGAACGCCGGGCTGCGGGTGACCTCGTCGGTGAACACAGCCGCCGGCATGCGGAGCCCCTTGCCGGCGACCTGCGAGACGATCTCGTACAGGCTCGTCTTCGAACCGAGGAACAGCGGTAGGCCGGCCATCCCCTCCCGTCCGACCGTCGCGACCTCCGCCCGCCTGCCGTTCTTCAGCGCCGCGACGACCGAGATCATGCCGACCGACGGGAAGTAGGCGTGGGTGATCGCGCCCCCCGCCTCGACCAGCACCTGGTGATCGGACTGGTACGGCTCGAGCGCGGCCGCGAGCCGGGTCCGGTCCGCCACCGGGAGTGGCGCGAGGACACGGTTCTGGTCGAGGTCGGAGACGGTGACGCCTGTTGCCATGCGGGCTCCTTCACTGGGTGGCCCGGCATGGGACGGGTCTTGATCGAGCTGACGGGCACACCCAAACCGTGCCCGGCATCGCGACGCGCGGTCATCGGGACCGTGCTGCGACCTCCTCACCGTACCAGTGATGCATCCGAAGGTGCGTGAACGCGCACAAGATCAGGCGGTCCTATGGACACGGCGTCGTCCGTCTGCGCATATCTTGGCGATGACCGGTGGCGGCAAGGGCTGGGCGCGCGGCAAGACCGCGGCGTCGGATGCGCGGATCGCGCGTGCCGCGGCGGCACACACGGGCCTCACGTATCAGCGCCGGACGCCGACCGAGCTTCTCCGCTGGCGGGGAATGTCGGGCCGGCCGTCGTCGTACGACTGGACGCCGACGATGGCCTATGCCGTGGGACTCATCGCGACCGACGGCTGTCTCATCGAGCGGGGACACGCGATCGCATTTGTCAGTCAGGACGCGCAGCTGGTCGAGGTGTTGCTTCGGTGCCTAGGCCGCGAGCCCAACTACCGCGTGTGTCGAACACGGCTGGGTCGCGAGATCTACCGCTTTCAGATCAAGGACGTCGTGCTCTATCGCTGGCTGGAGCATGCGGGGTTGAGTCCTCGGAAGAGCTTGACGCTCGGTCCGCTCCACGTTCCAGATGGGCTGATGGCCCATCTTGTTCGGGGCCTTCTCGACGGCGATGGCAGCATCATCAACAAGGTATGGCGAGCCGATACCACTCGGCGTTCGGACTACTACTACGAATACCTTCGGGTGCATTTCGTTTCGGGAAGTCGTGCTCACGTTGAGTGGCTGCACTCCGAGTTACGTGCGGCCCTCGGCCTCCGCGGATGGATCGGCACATTCGTTCGTCCCGATCGGCACCCGAGCTACCGCCTTGCGTATGGGAAGCACGACTCGATCACCCTTCTCGAGTGGCTCTACGCGGATCCAAACGCACCGTCGCTGCTTCGGAAACGGGAGATTTGGAACGATTACGTGCGTCGCTCGTCCGCTCCGTCGAAGTGACCTCGTTACCATCCTGAGGATCGCCTGCCCGAGTGGCGAAGTTCGGTAGACGCGTCGGTTTTAGGAGCCGATGAGGGAAACCTCGTGTGGGTTCGAGTCCCACCTCGGGCACCGCCTCACGACCTTGTGCGCGCCTCGATCCCCGAGAGCTTCTCGATGACCTTGATGATCGCGAGGTTCCCCTCGCGGCCGCCGCCGTCCTGCTGCAGCGCGTTGTACAGCGCGTGCGCGAGCGCCGTTCCCGGCAGCGACACGTGCGCCGAATACGCGGCGTCGAGGACGTTCCGCAGGTCCTTCTGCTGATGGTCGACCATGAAGCCGGGCTTGAAGTCGCCGGCGAGCATCTTCTGGGCGTAGTTCTGCATCGCCCACGAGCTGCCCGCGCCTCCGGCGATGACCTGACGCGTGCGTTCGAGGTCGATACCCATGGCGGCGGCGAAGACGAGCGCCTCGGACACGCCCAGGTTGTTGATCGCGACCGCGATCTGATTCGCGAGCTTGCAGGCCTGCCCGGCGCCGTGGCCGCCGATGTGGACGATGGTCTTGCCGAGCGCCTCGAACAGCGGGCGCGCGCGCTCGACGTCCGCGTCGTCGCCGCCGACCATGATCGAGAGGCGCGCCTCGATCGCGCCGATCTCGCCACCCGACACCGGCGCGTCGAGGGTCGTGAAGCCCTTCGCCTCCGCACGCTCCGCGAACGAGCGCGCCGCGACGGGGGAGATGCTGCTCATGTCGATCGCCAGCAGGCCGTCGTGCGCGCCGTCGGCGATCCCGCCTGGGCCGAACGTGACCGTCTCGACGTCGGGCGCGTTCGTGACCATCGTCACGGTGATGTCCGACCGCTCCGCGACCTCGCGCGGCGTGTTGACCACCGTGGCCCCTGCGGCCCGAAGCGGCTCCGCCCGGTCCAGCGTGCGGTTCGTCACCGTGACCGGGAAGCCCGCCTTGAGGGCGTTCTGGGCCATCGGCCGGCCCATGATCCCGAGGCCGACGAAGCCGATGCGCGGGCGGTCAGTTCGGGCGGTCGCCATTGGCCTTCGGCTCGTCGCCTTCGACGTAGACGGTGCGCACGCCCTCGTCGCTCGCGACCAGGAACGTGTCCTGGTCCGTGTCGCCGACGCTCACCGATGCGAGGAGCCGCTCGTCCGTGACGTGCACGAATCGGCTCGACCGCTCGAGCTCGTTCGCGATGGCTTCGGGCAACGATGCCTCCTCGAAGCTGTCCTTCACGAGGTCGCGCGCCTTCTTGACCATCCGGAAGAACTCCTCGGGTGAGAAGCGGTCCTCGTGGGACAACAGCACCGCGGTGCCGAGGTCGTCGTCCGGCTCGTGGATCTCGTAGAAGTACATCGGGGTGCTCGCCAGCATAGGCCGCGGAGCCCTAGACTTGATGTCTCCATGACGACGGAGCAGCCGCCGACCACCACGCCCGCGCCCGAGGCCGAGCCCACCCGCTCGTTCACCCACACCATCGAGCGCAAGCCCGGCTCGATCGTCGCGCTGAACGTCGAGGTCGACGCCGGCCGGCTCGAGCGCGCGAGCGACCGCGCGTTCGCGAAGCACGTGCAGCACGCCAAGATCCCCGGCTTCCGGCCGGGCAAGGCGCCGCGCGCGCTGTACGAGCGCACGTACGGCGCCGACCACCTCTGGGAGGACGCGGCGGCCGACGTCGTCGACGAGACGTTCAAAGAGATCGCGGATCTCGAGAGCATCGACTGGCTCGACCGGCCGGACGTCGAGGTGAGCCAGTTGGAGCCGGGAAAGCCGCTCAAGTACTCGGCGACCGTCCCGGTGCGCCCGGAGGTCACGCTCGGCGATCCCGGCGCGGCCGGGGTGGCCGTCCGGCCGACGCCGATCACCGACGAGCAGGTCGAGCAGACCATCGCCGGGATGCGCGAGCACCACGCCGAGCTCAAGCCCGTCGAGCGGGCGGCCGAGCCGAACGACGTGCTCACGATCGATCTCGACGTGAAGCTCGATGGCAAGCAGATGCCGCCGATGGGCCGCAACGCGCACCTCGAGCTCGGGAAGGATTACGCGATCCCGGGGCTCGCCGAAGCTCTCGTCGGAGCGAAGGCCGGCGACACGAGGGACTTCGAGCTGGCGTTCCCGGACGACTACCCGGACGAGGATCTCCGGGGCAAGACCGGCGCGTTCACCGCGCACGTGTCGCAGGTCGCGGAGAAGCTCCTGCCACCGCTGGACGACGAGTTCGCCAAGACGGTCGGGGTCGCCACGCTCGCCGAGCTCGACAAGGCCGTCCGGAGCGAGCTCGCGCATGCGGCGTTCCACGAGGCCCGCGACGAGGCGGCCGAGACGCTCCTCGCGCATCTGCTCGACACGTCGACCGTCGAGGTACCCGAGATCCTCGTTTCCGATGAGCTCGACCACCTGATGGCCGACCTGAAAGCCCGCGTGAAGGATCAGGGCTTGAGCTGGGAGCAGTTCCTCCTCCAGGCGCGGAAGACCGAGGACGAGATCCGCACGGATTGGCGCGCGACCGCCGAACGCCGGGCGAAGTCACTGCTCGTCCTCGATGCCCTCGCCAAGAAGGAGAACGTCACGATCTCATCGACCGAGCTCGCGCAGGAGGTCGCGCTCACGCCGCTCGCGCAGCAGGATCCGAATGCGCTGCGCAACCCGGCGGTGCTCGGCGCCCTCGCGCGCTCGATGCGCAACCGCAAGCTCGTCGACAAGCTCATCGGCCTCGACTCGCCGGACGCCGAGCGCAACCTGATCCGCGCCGCCGGTGGGCCGGAGGACGCCGAGTCGCCACATCCGTCCGACCAGCCGGCCGAGCAAGCGATCATCGTGCCACCGGCGCAGGCACCGGCCCCCGAGCGATCCACCGAGAGCCGGGAAGCCATTCGGGCCATGCTCAACGACCGACCCGCCCAGTAGCATTCCGCGCCAATGACGGCGCTCCAGCTCATTCAAGGCCTCACCGACGCGCTGTTCGTCGGCATCTTCGTGCTCGTGGCGTTCGCCGCCTCGCGTGACCGGACCCGCACCGCCGTCGACACCGCCGTCTTCTTCGGCGTGATCGCGGCCGCCGTGCTCGAGGTCCCGGCCCTGCAGCTCGCGGGCCTCGCGAGCAACATCGTGACCAGCTCCATCGCCGCGATCCTGGTCATGGCGCTGCCGTATCTGATGTTGCGGCTGCTCGACGACTTCGCCGACGTGCCCCTGCTGGTGCGGGCGGCGACGCTCGGCGGCCTGATCGCGTCCGCGATCATCGTCGTCACCAGCGGCTCGCCGATCGACCCGGCCGCGACGCTCTTCCTGATCGTGTACTTCGGCGCCGTCGCGATGTACGTCGCGTTCGGCTTCGTCCAGCTGGCCCGGCGCTCGTCGGGCGTGACGAAGCGCCGCACGCAGGCCGTCGCCGCCGGGATGGGCCTGCTCGGGCTCGCGGTGCTCGTCGCCGCAGGGAGCACGCTGGCCCCAAGCTGGGCCGGGTTGGTGTCCGGGGCCACGCAGCTGCTCGCGCTGCTCGCCGCGGCAGCGTGGCTGCTCGGATTCGCGCCACCGGTGCAGCTCCGCCGCTACTGGCAGGAGCCCGAGCTCCGCGCGTTCCTCGCCCGCGCGGGGACGCTCCCGCGGCTGCCCACCACCGACGCGATCATCCGCGAGCTCGAGCGCGGAGCGGGAGAGTCGTTCGGCGCCCGGGCCGCCATCGGGCTCTACGACCCGGATGCCGGCGGGCTCCGGTTCAACGACGGGCAGGGCGCCCTGCCGCGGATCGTCCGCGAGGACAGCCCCTATCTCGCGTCGCGCGTGTTCGCATCCCAACGGGCGGAGTTCTTCGCCGACGCCGCGCGGGCGCACCCGGAGCATGCGAGCGACTACCGGCAGGCCCGCGTCGGCCCCGTGCTGATCGCGCCGATCACCGCAGGCTCGCGCCGCATCGGCGTCCTCGAGGCCTTCGCTGCGCACCAGCCGGTGTTCTCGAACGACGACCTGGCGCTGGCGCAGCTGCTCGCCGATCAGGCCGCCGTCGTCCTCGAGAGCCGGGCGCTCATCGATGAGGCTGCCCGGGTCCGCGCGCTCGAGGACTCCGCGAAGCTCAAGGAGGATTTCGTCTCGGCCGCCGCGCACGACCTCAAGACCCCGCTCACGACGTTGCTCGGCCAGGCCCAGATCCTCGAGCTGCGGTTCGCCCGCGATCCCGCCCTCGCGGCGCACCAGCCGGCCATCGCCCGGATCGCCAGAGAGGCCCGCCGCCTGTCGGCGCTGGTCGAGGACCTGTTGGACGCGTCGCGCATCGAGGAAGGCAAGCTCGACGTGCACCGCGAGCTCATCGACGTCGGTGCCGTCGTCCGCCAGGTTGCGGAGCGCCAACGCCCCGAGCGGGAGCGGATCGTCGTCGATGCGCTGGAGCGGCTCCCCGGCACGTTCGACCCGCGCCGGATCGAGCAGCTGGTCGACAACCTCATCGAGAACGGATTGAAGTACAGCGCCGAGGACAGTCCCGTTGAAGTGCACGCCTGGCGCGACATGACGGCGATCCGGCTCAGCGTGCGGGACCACGGCATCGGTATCCCGGCGACGGACCTGCCATTCGTCTTCGAGCGCTTCCACCGGGCGGCGAACGTCGATGCCCGGCGCTACGCGGGGATCGGTCTCGGTCTGTACATTTGCCGCGGCATCGCGCAGGAGCATGGCGGCCGCATCTGGGTGGAAAGCAGAGTGGGCGAAGGCAGCACCTTTCACGTCGCGCTGCCGGATGCCGGAGAAGGAAAGCTGAATTGACGAGCACGCTCGCGTTCCAGGCGCTCGCGCCGGATCGACCGACTCCGCCGGATCGAGCCGCGCGCTCGAGCGCCCGCGTCGGCGACGCGGCCGTCGCCGCCCGGCCGATCCTCGTCGTCGACGACGATCCGGAGATCCTCGCGATGCTGCGCGATTTCCTCGAGAGCGAGGGGCTCGCGGTCCGCACCGCGGCGAACGGCGCCGAGGCGCTCGAAGCGCTCGATGATGTCGCGCCCGCGCTGATCCTCCTCGACATGCGCATGCCGGTCCTCGACGGGTGGGCGTTCGCGAAGCGGTTGCACGAGCGGGCGCTCACGTACCCGATCGTCGTGATGACCGCCGCCGAGAGCGCGCGCCGCTGGGCCGAGGAGATCGGCGCGACCGGCTACATCGCCAAGCCCTTCGATGTGAACGAGCTGCTCGAGATGATCGAACGCCACCGCCAGAAGGACTCTCAGCCGAACTAGCTCAGCCCTTCTCGACCTCGGCGGAGCGCGCCAGCCACGACCGGACCCGGGCCCGCATCTGGCTGACCGCAAATGGCTTCGTGATGTAGTCGGTCACGCCCTCGGCGAAGGCCGCCTCGATGTCCCGGTCCGCCGTGCGCGCGGTCAGCATCACGATCGGCACGTCCGCGAGCTTCGGCTCGCGGCGCAGCTGCCGCGCGGTCGCGAGCCCATCGAGCTTCGGCATCTGCACATCGAGCAGGATCAGGTCGAACCCATCGTGCTTCGCGAGCTCGAGAGCGGCTTCGCCATCCTCGGCGGTGATGACCTGATAGCCGTCACCGCTGAGGACGGTGTCGAGCACCTGGAGAACGGCGCGGTCGTCGTCCGCCACCAGGATGCGGGCCCGGGTCTGGATCTTCGGGGCGTGCGGGCCTTCGGCCTCGGCGTGACCGTCGCGGGCGGTCTCGCGGAGCACCAGCTCGTCGCCCTCGGCCGCGGCGACGACCTCGAGCGGGCCGGCTCGGTCGCGCGCCGCGCGGGTCAGCGCGTCGACGCCGGCATCTTCGCGGTTCGGATCGTGGTGATAAAGGACGAGCCGCTTCACGTTGGCGACCCGCGCCATGTCGACGGCGTACTCGATCGTGCTGTGGCCCCAGCCGGCCTTGGCCGGATAGTCGGCGGCGTGGTACTGCGCGTCGTGGATGACCAGGTACGCGTCCCGCAGGAACGCGGCGTGGCGCTGGTCCCCGGTGTGGAGGAGGTCCGACTCCTCGAACGACCGGCCGTCGTGATCCGGACGCCAGGTCGCGCCTTCGTGAGCCTCATGGTCGGTCGCGTAGACGAGGATGCCGCCGGCCCCGGAGACCCGGTATCCGAGGGTCGGCGCGGTGTGGTTCATGAATTGCGTCCGGATGCGGAGCGCGCCGATCCCGAATTCTCCCTCGCCCAGCTCCACGATCTCGACCTTCGCCGGCAGCTGGTCCATCGGCACCGGGAAGTACGCGTAGTCCATCTGCCCGCCGAGCGCGGCCGGGAACGAGCGGTCGATGCCGGCCGGCCCGTACACGGTGAGGTGCGAGCCCGGCACGAAGGCCGGCAGGAAGAATGGCAGCCCCTGGATGTGGTCAGCGTGGGTGTGGCTGATGAACAGGTGCGCTCGCGTCGGGCCGCCGCGAGCAAGCGCGATCCCAAGCTTCCGCGCGCCCGTGCCGCAATCGAAGATCAGGAGCGTCCCGTCGTCGGCGCGCGCCTCGACGCAGGGCGTGTTCCCGCCGTAGCGGGCCGTCTCCGGACCGGCCGCCGCGATGGATCCCCTTACCCCCCAGAAGCGGATGCGGATTAGTGCTTCACCGGCGCCCGCACCGTGACCTGTGCGGCGAGATCGCGGACCGAGACCGATCCGGCGTTGCCGGGCGCGCTCGCCACGAGCGGCTTCCCTTCGTCGGCCGCGTCGTCGAATGCCGGCGTGAACGGGACGATGACGTCGGGCTTCCGGCCGAAGAACCGGGTGGCCTGGTCGGGATGGAGGCCTGCCGCGGTGGTCTGGTTCAGCACCAGCAGCGTGTTCTCCTTCGGGATCGACAGCTTGTCGATGACGCTGAGGAGGTCGTTGGTCGCCTTCAACGACGCAAGATGTGCCGCCGTGACGATCGTCAGCACGTCCGACCCGTCGATGGCCGCCAGGGTGTGCTGGGTGAACGTCGCCGCGGTGTCGACGACCACGTAGTCCGAGCTCGCCCGCAGACGATCGATCGCGTGGTGGACGGCCGGCACGGTCACGAGCTCCGCCAGCTCCGGCCGATCGGCTCCGGTGACCAGCCGTACGCCGCTCGAGTGGCTCGCGATGAACAGATCGAAGAGGTCGTCGCTCATGTCCTCGATCCGCACGTCCGACAGATCGGCGAGCGTCCGGTTCGGCTTCTGGTCCATGAGCATGCCGGCGTTCGCGAACTCCAGCGAGAGATCGAGCACCGCCACGCGATAGATCATCGTGCTGGCGAGCGCGAGGGCGGTGTTCACGGCCAGCGTTGTCGTGCCGACGCCGCCTTTCCCGTGCAGCAGCACGCACACCCGCCCCTTCGGCAGCGGTACCGACGGCGTCCCAGCCGCCTAGCGGCCGCGCCGCAGGAGCAGGTCGACCTTCGCCGCGAGGACCGCGAGCTCCACCGGCTTCGCGACGTACTCGTCGGCACCCTGGGCATATCCGGCGAGGATGTCGTCGGCCTGCTTCTTCGCGGACAGCATGATGATCGGAAGCCGCGCGGTCGCGGCCTCCGACCGCAGCCGGCGGGTCAGCTCGAGCCCGTTCATGTTCGGCATCTGCACGTCCGTGATCACGATGTGCGGACGCTGCTTCTTGATCTCCTTCACGGCCTCGTAGCCGTCCGTGGCCGTGGCCACGACGTAGCCGTGCTTCGTCAGGAACGTCTCGACGAGCTTGCGGATCTGGCCTTCGTCGTCGACGAACAGAACGCGTTCACCGGCCATCGTCAGCACCCGCCGGCAGGAGGTCCGTGACGCGCTTGCGCAGCTCCGCCATCGTGAACGGCTTCGGCAGGACGCCGGTGCCGCCATGTCGCTCGGCCTCGACGATCTGCGCCCGCTGGACCGAGGCGGTCACGAACACGAGGGGGATGTGCGCGGTGTCGGGCGACGCCCGTAGGGCGTCGCCGAGCTGGTAGCCATCGAGCTTCGGCATCGACACGTCGCTGAAGACGAGGTCGGGCCGCGTGTCGCGGATGAGCGCGAGCCCTTCTTCGCCGTCGACCGCGAGCCGCACGTCGTGACCGCTGTCACGCATGGCGGCGGTGATCAGCTTTCGGATCATCGGATCGTCCTCGCAGAACACGATCTTCGCCATCTCGCGACTCCTTATACGCTCGCCACGGCCGCGAGGGGCAGGGTGAACTGGAAGACCGAACCCTCACCGAGCGTGCTCTCGACCCACGCGCGCCCGCCGTGCATCTCGATGATCTGCCGCGAGATCGGCAGGCCGAGCCCGGTGCCCTGGATATAGCGGGTCGCGCCCGACTCGAGCCGCGAGTAGCGCTCGAACACCTTCTCCAGGGAGTCGGGCGGGATCCCCATCCCCTCGTCGCGCACGAACACGTGGACCATCGCGCCCTCGACCCGCGTCGTGATCGTGATCGCACCGCCCTCGGGCGAGTACTTGACGGCGTTGCTCAGGAGATTCACAAGCACCTGCTTGATCTTGTCGGCGTCCATCTCGATGAGCGGGAGGGTGGGGTCGCAGTTGAGATGGATCGGGTGGCGCTCGGCGTTCGTGCTCAGCCGGTCAGCGGCCTCGGCGATGACCGCGTTGATGTCGGTCCGTTCCCGGTTCAGGGTCATCTGGCCGGACTCCATCCGGTCGAGGTCGAGCATCTCGGTGATCATGCGGTTGAGCCGCTGCGCATCCTTGTTGATGTCGCCGGCGTACTCCTTCATCTCGACCACGCTGAGGTCCTCGTCGCGCATGAGCTCGCTGAAGCCCTGGATGCCGGTCAGCGGCGTGCGGAACTCGTGGCTCACGATGGAGACGAAGTTGCTCTTGGCGCTGTTCAGCTTCTCGAGCTGCTCCACGGCCCGCCGCTGCTGCTCCACGAGCTCGGCCGTGGTGAGGGTCGCGACCGCCTGGTCGCCGAAGAGGCTCAACAGGCGCGCGTCCTCCTCATCGAACCGAGCCAGGGCGTGCGTCGACCGGACGGTGAGCACGCCGAGCGGCTGACCCGCGCGGATCAGTGGAACGGCGAGCGCGGCCTGCCACCCGGCTTCCCGGCTGGACGGTAGGGCGTGTTCCCACCCTTCGTAGTCGTTCACGATGACGGGCTTCTGGGTGAGGAACGCCTGGCCCGTGACGCCCTCGCCGCTCCGGAGCACCGGCGGGGCATTGCGCTCCGCGCCGATGCTGTCCGCGTGGCGCAGCAGCGCGGCGTGCTCGTCCCACCGGTACAGCAGCGCACTCCCCCGGCCGAGCAGCGCGCCGGCTGCCTCGAGGATCTCGCGGAGCACTTCGGTGGGGTCCGTCTCCGCGGCGATCAGCGTCGACGCGCGGTGCAGGGCGAGCATCCGCTGGTTCTCACGCTGGCGCGCAAGGAGCAGCTGCGCGGCCTCGAGCGCGGTCCGCAGCTCGCGCGCGACGCTCTCGAGGAGCCTGATCTCCTGGGACGTCCACGCCCGCGTCTCGCCGACCTGATCGAGGGCCAGGACTCCGGTGACCTGGCCGCCCAGGCCGATCGGCGTCGCGACCGCCGCGAGCGTGCCGCGCTCGATGAGCGTCCGGTCGCCGAGCGTCGGGTCGGCCAGTCGCGCGTCCGTCCGCGCATCTCTGACCGCGATCGTGCGTCCCTCGCGCACGGCGAGCGCGCTCAGCGGCAGCGAGCCGTGGGCGCCGACGCCGACCGGTTCGACCCCGGGCGCAGCCCATTCGTGCAGCACGGTCAGGCCGGCATCGCCGGCGCCGCTCAGGACGACCCGCGACACCCCGAGCTCCCTGCCGAGCTCCTCGAGGGCGGAGGCGACGACCGCGTCGGGATCGAGGTTGGAGTAGATGCGCTGCGAGATGCGGTTGACGACGGCCTCGCGGTCGGCGCGCGAGTCGGCCTCGGCGATCGAGAGTGCGTTGTGGAGCGCGCCCGCGACGTACTGGCCCAGGAGCGCGACCAGCTGCAGCTGGTCGCGGGTGATCGCGTTCGGCTGCGCGTCGGAGAGCGCGAGGGCGCCGATGAGCCGCGAGCGGGACACGAGTGGCAGCAGCGCAAAGGATCGAGCGGCCGCGAGCGCGGGCAGCTCGGCCGCGAGGGCCGACCAATCGGGCATCGCCTCCGTATCGTCGACCACGAAGCTCCGGCGCTCGCCGATGAGACGCATCCGCAGCACCGGTGGGAAGGCCCCGACCGGGTACACCGCTCCGGTGCTCGGCGTCTCGGATCCGCCGAGCTGGGCCAGTATCCGGACGGATTCCGCCGTCTCTTCGTACTGCAGCAGCGACGCGACGACTGACTCCGGCAGCCGTCCCTTGATCGCGGCGAGGAATTGCGTCGCCACCTCCGTGGGCGTCAGCGGACCTGACAGCCCGGCCGAGAGGCGGCCGACGAGGGCCAGCTCCTCGCGGCTGCGTTCCGTATCGCGGAGGGCCACGTCCATGTTCGTCGCGAACCGCCAGGCGACGATGCCGGCGGCCACGCTGACCGCGATGACCAACAGGAGGATCTCGATGCTCTCGGCCCGCGAGCCGCCGAGTGCCAGCGCGACGTACACCGCGACCGCGTAGACCACCGCCACCGCTACGTACGCCGAGCGTCTCCGCATCGCTGGAATGCTAGACGGCTACCGTCTCGTCACCCGTTCGGGCGGACATCGGTTGGTACACTCGGGAGGAGCCATGTCGAGGAGGGCCACAGCGTTGCAGAACAATCTCGTGCCCATGGTGGTCGAGCAGTCCGGCCGTGGAGAGCGTGCCTACGACATCTTCTCCCGCCTGCTCAAGGACCGGATCATCTTCATCACCGACATGATCGAAGACAACATGGCGAACCTGATCATCGCTCAGCTGCTCTTCCTCGATTCCGAGGACCCCGAGAAGGACATCCACATGTACATCAACTCGGGCGGCGGTGTGGTCACCGCGGGCCTCGCGATCTACGACACCATGCAGTACCTGCGCTCGCCGATCAACACGGTCTGCATCGGTCAGGCCGCGTCGATGGCGGCGGTGCTCCTCTCCGCCGGCGCTCCGGGAAAACGCTTCGCCCTTCCGAACGCCCGGATCATGATCCATCAGGGCTCCGGCGGATTCCGGGGCAACACCCCGGACGTGATGATCCAGGTGAAGGAGCTCGAGACGCTCGTCGACAAGCTCACGAAGATCCTGGCGTTCCACACCGGACAGCCGGCCGACAAGGTGAAGCGTGATTCCGAGCGCGACCGCTTCATGAGCGCCGAAGAGGCCAAGACCTACGGCCTCATCGACGACGTCTACGTCGGCAAGGCGAACGACGCGGTGTTGCCGAAGGCCGACGAAGCGGCCGCGCCGACATCGATCGCCGAACCGATGCGGGTCCGCTGATGACGACCGCCGCGAAGGGGGGCAAGCCGTACCGCTGCTCCTTCTGCGGGAAGTCCCAGGACCAGGTCCGCAAGCTCATCGCCGGTCAGGGCGTCTACATCTGCGACGAATGCATCACGCTCTGCCGCGAGATCGTCGACGAAGAGTTCATGGAGACACCGAAGGCCCGCGCGACCGGATCGAAGGTCCCGAGCCCGCGGCGGATCAACGAGATCCTCGACCAGTACGTGATCGGGCAGGACAAGGCCAAGCGTGTCCTCTCGGTCGCGGTCTACAACCACTACAAGCGCGTCGGCGCGGGGCACCGGATCGACGACGTCGAGCTCGGCAAATCCAACGTGCTCCTCATCGGCCCGACCGGCTGCGGCAAGACCCTCCTCGCGCAGACCCTGGCCCGGATCCTCGACGTGCCGTTCTCGATCGCCGATGCCACGAGCCTCACCGAGGCGGGTTACGTCGGTGAAGACGTCGAGAACATCCTGCTCCGGCTCATCCAGGCGGCCGACTTCGATCTGAATCGCGCGCAGCGCGGCATCATCTACATCGACGAGATCGACAAGATCGCGCGCAAGGGCGACAACCCGTCGATCACCCGGGACGTCTCGGGCGAGGGCGTGCAGCAGGCCCTGCTGAAGATCCTCGAGGGCACGGTCGCGAACGTGCCGCCCCAGGGTGGTCGCAAGCATCCGCACCAGGACTTCATCCAGATCGACACCACGAACATCCTCTTCATCCTTGGCGGGGCGTTCGAGGGTCTTGAGAAGATCGTCGAGGCGCGGATCGGCAAGAAGACCATGGGCTTCGGCGCGACGCTGTCGCAGAACACCAAGGAGACGACCGCGGTCCTCAACGAGGTCATGCCGGACGATCTGCTGAAGTACGGGCTCATCCCTGAGTTCGTCGGCCGCATGCCGGTCATCGTCCCGCTGCAGGCCCTCGACGAGGCCGACCTCCTGCGGATCCTCACCGAGCCCAAGAACGCGATCGTGAAGCAGTACCAGAAGTTCCTGTCGATCGACAAGGTCGAGCTGCAGTTCACGGAGGATGGTCTCCTCGCGGCCGCGACCGGCGCGGCCAAACGGAAGACCGGCGCTCGCGGGCTGCGGACGATCATCGAGGAGGTGCTCCTCGACGTGATGTACGAGATCCCGTCGCGCGCCGACGTCCGGAAGGTCGTCGTGACCGCGGAGGCCATCGAAGGCAAGGCCAACCCGCTCCTGCTCAGCAAGAACGAGCAGCTCGTGCTCGAAGGGGACGAAGCGTCTTCGGCGTAGCCAGCTAGCATCGACGGATGCCGAAGCTCTACTACGCCTCGCCGCGCGACCTGCCCACCAAGAGCCCGATCCCGGGCATGACCCAGCGGATCATCCGCGCCGAGGCCGCGACGGTCGCGATCACCGACCTCGCGCCCAAGACGGTGGTCGAGTCGCACAAGCATCCGATGGAACAGACCGGCGTGGTCACCAAGGGCAGTCTCGTGATGGTCATCGCTGGCGAGCAGCGGATCCTCACTCCCGGCGACACGTACCGCGTGCCGCCGAATGCGTCGCATGGGGCTCGCGTGTTCGAGGAGCCATGCCAGGTCATCGACATCTGGGCGCCCCCGCGTGATGACCTGTAGCCGCAGCGACCGCTTGATGGGGGCCTAGGACCGGGCTCCTCCCCCGACCGGGGGAGCGCGTAGGGCATCCCTCTCTCGGCCTGATACCCGCTTCGGGCGCGGCATCCCTAGCGTCCATGTTGCATGACCGAGCAGATCCCGCGCGTTCCCGGCGATGCGCTGCTCTATGGCCGCGTGTTCGGCCTGGCCGCCGCGATCGTCTGGATCGCGATCGGGAGCCTGATCGTCGTGCCCCTCGCGGCGCTCGCCCTCACCATCCTGTTCGGGACGATCGTCTACAGCTGGACGGCGCAGGCGACGCGCGGCACGACGTTCACGCTGACGACGACACCGATCGGTCTGGTCATCGCCGACCTCGCCATCACGACGCTCTGGATGATGGCCACGGCGGCCGATCCGCGCAGCGTCGCCTTCGCGCTCGTCCTCATCGCCGCGGTACTCGTGCAGTTCCGGCTCGGTCGGCTCGGTACCGCGGTCGCGGGATGCGCGTTCCTGGTCGCCGCCGCGGGACAGCAGCTCGTGCTCCTCGCCCTCGGCTTGCCGGTCGATCCGCAGTCTGTGTTCCGCCTCGTCATCGTCGTCGGTATGGTCCTCCTGGTCATCGGTGTCGTCGCCGCCGCGTACCGTGACGAGCAGGAGCGCGGGGCGCGCGCGCTGCGCCGGGCGCACCTGCTCGAGCAGGCGGCCACCGAGATCGACGCGGAGGCGGGCGCGGATCTGGTCCTCGGTTCGATCCCGCGTCACGCGCTCGAGCTCGTGTCGGCGGACCATGCCACGCTGAACGTCCATCGGGGGCGCGAGTTCATGATCATCGCCGGCGCGGGCCTCGGCGAGCGGGTCGTCGGCGTGCGCGGGCCGGCCACGAGCGGCATCGTCGGGCGCGTGGTCATGACCCGCGCGACGGTGACCGTCGACGACTACCGCAAGCTGACCGATGCGCCGAAGGCGGTGCTGGATCTCGGCCTGCGGAGCGCGATCGCGATCCCCGTCCTGGTGCAGGGTGAGATCGCGGCGGTCCTCAACGTCGGACGGTGCGTCGTCCGGCCGTTCGACCGGGACGAGCGTGACGCGCTGGAAGGATTCGCCGCCCATGCCGCCATCGCACTCGCCAACGCGCGGCGGCTCGAGCTCGGGAAACGCCGCGAGGAGCTCGCTCGCGAGCTCGCCTCGTGCACGACGGAAGAGGTCATCGCCCGCCTCGCGGTCGAAGCCGAGCGCGCGTTCAACGCCGAGTACGTCGCGGCCGCCGAGATCACCCCCGCCCGCGGGATCCGCGTCATCGCGGCGCTCGGCGCGGCATCGAGCCTCGCCGGGCTCAGCCACGATCAGGTCGGTCCGCTCCTCGCGAAGGTCATCGAGCAGCGGGCCGCGATGACGGTCCGCGACTACGCGAACGAGTACGGCGATGTCGGGACCGAGGCCGCACTCGAGGCCGGCATTCACGCCGTCGTCGTCGTCCCGGTGATCGTGGCCGACGTCGTCGTCGCCGTGTTCATGGTCGGGACCACCGATCCGCATCGCAGATTCGACGTCGTCGACGAGCAAGGGCTCCTCGACCTCGCCGAGCTCGCCGGGAGCGCCATCCGCGCGGTCACCGGCCGCCGCGAGCGGGAGCGGCGGATCCAGCGGCTCACGGCGCTCAATGAGATCGCCTCGAAGACCGCGCTCGTCCATGAGCCTCAACAGATCGCGAGCTTCGCCCACGAGTCGGCCCGATCGCTCGTGGAGTTCGACGCGTTCTACGTCGCGCGCTATGACGGCGAACGCCGGCTGTTCGACTTCCTCATCGAGGTCGACGGCGGGCACGTGCGCGAAGGGGAGTTCTTCCTCCCATTGGGCGCCGGACCCACCAGCCAGGTGGTGCTGAGCGGCGAGCCGTACGTGACGACGAGCCGCGACGATGCCGTCCAGAAGCGCGGCAAGACCTACGGCGACGAGTCGCGACGGTGTGCGTCGGCCGTCCACATGCCCCTCAAGATCCGCGGCGAGATCATCGGCGTGGTCTCGGTGCAGTCGTACCGCCCGGCCGCGTATGACGCCGAGGACGTCGCGATCCTCCAGTCGTTCTCGAACCTCGTCGCGTCATCGTTCGAGAACGCCGAGCATCACGCCCGGCTCCGCGAGCTCTACCTCGCGTCCGTCAAGGCGCTGGCCGCCGCCGTCGACGCGCGGGACCCGTATACCCGAAGCCACTCGGCGCGCGTCGCGGCGCTGTCGCGGATCATCGCCGTCGAGATGCAGCTGCCGCCGGACGAGATCCGGCGCGTCCAGCTGTCGGCCTTGCTGCACGACATCGGCAAGATCGGCATCCCCGACGCCATCCTCAACAAGCCGGCCGCCCTCACGACCGAGGAGTGGGTGATCATGAAGACCCACGCGCCGCTCGGCGCCTCGATCCTGGCGGCCGTCGAGCCGCTGGCCGACCTGGTGCCCATCGTCCACGCGCACCACGAACGCTTCGACGGCGCCGGCTATCCCGATGGGCTGGCGGGCGACGCGATCCCGCTCGGCGCGTACATCGTGTCCGCCGCGGACGCGTACGAGGTGATCGTGAGCAAGCGCGCGTACAAGGCGGCGCAGAGCGTCGACTTCGCCGTGGCCGAGCTGCGCCGGTGCAGTGGCACGCAGTTCCACCCCGACGTCGTCGCGGCGTTCATCCGGGTCATCGAGCGCGACCGCCGCGAGGGCAGCGTGTACCTGAGCAAAGTGGGCGCGATCGAGCACGAGGACATCGACGACGTGCCCGGTCCCGGCTCGCTCGTGGAGCGCATGGCCGAGCACTCGCACACCCACGCCCGCCAGCTCGCGATCCTCCAGCGGCTGGCCTCCGAGATCAGCGCGGTGCTGGATCTCAATGAGCTCACCAGCCGGCTGCTGCGCATCGTGTGTGACGCGATGGGATACGAGAACGGCTTCCTCACCACGCTCAACGACGACGGCGAGCTCAGCATTCGTGCCGCGTTCGGACCATCGACCGCGTTCATCGGGCAATCGCTCCCGTCCGGCACCGGCATCAGCTGGTGGGTCATGGAGCACGGGCGGCTCCAGAACGTCGCGGACGTCCACTCGGACACGCGGTTCGTGGGTCCGGCGGACATCCGCTCGAGCCTCATCGTCCCGCTGCGGATCGGCGACGAGACCGTGGGCATCATCGGGATCGAGAGCACCCGCCCCGCGGCGTTCTCATCGGAGGACGAGACCCTCCTGACCGCGACGTCCCATCAGGTCGCGGCGGCCGTCCGGGTCGCGCGCCTGCACCAGGCCGCGAAGTCCGCGGCCGCGACCGATCCGCTCACCGGACTTCCGAACCGGCGGGCGTTCTTCGACCAGCTCGCCGAGCATCTCGCGAAGAGCGAGCGGGATGGCGCGCCCCTCTCGGTGGCGATGATCGACGCGAACGGCCTGAAGCAGCTGAACGATCAGTACGGCCACGCATCCGGCGACCAGGCGCTGATCCGGATCGGCGAGCTCCTCGCCGCGGGCGTCCGCCAGCACGACGTGGTCGCACGGATCGGCGGCGACGAGTTTGCCATCGTGTTCCCCGGCGCACCCCTGTTCGCGGCTGACCGGATCATGCGACGGCTGGCTCTGGACATCGCCGACGCGACGATCCCGTCGGGCCAGCCGGTGCCGACCATCGCCTGGGGCATTGCGCCGGCGCTCGTCGAGGGCACCTCCGTGGACGCCCTCGTCGATGCGGCCGACCGGGCGATGTACCGCCAGAAGCAGCTCGGGAGAGCCCGCGCGGGCTAGACTGATCCCAGACCGGCGGCGACCGGGAGGAGTACCGAGCCCCGACCGACAGGGAAGGCCCGACGCGACTGGAAGCGGGCCGCGGCACCGGAGCAGGGAAGTCGCCCGCGAGCCGGATCGGGTGCGCCCGGTAAAGCGCGGATGAGGCGTTCGCGGGAGCGAACGTGAACTCAGGTGGTACCACGCGGCATCAGCCGTCGTCCTGTTCGGACGACGGCTTTGTTGTTGTCAGAGAGGAGGCGACGATGGCGATCCGGAGCGAGGCACCGCGAGCGGTCCTCGAATACCGCGGCAAGAACTTCGACGCGAGCGCCGTCGAGACGTTCCTCTACGACTGGTGGGAATCGTCCGGCTTCTTCACGCCCGGACCGAAGCGACCCGGCGAGACGCCGTTCGTGATGATGCTGCCGCTACCGAACGTGACCGGCGACCTCCATCTCGGGCATGCCCTCGGCTTCGGCGGGTACGAAGACCTCATGGCTCGCTGGCACCGGATGCGCGGCGAGCCGACGCTCTGGCTGCCGGGCTCCGACCACGCCGGGATCATCGCCCAGATCGTGGTCGAGAAGGAGCTCGCGAAGGAGGGCGCCGGGCGCACGAACATGACGACCTCGCCCACGCTCGGCCTCTCACGGGACGAGTTCCTCGCCGAGATGTGGCGCTGGATGGAGCACTACAAGCCGAGGATCTACAAGCAGCTCCGGATGCTGGGCTGCAGTCTCGACTGGACGCGCGTGCACTTCACGATGGATCCCGACATGCAGCGCCGGGTGCGCATCCACTTCATCCGGCTCTACCGGAACGGCCATCTCTACCGCGCCGACCGGATCGTCCACTGGTGCCTCACCTGCCAGACGACGTATTCGGACCTCGAGTCGCTGCACGTCGTGCGGACCGACCAGCTGAGCTACGTGCGGTACCCGTGGGCCCAGGCCATGCCGTCCGGCACCCCCGACGTGATCGTCGCGACGACGCGGCCGGAGACGATCGTGGCCGACACCGCGGTGGCCGTGCACCCCGATGACCCTCGCTGGAAGGGGTTCATCGGCAAAGAGGTGCTCGTGCCGGTATCCGAGCGCAAGGTGAAGATCATCGGCGACGAGGCTGTGGACCGTGAGTTCGGGACCGGCGCGCTCAAGGTCACGCCCGGCCACGACGCGACGGACTTCGACATCGGTCAGCGTCACGGGCTCCAGGTGCTCTCGGCCATCGACACGCGCGGATTCATGACGCCGGCCGCCGGTCCGCTCGCGGGGCTCGATCGCGACGCGGCGAGGGCGGCGATGATCGAGCGGCTCAAGGAGAAGGGCCTGCTCATGCGCCAGGAGCCGATCACGCACAACGTCGGGATCCACGATCGGTGCGAGACCGTCGACGAGCCGCTCGTGATGAAGCAGTGGTGGATGAAGATGAAACCGCTCGCGAAGCCGGCGATCGCCGCGGTGCGCGACGGCACGGTGCGGATCATCCCGAAGTACCAGGAGAAGATCTACTTCGAGTGGATGGAGAACATCCGGGACTGGCCGGTGTCCCGCCAGATCTGGTGGGGCCATTCCATTCCGGTCTGGTACTGCCAGGACTGCAACGAGATCGTGGTCCCGGACGAGGATGCCCCAGATCCGACGACGTGCCCGAAGTGCCGCTCGCACGACCTGCGGCAGGACCCGGACGTGCTCGACACGTGGTTCAGCTCGGCGCTGTGGCCGCACTCGACGCTCGGCTGGCCGGAGCAGACCGAGGACCTCGCGCGGTTCTACCCGGGCTCGGTGCTCGAGACGGGCTACGACATCCTGTTCTTCTGGGTCGCCCGCATGTTGATGATGGGCATCCAGAACATGGGCGACGTGCCGTTCGGAGTCGTCTACCTCCACGGGCTCGTGCGGACGGAGGGCCTGAAGATGAGCAAGTCGAAGGGCAACGTGGTGAGCCCGGTCGAGATGATGGAGGAGCACGGCGCGGATGCGCTGCGCTACGCGCTGGTGAACGGCATCGCCGCGGGCGCGGACAGCGAGTTCTCCGAGGGCAAGCTCGAGAACGGCCGCCGCTTCGTCAACAAGCTCTGGAACGTCGGACGGTTCGTGCTCGCGCAGCTCGAGGCTCGCCCGGCCGCGCTGGCCGGGCCGATCGACGTGGTGCCGTCGGGCGCGGACCTCACCGAGGCGGACCGGTGGATCCTCTCGCGGACCGAAGCGGCGGTCGAGGAGCTCACCCGGCTGATCGAGCAGTACCAGTTCGGCGAATACGCGACCGCGCTCCAGCAATTCATCTGGACCGAGCTCGCCGACTTCTACGTCGAGCTCGCGAAGCCCCAGCGTCGGGCGGCCGGATCCGAGGACGCAGCCGTGCGCACGCTCGCCTACGTTCTCGACCGCGTGCTACGGCTCGCGCACCCGAGCATCCCGTTCGTGACCGAGACGCTGGCCCTCCAGCTCTGGCAGCACGGCTCGAAGTCCGACCGCGCGCCGTCGCTCGTGCTGTCGGCGTGGCCGAAGCCCGGGACCCGCGATGCCGAGCTCGAAGACCGCTTTGGCCTGGCGATCGAGGTCGTCCGCCGGATCCGCGAGCGCCGGCAGGAAGCAGGCATCGACCCGCGGATGACGGTGCGGGTCGCGCTGGGGGGAGACGCCGCCGCGCTCCGGCCGTTCGCGGACATCATCGCGTCCCTCACCGGCGCGGACGTGCGCTTCGGACCAGGCGATTCGGCACCGACGCTCGTTCGGGCCGTCGAAGTGCGGGTCGAGGTGCCCCGCGACGCCACCGCCGACCGCGCCCGCCTGGAGAAGGAGCTCGCCGCGGCTCGGGGCCTGCTCGAGCGGTCGCGCGGCCTCATCGCCGATCCGAGCTTCAGCGCGCGCGCGCCCGCCGCCGTGGTCGAAAAGACGAAAGCTGCGCTCGCCGAACGGGAGGCCGCTGTCGCGTCGCTGCAGACCGAGCTCGACCGGCTGGGGTAGGGCCATGGCCGTCGAGATCCTGTTCGAGACGCATTCGATCAGCGAAGACAATGAGCGTGGCGTCGCGACGGGGTGGCTGCCGGGGCGGCTGTCCGAACGCGGCCGGAGCCTTGCGCGAGAGCTCGGTGCGCGCCGGCGGGACGACGGTCTGGTCGCCGTCTTCACCTCCGACCTCGCGCGAGCCGTCGAGACGGCCGTGATCGCGTTCGACGGCTCGGGATTGCCGATCCGCGCCGACCCGCGCCTGCGGGAATGCGACTACGGGGACCTGAACGGAGCACCGGTCGAGACGCTCGCGCCGCGTTCGCGATTCATCGCGACGCCGTTCCCCGCTGGTGAGAGCTATCGGCAGGTCGTCGAACGGGTTCGCGGCTTCCTTGGCGATCTCGTGCCGTTCGACGGCCGCCGGATCGTCGTCATCGGCCACTCGGCCACGCGCTGGGCACTCGACCACCTCCTCGCCGGCCGCACCCTCGAGGAGCTCGTTGACGCGCCCTTCGACTGGCAACCCGGTTGGCTCTACCGGACGGCTGCAACCTCCCCTTGATGGCGCAGAGCGACCTTGACCGGCTGGCCGCCGACCTCCGCGTGTTCGACACGAATGGCATCGAGCGCGCCGCGTGGGGCTGGGACCGGCACGGGTCTCGCGGCCTCGATGCCTATCACCGCGCGGAGAAGGCCGCGCTCGCGCAGATCGAACAACACGATCTCGGGCCGGGGTGGGAAGATCTCCGCCGGAGATTGTTCGGTCTGACCGAGGCATCCGGCGCGCTGGTCAACTGGAGGGCCCGGCACGGCCAGCTCGGACACAAGGCCGAGAGTGCCGCATTCGGTGCGGCCCTCGGGCTCTTCGCGAAGGAGCACCTCTCGCGAGAGCAGTACGCGGAGCTCGTCGAGCCGCTGGCCGAGGCGCTTCCGTGGCTGCTCCCGGACCGCGCGCCGGCGCCGCGCCCGCAGAAATAGAAGAAGGCGGGGCTTACACCCCGCCTTCTCGTTATCGCATGATCGCGGTGACGGCTACTGGCACCCTGCGAAGCAGGGGTTCTCAGCAGGCTCCGCCTACTGGTTGTCCTTGAGGATCTGGTTCGCCTTCACGCCCGCGGCCTTCACGGCTGCCGGGATGTCGGTGACCTTGCCGGCCACGACCGCGTTGAGCATGTCCTCGATGACCGTGCGGATGTCCTGCTGGCCGCGGACGTTCGGCTCGGGGACGCTCGTCCCGATCAGGTCGAACGCCTGCTTGCCCTGGACGTCGGTCTTCCACGCGTTCTTGAGCGTGTCGGTGTCCTGCGCGCTCTTGCGGACCGGCATGTAGCTCGACTTCACGGCCCACTCGGCGGTCTGCGCGGCGTCAGAGAACCACTTCACGAACAGCCACGAGGCGAGCTGCTTTTCCGGGGTGCTCTTGAAGATCGCGATGTTCGCCCCGTACTGGACCGTCTGTGCCTTGGCCGGGTCCTTCTGCGGGATGCTCGAGAGGCTCCAGTTGATCGGCTGCTTGAAGCTCGAGACGAAGAACGGCCGGCCGGTGCTCGACTCCTGGACGAACGCGGCCTTCCCGGTGCCGAAGTCGGTCTGGTAGTCGAAGCCCTTCGGCACGTACGCGCTGCCGTTGTCGATCATGCGCTTCATCATCGTGACGGCGTCGATCGCGGGCTGCTGGTCCCACGCGACGGTCTTCTGGTCGGCGCTCATGAGCTGGCCGCCGCGCGAGAGGACCCAACCGTTGAAGTTGGACGCGTTGATCGTGATCGCCCAGCCATAGCGGGTCGGCTTCCCGTCGGGCCCGACCTTGCTCGCGGCCTTGGCGGTCGCCTCGAACTCATCCCAGGTCTTCGGGTCGCTCTTCCCGATCTCCTTGAGGATGTCCTCGTTGTTGTACTGGAGGAACAGCGACTTCGTGAACGGGAACGAGAGCAGCTGGTTGCCGAACTGCGGGAAGCGGTTCGTGTCGTAGTACGGCTTGTAGATGTCGGCCTGCGACTCCTTGGAGAGGCCGTTCTTCGCGGAGTTCACGTACGGGTCGAGGTTGAGGACCACGTCGGCCTTCATGTAGTCGGCCACGAAGCTCTCGTACGCGACGGCGAGCTCGGGCAGCGCGCCGGCCTGGATGGCCGAGAGGTTCTTCTGGTAGAGCTGCGTGTAGCTGCCCTGGTACTGGAGCGTCACCGTGATGCCCTTGCCGTTGGTCGAGTTGAAGCGGTCGACCATGGCCTGGAGCGCCGCGGCGTTCGCGCCGGTCTGGGTGTGCCAGAGCGTGAGCGCGACCGGCGCGCCCGAAAGGTCGATGTCCGCCTGAGTGGACTGGGCCGGCGCCGGCGACGCAGCCCCGCTGCACGCCTGGGCGACGACCATGACCGCCGCGATGACCGCAAGCTTCAACCGCATGACCACCCCTCCGTCAATTCCCCGCTTCTACTCGCTACGCACATCGATACGAATCAGCCCTAGCCACGGATACCGGTCCTCGCCACACCTTGGATCAGGTATCGCTGCGCGAACAGGAAGATCACGACGACAGGGGCGATCACGAAGGTCGCCGCCGCCATCTCGAGATGATATTGCGCCCCAAATTCTGTGCGGAACTGCGCCATTCCCACCTGGACCGGTCTGACCGCGTCGCTGTTGGTCACCAGGAGCGGCCACAGGAAGGCGTCGTACACACCGAGCCCGGTGATCAAGGTGACCGTGACCAGGACGGGGATCGAAAGCGGAAGCACGACACCCCAGAGGAATCGAAGGTGTCCGGCGCCGTCGACCTTCGCCGCGTCGGCCAGCTCGTTCGGGATCGACCGGAAATGCTGGCGCAGGAGGAACACCGAGAAGACGGACGCGAGGAACGGGATGATCTGGACCTGGAGGGTGTCCGCGATCTTGAGGTACTTCGTGACGAGGACGAAGTTCGGGATGAGCGTCGCCTCGCCCGGGATCATGTAGGTGGCGAGCAGGATGAAGAAGATCGCGCCTTTTCCTTTGAAGTTCATCCGCGCGAATGCGTAGGCCGCGAGGACCGATGTCGTGAGCTCGCCGAGCGTCACGACCACCCCGATGAGCAGCGTGTTGCGGAAGAAGCCGGCCCAGGGCGCGTCGCCCCAGGCGATCGCGAAGTTCTCGAAGTGCAGCTCGTGGGGGAACGCGGTCGGCGGGAACTGGGTGGCCTCGAAGAAGCTTTTGAACGCCGTCGAGATCATCCAGTAGAACGGGAACGCGATCACGATCGCGACCGCCGCGAGCACGACGTGCTTCACCACGGTCCGTGGGCGGACCCGCGGGATGCCCGATGGCCGCGCGACCGCGGCGCTAGCCATAATGCACGCGCCGTTCGGCCACGCGGAACTGGAACACCGTGAAGCCGAGGATGATCACCGTGAGCAGCACCGCCATCGCGGCGCCGAGATCGATCCGGCCTTGCTGGAAGAACACGTGGAAGATCTCGTACCCCAGGGTCTTGGTCGTCTCCAGCGGCCCGCCGTTGGTCATCGTGTAGATCTGGTTGAAGGCCTTCAGCGAGCCGATCGTGGCGATCGTGGCGACGAAGAAGGTGGTCGGGCTGAGGAGGGGCAGGGTGATCTTGGTGAAGATCTGGCGCTCGGAGGCACCATCCAGCCGCGCGGCCTCGTAGTACTCGTTCGAGATGTTTCCCAGGCCGGCGAGGAAGATCACCACCTGAAAGCCGATGTAGTGCCAGATCGTGTAAATGGACACGCCCACGAGCGCGAGGCTCGGTCCGGCGAGGATCGATTGATGGAACTGGCTGCCCGCGGCGAACGGCGACCAATCCGGCAGCGTCCAGCCGAACGACCCTGCGATCAGCTCGATGACCCCCCGCGGCTCGTCGAGCCACCGCTGCGGCCCGATCCCGACGAAGCCAAGGATCGTGTTGAACAGCCCGTAGCTCGGGTTCATGAGCCAGTTGAAGATCACCGAGGCCGCGATCACCGACGTGATGTACGGGAGGTAGTACAGGGTCCGGTAGATCCCGCGGCCGCGCATCTTCTGGAACAGCAGGTACGCCAGCACGAGCGACAGGACGATCTCGACCGGCACCGTGATGACGGTGTAGGTGAGCGTCACGGACAGCGACTGCCAGAACTCCTCGGCCCGCGCGCCGACGAGCACGGTCTGGTAGTTGTCGAGCCCGCGGAACGCGCCCTGGACGATGTCCCACCGGAACAGCGACATGTAGACCGCCGCGAAGCCCGGAAGGAACTGGAAGATGAGGATGACGATGATCGCCGGAAGGACGAACGCGTAGGCGAGGACGTTCTCCCCGAGGATGCGACGGCGGCGGGCCGCGCCGGCCGCGGGGCGCGTCATGACGGAAGCCCTCACCGTGCTGCGATGATAGGGGGCGAATGCCGATCTATGACTACCACTGCGACCACTGCGGTCACACGTTCTCGGCTGTCCAGTCGTACACCGACGCGACACTCGAGCGGTGTCCAAGCTGCGGCAAACGTCCGCGCAAGCTCATGGCGATGCCGGCGATCGTGTTCAAGGGTGGGGGCTGGTACAAGACCGACAGCCGGCCCGCGCAGAAGGACGGCGGCGAGAGCAAGCCGGGCGAGGCAGCGACGGACGCCGCACAGAAGCCCGGGTCCGACGCGAAGCCCGCTGGAGAGTCGAAGCCCGCGGCCGACGCGAAACCGGCGACCGACATGAAGCGCGCGGGCGGGACCAAGAGCGGCGGGTCATCGAAGGCGGACGCCGCATCCTGACCATCGCGCGCCGGGTCGTCGGCGGATTTCTCGCCGACGATGGCCCGTTCCTCGCGGGCGCGATCGCCTACCAGATCTTCTTCGCGCTCATCCCGCTGCTCGCGCTGATCATCGGCATCTTCGGCTTCATCTACGGCACTCAGGAGGCCGAGCTCGAGCTCGCCCGGATCGTCGGCGGCCTGTTGCCGGCGGCCACGGGCCAGGAAACGAAGCTCGTCGGCCAGCTCGTGCAGGGTCGCGCGCTGTCCCTCAGCCTCGGCCTCGCCGGAACGCTGCTCACCGTCACGGCCATCCTCGGATCGATCGACACGGCGATGTCCCACATCCTCGGGCGCGAGGGACGTCGCGCGTTCGTCCGCGAGCGCCTCAACAGCACGCTGTTCGTGATCCTCGTGTTCGTCCTCGCCATCGCCTCGTTCGCGGTGAGCTTCGGGGTCCAGCTGCTGGCCGCCGCGCTGGTCGGTACCGGCCTTCGGGGCGTCCGGCTGCTCTTCCAGCTCGTCTCGCCGCTGGTCGGGCTGGGCTTCGGGTTCTGGTTCTTCTACCTCGTGTTCCGGTTCGCGCCGAGGCGGCCGGTCCGGCGCCGAGCCGCGCGCCAGGCGGCGCTGGTATCGGCCGTGCTCTGGGAGGTCGCCAAGGTCGCCTTCGGCTTCCTCACGAGCGGCCTCGGGATCTTCGAGGCGTACGGTGCGCTCGCGTTCGCTGCCGGACTGTTGACCTGGATCTACGTGACAGCGGTCATCATCCTCATCGGAGCGGAGGTCGTGAAAGCCGGCGATGCTTGAGCGGCTCGAAGCGATGGCCAGCCGGGTCATCGAAGGCTGGAGCGCCCGGCTGTTCCGCGCGCGGCTGCAACCGGTGCAGATCGCCAAGCGCGTGATCCGCGCGATGGAAGCGCACCAGACCATCTCGCTCGCCAAGACGTTCGTGCCGAATAGCTACCTCGTCTCCCTTTCGCCCTCGGACTACGCCCAGTTCGAGCAGTACAAGCGGAGCCTCGAGCGTGACCTCGCCGAGGCGGTCCTCGGCGCCGCGCGGGATCGCAGCTTCACCCTCCTGTCCTACCCGACGGTCGAGCTCGAGCAGGACGCGGACATCTCGCCTGGGGACCTGCGGGTCGCCTGTGCGCTCGTCGACGCGTCCGGCGAGGAGGTGCCGGCGAACGAGCCCGGGCGGCTCGGCGCGGTCGAGACCGGGCACACGATGGTCCTCGATCGCGACGCCCTGCGGGCGGCCAAGCCGCGCGCGCCGCAGGGCGCGATCGTCGCGCGCGAGGGCAACGTGCGGCGCGAGGTGCCGCTCACGGCCGATCCGATCACGGTGGGCCGCGATCCGAAGAACGACATCGTTCTCGACGACCGGCGCGTGTCACGCCGGCACGCGGAGGTCCGCCTGCGGCTCGGCCGCTACACCCTGTACGACCTGCAGAGCACGAACGGCACGTTCGTGAACGGACGGCGCATCGCGGAGATGGTCCTCTCCGACGACGACCGGATCACCATCGGCGGAGCGGAGCTGCTCGTCCGCCTCGAGGGCTGATGGAGATCACGTTCGCCGTCATCCTGTGGGCGGTCCGGATCGCGTTCCTCGTGCTCCTCTATCTGTTCCTGATCCGATCCTTCCGGGCGCTGCAGCGCGCGCTCGCGGACGAGCGCACCGCGGTCGCGGCGCGCCAGGTCGGGCTCGCCGCGCTCGTCGTCACACGCAGTCACGGCGGCGGCCCACGGGTGGGTGAGCGGATGCCCCTCCGCGCGGTCTCCAGCGTCGGCCGCGATGCGGGCAACGACATCGTGCTGAACGACGAGGCCGCCTCGGCCAAGCACGCGATCGTGAGCTTCGCCGACGGCGAGTGGTGGCTCGAGGACGCCGGGAGCACGAACGGCACGGTGCTCAACGGCTCGCGCATCTGGGACCGGGAGCGGTTCCACTACGGCGACGAGGTCGCCGTCGGACGCATCGCCCTCCGTCTCGAGCGCGCCCAATGATCCGCGTCCGCCCCGTCGCCCGGCTTGCGGAGCTCCGGCTCCTCATCTGGGTCGCGGCGCTCAGCCTCGTCGGCTACGTCGCCGTGGTGGCCGCGGCCTCCGGCCGGTTCGCGTGGTACGAGATCGCCGTCCCGGTCGCGGTCCTCGCGGTCTTCGGCCTGCTCCACGTCTTCCTCGTCTCGATCGGATTCCGCGGCGATCAGCTGCTCATGCCGCTGGCGGTCGGGTTGACCGGGATCGGATTCGTGCTGGTCGAGCGCCTCGCGCCGACGCTGCTGCTGCAGCAGCTCACGTGGCTGGTCATCGCGGCGGGCGCCTTCTGCGTCACGATCCTCATCCCGCGCGACCTCTCGGTGCTCGCCCGGTTCAAGTACACGTGGGCGCTCGTCGGGGTGCTCCTCCTGGTCTCGCCCCTGCTGCCGTTCGTCGGCCGCGAGATCAACGGTGCGCGCATCTGGGTCGGCATCACGGGCCTCGCGCAGTTCGAGCCCTGGGAGCTCGTGAAGATCGCCCTCGTGATCTTCTTCGCGGCGTACCTCGAGGAGTACCGCGAGATGCTGTCCACCCCGCCCCGGCGATTCGGCCCGATCCCCGTGCCGCCGGTCCCGTACCTGTTGCCGATCGTCGCGATGTGGCTCGTGGCCATGCTCGTCATGGTGTTCGAAAAGGACCTCGGGGCCACACTGCTCTTCTTCGGGATCTTCCTCGCGATGCTGTACCTCGCGACGGGCGAGCCCTTCTACGTCGCGATCGGCCTGGTGCTCCTGGTCGGCGGCGGCTTCGTCGCGTACCACGCGTTCGCGCACGTCGCGGCGCGCGTCGACGTGTGGCTCGCGCCGTTCAACAGCGATCTGCGGTTCGACCAGGCGTACCAGCTCACGCAGGGGCTCTTCTCGCTGGGCAACGCCGGCCTCTTCGGCGCGGGCCTCGGCGCGGGCATGCCGGAGCGCATCCCGGTGGTGTGGAGCGACTTCGTGTTCGACGCGTTCACCGAGGAGGTGGGGTTCATCGGGGCGCTCGCGCTCCTGGCCTTCTACCTCGTCTTCGTGTACCGCGGCATGCTCATCGCGCTCCGGGCGCCGACGACCTTCCTGCAGCTGCTCGCGGCCGGCCTGTCGTTCATCGTGGCGTTCCAGACGCTCGTCATCGTCGGTGGCAACGCCAAGCTCATCCCGCTCACCGGCATCACCTTGCCGTTCGTGGCCTACGGCGGCTCGTCACTGGTCACGAACTTCATGCTCTGCGCGCTGTTGCTTCGCGTGAGCGACATCACGGCGCGGGTGCGACGGTGAGCGGGCGTGAGCCGCCCGCCAGCCGCCACGACCGCACACCCCACGTGCTCCGTGGTCGTCCTTCGCCGTGAGTCAGCGAACCATCGCGGCCAACATCCGTCGGCTGACCCTCACGATCGCGATCGCGTTCCTCGTGACGTCCGTTGGGGTCGGCTACTGGTCGATCGTCGCCGCTTCGGATCTCAATGCGGATCCGTTCAATCCCCGTCTGATCGCGGCGGTGCGCGATCGGCCGCGCGGGAAGATCGTGGATTCCTCGGGCCGGGTGCTCGCCGAGTCGGTGCGGGATGGCGACGCGTACCGGCGGAAGTACTCCGATCGCTCCCTGGCGCAGGTGCTCGGCTACGCGTCGTTCAAGTACGGCGCGTCGGGGGTCGAGGGCGCCTACCAGGAATCGCTCATCGGCCAGGATCCCTCGGACCTCCTCGGCCAGTGGAAGGCGCGCTACCTCGGCGAGCGCACCGAGCCGGGCTCCGTCGTCCTCGGCATCGACCCGAAGGTGCAGGCCGCGGCCGTCGCGGCGCTCGGGGGCCGGCGTGGAGCGATCGTCGCGCTCGATCCGAAGACCGGCCGGATCCTGGCATCCGTGAGCCTGCCGAACTACGACGCGAACGCGCTCGTCGATCCGGCCCAACAGGACGCCGCGTGGGGCCAGCTCAACGCCGCCTCCGACAAGCCGCTCATCAACCGCGTCGCGCAGGGCCTCTACCCGCCCGGTTCGACGATGAAGATCATCACCGCGGCGGCGGCGCTCGAGAGCGGGTTCGATCCGAACCAGAAGATCCGCGTCGACGATCCGTACCAGGCCGACAAGTCGTGGGGCGATTACTTCGTGCGATCGTCGTCGCAGGCCCATGGCGACTTCGACATGTCGCTCGCGTTCCAGCGCAGCGAGAACATCTACTTCGCGAAGGTCGGCCTGACGATCGGCGCGCAGAAGCTGGGCGATATGGCCAGGAAGTTCGGCGTCGGGAGCGCTCCGGCGCTCGATCTCGCCGTGGGGAAGGGCCAGCTCTCCAACGGCGGCACGATCGACCGGCCGACGCTGCTCGCGGACACGAGCTACGGGCAGGGGGAGCTGCTTGTGTCACCGCTGCAGATGGCGATGGTCGCCGCGACGGTCGGTAACCACGGCGTGCAGGTCCAGCCGCACTATGTGACCGAGATCCGCGACTCGTCCGGCGGTGTGCTCCGTACGGTCGGCGGTGGAGCGGGTGACCAGATCATCAGCGCGGCCACGGCAGCCAAGCTCACGACCTATCTCGTCCAGGCGGTCGAGGCGCCGGGCGCGTTCGCCTTCGGTGCGAAGATCGCCGGCGTTCACGTGGCGGGAAAGACGGGCACCGCGGAGAACCCCGCCGGCTCCCCCCACGGCTGGTTCGTCGGATTCGCTCCGGCCGATGACCCCCAGATCGCGGTCGCGGTGATCATCGAGAACGCCGGCCAGGGCGGGGTCGATGCGGCTCCGCTCGGTGGTGCCGTGATGAAGGCCGCCCTCGGCCATTAGGGAACCGCCGGGGGGCCGCGGCAGTACTGATTGAACCGTCCGGCCCGTTGAGACGTTCTAAGAGGAACGGGCACCGTGGCCCGGCCCGTACCATCTAGACCGGAGACGGGGTTTCAGGGGGAAATTCGCTTGGACAGCACTGCGCTCTCCCGGCAGGTCGCCGGTGTGGTCGAGAACGTCGAGCGGGTCATCTTCGGGAAGCACCACGAGGTCGAGCTGGCCTTCGTCGCGCTCCTGTGCCGCGGGCACATCCTCATCGAGGATGTTCCCGGGACCGGAAAAACGGTCCTCGCCAAGGCGTTCAGCCGGTCCCTGGGCTGCAGCTTCCGGCGCATCCAGTTCACCCCCGACCTCCTGCCCTCCGACGTGACCGGCGTCTCGATCTTCAACCAGCAGCGCAATACGTTCGAGTTCCGCGCTGGACCGGTCATGAGCCAGATCGTCCTCGCCGACGAGATCAACCGCGCGACGCCCAAGACCCAGTCCGCGCTGCTCGAGGCGATGGAGGAGCGTCAGGTCACCGTCGACGGGACCACCTACCAGCTGCCCGACCCGTTCCTGGTGATGGCGACCCAGAACCCGATCGAGTACGAAGGCACGTTCCCGTTGCCGGAAGCGCAGCTCGACCGGTTCTTCATCCGGCTGCAGCTCGGGTACCCGAAGCCGAAGGAGGAGGTCGACATCCTGGACGCGCAGCGCGTCCATCACCCGCTCGACAGCCTCGGCCAGGTCATGACCGCCGACGAGCTCGTGGCGGCGCAGGCCGGCGTCCGCGACGTGCATCTCGCCGAAGCCGTGAAGCAGTACGTCGTCGCGGTCGTCGGCGCGACGCGGTCGCACCCGGACGTGTATCTCGGCGCATCGCCCCGCGGCTCGCTCGCGCTCGCGCGCGCGGCGCAGGCCTACGCGGCGGTCCGCGGCCGTGACTACGTCGTGCCGGACGACGTGAAGGCCCTCGCCGGCCCGACGCTCGCGCACCGCTTGATCCTCCAGCCACAGGCGCGGTTGAAGGACCTCGCGCAGACCACGGTCATCGCCGAGGTCCTGGCGAGCGTGCCGGTGGAGGTCGGTTCGCCGGCCGCGTTGCGGGCCTAGGTCCATGCGGCCCTGGCACTTCGCGGTCCTCTGGGTCGGGCTCTTCATCGCCGCGATCTCGAGCGGTGTGGAGCTCCTCAGCTACCTCGCGTACCTCCTGTTGTTCGTCGGCGCGGCGATGTGGGTCACCGCCCGGCTGACGCTCGAGGGCCTGTCGGTGAAACGGACCGTCGGCCAGGCGTACGCCCACCTCGGCGACAAGATCGACCTCAACTACGAGCTGCGGAACGACCACCGGCTCGGGAAGCTCTGGGTCGAAGTGAGCGAGACCTCGAACTGGCCGGAGCCGCTCACCGGGCGCGTCCTGTCGATCGCCGGCCGGGGCACCGTGCGGCGCTGGAAGGTCAGCGTGCCGGCGCTCCGCCGCGGCCGCTTCCACCTCGGGCCGATCGTGTTGCGCTCGGGCGACCCGTTCGGGTTGTTCTCGACGGTCGCTCGGATCCCGCTGGACGCGCTCGTCCTCGTGTATCCCAAGGTGCTCCCGCTGCCGTTCTGGCAGCTTCCCGGATCGTTCCTCGAGGGGAACGTCCTCACCGGGCAGCGTTCGCTGCAGTCGACCTCGATGGTCATGGGCATCCGCGACTACCGCGCGGGCGACGCGATGAATCGCATTCACTGGCCCTCGTCGGTCCGGCACCGCGGGCTCTACGTGAAGGAGTTCGAGCTCGACAAGACCGCCGACCTGTGGATCTACCTCGACCTCGAACGCCATTGGCATCGCGGCGAAGGGGAGCGCTCGACGGAGGAGCGCGCGGTCACGGTGGCGGCCTCGGTCGTGTCGAAGGCCCTCCGGGAGCACCGGAACGTCGGCCTGGTGACGACCGGAGTGCGGGCCGACATCCTCCACCCGGACCGCGGGACGAAACAATTCGGCAAGCTCATGCAGTACCTCGCCGAGGTGCAGGTGGGTGGGTCGCGCACGATCGCCGAGGTCATGGTCGAGACGCTCCCCCGTATCCGCCGCGGCGCCTCGGTCCTGTTGATCACGCCCTCGCTCGACCGCGCGTGGGTGCGCCCGGCGAGCACGTTCCGCGAATCGTCGATCTCGACGCAGGCGGTCCTCGTCGGATCAGAGGACACCGATGACCGCGATCGCGCCCGGCGCCACGCGCTCCTGGGCGAGCTCGCGGTCGCCGGGGTCAAGACCGCGCACCTGCTGCCGGAGATGAACATCGAGGATCTCTTCCACGAGGCGATGAATGCGATCGCCTGAGCTGTTCCTCGGCTCCGTCCGCCGGTCGCTGTTCCCGCCCATGGACCTGCGCAAGCTGCACTTCCGCGGCGGCTGGGCGGGGCTCCCGATCTACCTGGTCATGATCCTCATCTACCCGGCTTCGCTCGCGCAGGCCGGGTGGGTCGACCTGAACGCGCAGTTCACCTACATCGCGCTCGCCGGCGCGCTGCTCGGCACGATCGTCGGCAACGGGCGGATGCGCGCTCGACGCTCGACGTTGCTCGGCGCGATCGCCGGCGCGCTGACCGTCGTGATCTTCACGATCGTCGCGACGAACGGGACGTCGCTGCACGACAAGACGGTCGACCTCGCGGTCCATGTGAACAACTGGGTGACCCAGATCATCGCCGGCGAATCGGCGAACGACCCCTCGGTCTTCGTGCTGCTGCTCGGGGGGACCTGCTGGGCCAGCGCCTACCTCGGCGCGTTCGCGCTCGCACGCGAGCACCGGCCGTGGGACGCCGTCGTGTTCAGCGGCATCTGCCTGACGGTGAATGTGTCGCTCGCGCTCACCTCGCTCTACTTCGACCTGATCCTGTTCACGCTCCTCGCGCTGGTCCTGCTCACGCGGCTGCACATCGTCAACCTGATGGAGCGCTGGGAGCGTCAGAACATCGTGCCCGCCGGCGAGATGGACTGGCGGCTGCTTCGCGGCGGGCTGACCTGGACCCTCGTGCTGATCCTCATGGCCTTCTTCACGCCGCGTGTCGGCGCGGCGGACCTCGTCTCGAACGCGTTCAACACGTTCGACGCGCCGTACCAGCGCCTGCAGACGGAGTGGCAGCGCTTCTTCGCCGGGGTCTCCGGGCCGAGCCGCCTTCAGGGCGTTTCGTTCTCCGATTCGATCCGCCTCGGCCAGGCGCCGAACCTCGGCGATCGGATCGTCTTCTACGTCGACGCGCCGGCGGCCCACTTCTGGCGGGCCGTGACCTACGACTTCTACACCGGCGCCGGCTGGCGCACCACGGAGACCGATCGCGTCGACAAGGTGACCCCGCCGACGCTCGAGCGCGAGAAGATGGATGCGACCTTTGAGATCGTCGTGCCGCACACGAACCTGCTGTTCGGCGCGAACGAGCCGGCCAAGGTGAACGTACCGTTCCAGTTCCAGACGGGCGACGACCGCGCCTACTCGACCTCCGTGCGGGCCGTCAACCGCAATCAGGCCGAAGGCACGTACACGACCACGTCCTACGTATCGGTCGCGACGAAGGACGAGCTGCGCAAGGCGCTCACCGCGTACCCGACCACGATCAAGACCAAGTACCTGCAGCTGCCGTCGAGCATCCCCGCCCGGGTGCGTGACCTGGCGATCCAGATCACCCAGAACAAGGCCACCGCGTACGACAAGGCCGAGGCCGTCGAGACGTACCTGCGGAACACGTACAAGTACTCGACCGTCGTGAAGTCCGCGCCCGCCGGCCGCGACCCGGTGGACTACTTCCTGTTCGACCTGAAAGCCGACTTCTGCGAGTACTTCGCGTCGTCGATGGCGGTCATGCTCCGCGAGGTCGGAGTACCCGCGCGCGTCGTCGAAGGCTTCACCTCCGGCGAGCTCGATCCGAGCAACCGGTACGCGGTGCGTGAGCTGAATGCGCACGCGTGGGTCGAGGCGTACTTCCCGTCGTACGGCTGGATCGAGTTCGAGCCGACTCCGTCCGAGCTGCCGTTCGACCGGGCCGAGACCACGGACACCGGGACGACGAATCCGGATGGCTCGCCGAAGACGGGTCGTGAGGACAGCTCCGGCCTCCTCGGCCGCGACACCGAGCCCGACCCGGGCATCGGCGGCGTCGACGACACGCCGCCCAGCGGCCTCGGCGGCGATCTGGGCAAGTCGGTCGATCCGCGGCCCGGCCTCGCGGTGCTCTCGGCCTTGCTCCTCGCGCTGTTCGTCGGCCTCGTCCGCTTCGAGATGCGGTTCCGCGGCCTCGGCACCATCGACTCCGCCTGGGGCAAGTCCCGGCTCCTCGGCGCGTACGCCGGCCACGCCGCCCGGCCGTCGCAGACGCCATACGAGTACGCCGACGCGATCGGCCGCGAGATCCCGGACGTCCATGAGCCGATGCAGACGATCGCGCGGGCCCGCGTCCAGGACCGCTACTCACCGACCGGAGCGACGGACGCGGAGCGCGACGCGGCAGCGGCCGCATGGCGGAAGGCCGCGCGGATCTTCGTGACGCTGCTGCCGACGAGGGTCATCCGGGCGCTCGCGAAGCTCGTCCGATAGCCGGGCATCCCAACGTCGCGCGGGTGAGCGCGCACGCCGCCGAGCACGGTCTCGAGCTGGCGGTCACGCGCTTCCCATCCACGACCCGCACGGCGCAGGACGCCGCCCGGGAGATCGGCTGCACCGTGGCGGAGATCGTGAAGAGCCTGGTGTTCCTGGCCGACGGCGCGCCGGTCGTCGTGCTGTGCTCCGGCGCAGATCGCGTCGACGAGCCGAAGCTCCGGAACGCTCTCGGCGTGTCCGCGGTGCGGCGCGCGACCGCCGACGAAGCGAAGAGCGCGACCGGCTATGCGATCGGGGGAGTGCCGCCTTTCGGCCACGCCGCGGAGCTCCGGGTCATCGTCGACCCGGGCCTGCTCGAGCACCCGACCGTGTGGGCCGCGGCGGGCCTGCCCGACGCGGTCTTCCCGATCGCCCCGGCCGACCTCGTACGCCTCTCACGAGCGACGGTCGCGGACATCTCCTCATCGCACGACGCGCGGTGATGCGGGGCCGGTGGGCGCTCGCGAGCGAAGGCTCGTCCGGCAGGAACGCCCGCTACCGTGAACGCACGTGACGAGCGAGCGAGTCGAGCGCCCGCCGGCCCCTGACGCACGCACGCGCCCATGAGGATCTTCGCGACCGGCACCACCGGATTCCTGGGGAGCGTGGTCGCCGAGCAGCTCCGCGCCCGGGGCGACACCGTCGTGCAGCTGGTCCGCGATCCCGCCAAGGCCGAGCTGCTGAAGAAGACCGGCCGCGACGTCGTCGTCGGGGACCTCGCCGATCCGGACGCGCTGAAGCGCGGCTGCGACGGCTGCGATGCCGTCGTGCACGCCGGCGCGATCTACGAGGTCGGCATCACCGCGCCTCGAAGGGTCGACATGTACAAGGCGAACGTCGAGGGCACCGAAGCCGTGCTCGGCGCGGCGCTCGCGGTCGGCGTGCCGAAGGCGGTACACGTGTCGTCGATCGTCGTGTTCGGGAACACGAACGGGAAGATCGTCGACGAGGCCTACCAGCGCGCGGACGGCTACACGTCGTACTACGAGGAGACGAAGACGCTGGCCCACCGCGTCGCCGAGGGGTTCAACGCGAAGGGCCTGCCGGTCGTCATCGCGCAGCCGGGCCAGATCTACGGGCCGGGCGATCATTCCGGGATCGGCGCGCTCTTCCGCCGCGCGGCGGCGGGGAAGCTGCCGGTGCTGACCTTCGGGGACCTCGGCCTCAACCTCGTGCACGCCGCCGACGCGGCCGCCGGGATCCTGCTGCTGCTCGACCGGGGCCGCGCGGGCCAGTCGTACGTGCTCGGGGGAGAGGTGGTACGTCTCCGTGACGCGATCCGGATCATGGCCGCGCTTGCCGGCAAGCCCGCGCCGCGATTCGAGGTGCCGCCGTCGATCCTGCGGTTCGCCGCACGGCTGCGCCCCGAGGTCGCCGAAGTCGTGAGGAGCGCCGATGGCGTGACCTTCTGGGCGACCGATGCGAAGGCGCGCGCGGAGCTCGGCTATTCGCCGCGCTCGCTGCGCGACGGCCTGGTCAGCTACCTCTCGTCGTCATCCTCGTCATCCTCTTCGAACTCGTCGGAGTAGAAGCCGAGCTCCTCGGACTTGAATACGGTGACGAGGAAGTCCTCGCGCTCCGGGTCGTGCGTCTGGACGAGCTCCTCGTCGAGCTGATCGATGAGCTGCTGCAGCTCGTCGTCGGTCAGGTCGACCTCCAGCAGGAGCGTCGCGTTCACCTCGAACCGTCCGTAGTGCAGATCGACGCGACCGACGCGCCGCGCGCCCCCGTAGATCGCGAAGATCTCACTCGATTCGGTGCGGACGGTGCGCTCGAAGCGCGCTGCTTCCATGAGGCGAGGACCATAGCACCCAACTCCGCCGCCGCCGCTAGGCTCGAGTGAATGCCGCATCCGCTCCACGTCGGGCTGAAGCTCTCCCCACAGGTCCACCCGATCCCGACGCACCGCGCGGTATGGAAGATCGCCGACGATGCGGGCTTCGACGGCCTCTGGGGCTTCGATCACCTGCTCGCGCTCGGCCCTGATCCGACCCGGCCGATCTTCGAGGGCTGGACGATGCTCGCCGCGATGGCCGAGGCCACGAAGCGCGTGCGGATCGGGCTCATGGTCGCCGGCAGCTTGTACCGGCATCCGGGCATGCACGCGAAGATCGGTGCGACCATCGACCACCTCTCGGACGGCCGCCTCGAGTTCGGGATCGGGGCGGCCTGGAACGAGCCGGAGTTCGTGGAGCTGGGCATCGACTTTCCGCCCGTCGGCGAGCGGCTCGGACGCTTCGGCGAAGCCGTACGCGTGATCAAGCGTCTCTGGACGCAGGAGCGGGCGAATTTCAAGGGCAAGTACTTCACCATCACCGACGCGATCGCGGAGCCGAAGCCGGTACAGAAGCCGTATCCGCCGATCTGGATCGGTGGCTCCGGGCCGCAGCGCACGCTGAAGATCGTCGCGCGGCACGGCGACGTGTGGAACTCGAACTCGGGAGAGCTCGATCAGACGGTCGCGCTGTCGAAGATCCTCGACGAGCACTGCAAGACCGTCGGCCGCGACCCGAGTGCGGTGCGCCGGTCGGTGCAGTTCCGGCTGACGACGGTCGATGAGTCGCTGCGGACCGCCGAGACCTATCTGAAGGCAGGGTTCACCGAACAGATCGTGATGCTGACCGGCTCGGACCCGGTGGGCGGCGCCGAGCTCGCCGCCACGAAGCTGCTGCCGCGGATGCGCGAGCTGGGCTAGGCGCCGAGCTTCGCGGTCCTCACCTCGTCCACGTCGGCGAACAGGCCGATCTGGTCGCGCACCACGTCCGGCACCGGATCGTCGAGCGTGAGGATCATGAGCGCGTCGCCGCGAGCGTGGAGCCTCCCGACCTGCATCGACGAGATGTTCACGTCCGAGCCGCCGAGCAGCGTGCCGACGCGGCCGACGAGGCCGGGCTTGTCCCGGTGCTTCGTCAGCAGCAGATGTCCCTCGATCGGCACGTCGACCCAGAAGCCGTCGATGTAGACGATCCGCGGCTCGCCGCCGACGACCGTGCCGCCGACGGTCGTGCCGCCCACGGCGACCTCGAGGAGGCTCGGGTAGCGCGACTCCTCCGTCTCGCGGCGCTCGACGATGTCGAGCCCACGTGCTTTCGCCTCGGCCAGCGCGTTCACGAGGTTCACCCGGCCGGCCTTGAACGTCTCCAGGACCCCTTTGGCTGCGGCGGCGCGCAGGGCCGTCGGGTCCATCTCGAGGAGCGCGCCGCGGTAGGTGAGGGCCATCGCCTCGGGCCGGCCCGCGATGAGCTGCCCCGCGAGCGCGCCGGCGCGTTCGGCCAGCCGGACCCACTGCATCCCGGTCTTGTCGGCCGGTGGCCGCGGCGCGTTCACCGCGTCGCTCGGCACCTCGCCGTCGATGACCGCGAGCACTTGCCGCGCGACATCCACCGCGACGTTCTGCTGCGCCTCGACCGTCGACCCCGCGATGTGCGGCGTGAGGATGGTGCGCGGGGCGGTACGGATGCGAGCATCGGCTGGGATCGGCTCGGCCGGGAACACGTCCAGCGCGGCGCCGCCGATCGTCCCGGCCTCGAGCGCGTCGGCGAGCGCGTCCAGGTCGACGATCTCGCCTCGCGCGCAGTTCACGAGGATCGCGGTCCGCTTCAGCTTCGCGAGCGCGGACGCGCCGATGAGCCCACGGGTCTTGTCGGTGAGCGGCGTGTGCAGCGAGATGACGTCGGCTTCGGCGAGGAGCCGGTCGAGCTCCACGAGCTCCGCCCCGAGGGCGCGCGCGAGGCCCTCGGTCGCGAACGGATCGTGAGCGACGATCTTCATCTCGAACGCGGCCGCGCGCCGGGCAACGAGGCTGCCGACCCTGCCGATGCCGACGAGCCCGAGCGTCTTGCCACGGAGCTCGCGGCCCATGAGCTTGCTGCGCGTCCACTCGCCGCGCCGGACGCTCGCATCGGCCGGCACGACGTTGCGCATCACGGCGAGCGCGAGCGTGAGCGCGTGCTCGGCGGCCGCGTGGACGTTGCCGGTGGGCGCGTTGACGACGTAGACGCCGCGCGCGGTGGCCGCCGGCACGTCGATGTTGTCGACGCCGACGCCCGCGCGCCCAACGATCTGCAGCTGGGGCGCGTGATCGAGCAGCGCCGCCGTCACCTTCGTCTCGCTGCGCACCAGGAGCGCGATCGCCGAGCCAAGGCTGGCCTGCAGCGCGTCCGGGCCGTTCGGGGTCAGGATCTCGCACCGCTCGCGGAGCAGCGCCAGCCCTTCGGGGGCCAGCGGGTCCGCGACGACGACGATGGGTCTGGGTCGGCTAGCGGCGGCCGGCGACGGCATCGGCGGGCTCGCGGCGAGCGGTGCCGCGCGCCGTCCGCGCAGGCGGCGCGGAAGTCTCGGCGTACGCGCGGAGGACCGCGGAGATCGCCTGGCCCGGCTCGACCGGCTGGTTGAGGTCCTTGAGCGCCGGCTCGAGCGCGCCGAAGAACGCGACCATGTCCTGCAACGTCACGAAGCCCATGTGCCCGACCCGCGCGACCTGCCCCTCGATGCGCCCCTGCCCGCCGGCGATGACGGTGTCGTAGTCGTCACGCAGGATCCGGATGAGATTGCGCGGGTCGACCCGCGCGGGCATGCGGAACGCGGTGACGCAGGGAGAGGCGTAGCGCTCGTCCCCGAAGATCCCGAGGTTCAACGCCTGGAGACCGCGGCGGGTCGCGTACGCGAGGTCGCGGTGCCGCTTGATGATCGCGGCCTGGCCTTCTTCGGCCATCAGCCGGAGCGACTCCTGCAGCCCGATGAAGACGGTGACCGCCGGCGTCGCCGGCGTCGCGCCCTTCTCGAGGGATGCCTTGTAGGACTGGAGGTCGAAGTACAGCTTCGGGAGATTCGAGCGGTCGTAGGCCTTCCAGGCCTTCTCGCTCATCGTGATGATCGCGACCCCGGGCGGCGCGCCCCAGGCCTTCTGCGAGGCCGAGATGAGCACGTCCACGCCCCAGTCGTCGACCGCGAGATCGACCGCGCCCGCTCCGGACACGCTGTCGACGATGAGCAGCTTGCCCGACTCGCGGACGACCTCCGCGATCTCCTTGAGCGGGTTCAGGACGCCGGTCGAGGTCTCGTTATGGGTCAGCAGGACCGCCTTCGCGCCATCCTTGCCCTTCTCCTTCGCGAGCTCCTCGCGCACGAGATCGGGCTCGACCGCGCGGCCCCACGGGACGTCGATCCGCCGTGCGTCGACGCCGTAGGCCTTGCAGACCGCTGCGAAGCGCTCGCCGAACGCGCCGTTCACGAACAGGAGCACCCGGTCGCCGCTCGAGAGCGTGTTGACGACCGCCGCCTCCATGCCGCCGGAGCCGGAGGCCGTGAGCAGGAACACGTCGCCCTCGGTGTTGAGGAATTCCTGCAGCGCGCGGGTCAGGCCGGCCATGAGGGCCGCGAACTCGGGGCCACGGTGGTTGATCATCGGCCGCGCCGATGCGTTCAGCACGGTCTGGGGGACAAAGGTCGGACCAGGGATCCGCAGGTTCTGCGGCCTATACATATGGCAAATCCTCTCCGGATAAAGCGGGGGAAGCGACATCAATGATGCCAGCCGGCATGCTTCGGGACAAGGGAACGCGCTGAGCGGCCCGAAGGTCGCGCCATCCATCCTGTCCGCGGACTTCGGTCGGTTGGCCGATGCGGTGGCCGCGGCGGAGGCCGGCGGCGCCGACTGGATCCACGTCGACGTCATGGACGGGCATTTCGTACCGAATCTCACATTCGGGCCGAAGATGGTCGCGGACCTGCGCCGCGCGACACGCCTGCCACTCGACGTCCACCTGATGATCGAACGGCCCGAGGACTGGGTGGCCCGCTACGCCGAGGCCGGCGCCACCTATGTCACGGTGCACATCGAGGCGGCGCGTGATCCTGCGAGCGTGCTCGACGCCATCCGGAAGGCCGGCGCCCGGCCAGGTCTGACCCTGAATCCGGAGACCGACGCCTCCCGGCTCGTTCCATACCTCGACCGCGTGGACCTGGTCCTCGTCATGAGCGTGCATCCCGGGTTCGGCGGGCAGCCGTTCATCGCATCCGCGCTGGACAAGGTCCGCGCCCTCCGCGCCGCCCTTGACGCGGCCGGGTCGCGCGCGGAGCTCGAGGTCGACGGCGGCATCAAGCCGGACAACGCCACAGCCGTGGCCGATGCGGGGGCGTCGGTGCTCGTCGCCGGGTCGGCGGTGTTCCTCGATCCCGCCGGCGTGAGCGCGGCCCTCGCGAAGTTCCGGAAGGCGATCGCCTAGTCGGCGTCGCCTCGGCCCAGCTCGGCCAGCCGCGCGTCGCTGATCCCGAAGTGGTGCGCGATCTCGTGCATCACCGTGTCGCGCACGATCTGCGCCTGACGCTTCGGCGAGCTCGACATCCGCTGGATCGGCAGGCGGTAGATGGAGATGCGGTCCGGCAGGTAGGGCTCGCCATACGCGCGCTCGGTGAGGGGAACGCCCTCGTACAGCCCGAGGAGCTCGCGGCCATCACGCACGTGCGCGGGATCGGGTTCGTCGTCGACGACGATCTCGACGTTGCGCATCCGCTGCCCGAACTCCGCCGGAAGATCCATGACCGCGCGGCGGACGAGGCGGGCGAACCGCGCACGCTCGAGGTTGGACATTAGGTCTACTTTACCGGCGTCATGGGCCCCAGACGGGTGCTGGTCGTCGATGACGACCGGGATCTCTGCGATCTCCTGTCCGACTTCCTGTCGGAGGAGGGCTACGACGTGACGCGCGCGTACGCGGGCCAGGATGCGATCGACTCGGCGCGCGCGAGCACACCCGACGCGGTGCTCCTCGATCTGCTGCTGCCGGATGTGTCGGGGGTCGCGGTCGGTCGCGCGCTGCGCGACGCGCCGAGCACGCGCGACGTGCCGATCGTCATCATCAGCGGCGACCGGGGAGCGCTCGCGCGCAGCAGGCTCGAGCTGCGCGCGGATTCGTTCCTCGAGAAGCCGTTCAGCCTCGCGGCGGTGCAGGCCGCGGTCCGCGGCGCGCTCGGCGAGCCCAACACCGCGTCCGGCGCGACCTAGTCGCGAGCGATCGCAATGCCGGGCACCGAGCCGGCGCCATCACGCGCAGCGCGCCCGGACGTGACGGAGGGCGCGGGCTCGCAGCCGGCAGACCCCTGACTCGCTGAGCCCGATCTGCGCGCCGATCTCCTTCAACGTGAGCTCGCGTGCGAACGAGAGGACGAGGACCTTGCGCTCGATCGGCTCGAGATGGCGCAGGGCGGCGGCGACCCGTCGCCATTGCTCGTCGCTGCAGCGCGTCCGGCCGGGTCGGCCTGTGCCCGCCCGGCCGGAGCCCCAGTCGGAAGCTTCGAGCCCGGCCGCGACGCACCGATCGAGCGAGACCTCGACGACCGGTGGCGGCAGGTCGGGCTCCTGCTCGCGCGCTTCCCGGTACGCACGGCGCGCAGAGCGGGTGAGCGGGTCGCGCTCGCGGAGCGCGTCGAGCACCTGGCCGCGCACGCGCCGCGCTGCGTAGGCGGCGAACGGGGCACCGGCATCGTCGCGATAACGGTGCGCGGCCTGCACGAGCCCGACGACCCCCCACGCCACCAGGTCCTCACGGTCGGCTCCGCGGCAGCGCGGATCGAGGGCCCGCGACGCCACGGCTCTCGCGAATCCGAGATGGGCCACGATCCGGTCGTCGGCTTCGGTGGAGCTCATGCGCCGAGGCGCGCATCCGGCGCACTCCGCGCGAGCGCTACGGAGTGAGCGTGGGCAGGATGCCGAACGACTGGAGCGCGACGACGGCGATCGCCCCGAGGAGGTCGACCCCGATCACGCGCAGGGTGAGACCACGAAGCGATGGTCGGCCGCCGAGGCCCGCCGCCGCCACACCGCCGGCCACGGTCAAGAGCGACAGCCAGATGAAGGCGAAGGCGAGGGCGGTCTGGGGCGCCAACGTCGCGACCGAGTACAGCCCCAAGCTCCACGAGGTCCCGAGCGCCGTCCCCGCGAGCGCCCCGAGCCGAACGCCGGCCGCGACGGTCGTGGTCCGCAGCCGGAACGACAGCTCGACCATCGCGGCCGCAAGGATCAGGAACGCCAGGTACCCGAGCGGGATCCGCCGGAACGCCTCGAGCGGGGTGAGCATGAATGGGCCGCCGCTCTGATACAGGCTCGCGAAGATCGCGGCGTTGAGCACGAAGTCCAGCCCGATCATCGCGAGCCAGACGACCAACGTCACCCGCAGCCGGTGCCACATGCGAGCGATCGTGACCCGCGCTGCGGCTCGGCGCATAGTGCCGTTCGGCCCGCGCGTGGTCGCGCTCGGCGTCGACCTGCCCGAGGTGCGCGATGATGCGGTCATCACTCGTCTGCGGATCCACTCTTCGCTCCCCGGCGGGACCCTATCGATGGCCGGACCCGGTGTCAATAACACAGTGACAGAATTGTCCACAATCGCGGAGGGGTACTTCGCGCGCTACCGGTATCCAGACTGGCTGCGCGCGCACTCGCTCGTGGTCGGCCGGCTCGCCACTACGCTCGCGGACGCGCACGCGAACAGCGGCGCGCGGCTCAACACAGCGTCGGTCGGGCTGGGCGGGTATCTCCACGACATCGGACGGAGCCCATTGCTCGCCGGGGACGGTCGCGACCACAGTGTCCTTGGCCCGCTGGTCCTCGCGGCCGAGGGACTGGCAGAGCAGGTCGAGCTGTCGCGCCGGCATCCGGTCTACGCGCCGCGCGATCCGGCGACGGCGCCGCGCACGCTCGCGGAGAAGATCGTCTACTACGCCGACCGGCGCGGCGGGCAAGCAGTGGTGAGCCTGGAGGACCGTCTCGACGAGCAGCTCTCGCGGTTCCCGGAGCTCGCGGGGCTTCGCGACGCCGACCTCGCGATGGCGAAGGCCATCGAGGCGGAGGTCTTCGCCGGCATCGCCATCCGTCCCGAGGATCTCGCGTGACGGTCGACCGCGCGCGGCTCGAGCGGCGGATCGCCGAGCTGTCGGCGATCGGCGGCAGCGGCACGAGCGTCACCCGCCTGGGACTGAGCACCGAGGAGCAGCGCGCGCGAGAGCTCGTCGGCGGCTGGCTCAAGGCCCGCGGCGCGACGGTGTGGCGCGATGCCGCCGCGAACGGGTATGCACGATTCGGCGAGGACGTCGGGCCCGCGGTCCTCGTCGGATCGCACCTCGACTCCGTCCCCGAGGGCGGACGATTCGATGGCGCGCTGGGCGTGCTCTGTGCCGTCGAGGCGGTCGAGGCGCTCCTTGACGACGGGACCCGGTTCCGGCGTCCGGTGGAGGTCGTCGGGTGGTGCGACGAGGAGGGCGCGCGATTCGGGATCGGCCTGTTCGGCTCAGGCGCGGCCTTCGGCCGCCTACCGGATGGCGCCGCGGCGCGTGCCGACAAGACCGGCCTCACGATCGCCGACGCCCTTCGCGCGATCGGCGAATCGGGCGATCCGGTGCGCGCGAAACGCGAGACGAGCGGCCTCGCGGCATACCTCGAGCTGCACATCGAGCAGGGACCGCGGCTCGCCGAGCGGAGTCTTCCGCTCGGCGTGGTGAGCGACATCGTCGGGCTGCTGCATGCGCGCGTCACGGTGCACGGGCGCCAGGACCACGCCGGTGCGACGGTCATGTCCGCGCGGCAGGACGCGCTCGCGGCCGCGGCCGAGATGGTCCTCGCGGTCGAGAGCGCCGCGCGCGGGCTGGCGGACGCGGTCGGCACCGTCGGCGAGATCGTCGTGCGTCCCGGTGCCAAGAATGTGGTGCCTGGCGAGTGCGTGTTCTCGCTCGACCTCCGCGCCCGGAACGAGGCCACGGTCGAGCGGCTCACCCGCGAGGTGCGCGCCGCCATTCGGCGGATCGGCGACGCCCGCGGTGTGAGATCGTCGGTCGACGTGCTGTCCCGCGTGGCCGCGGTGCCGCTCGATCCGAACCTCCGCGATCTGTTCCTGCGATGCGCGAAGCAGGTCGGCGTGGATGCGCCCGAGCTCTTCTCGGGCGCCGGGCACGACGCCGAGAACTCGCAGCTCGCCGGCGTGCCGACCGGGATGCTGTTCGTGCGCTCGACCGGCGGCAGCCACAACCCGAACGAGCTCGCGACGCTGGACGACGCGGTCCTGGGCGCCCGGACCCTCGC
>DATJHW010000081.1:0-12139 GCA_035493615.1 Saccharimonadales bacterium (SeqCode) | reverse complement strand
GCGGGCGTGGACGGTCTCGGTGGCGGGCTCGATGGACTCGATCGTCGTCACGCGCGAGACCTAGGCGGCGGCTTCCTTGCGCGGACGGCGGCCCCGCGGGCCTGCCGCGAAGTCCGGCTTCGCGACATCGATGATCCGGTGGGTGTAGCCGTGGACGGCGAGCTCGTGGGCGTCACGCTCGGCGGCCGCGGCGAGCAGGAGCTTCAAGGTCTTGTCGTCGGCCGGCGTGAACACCACGTCACAGTCCATGGTGGCGCGGCAGGGAAGTCCTGACGTCTTCATTCGGTGTGGTTCCTCCAATTGCTGGCCGGTGGACCGGTCGGTCGGGCAGCCGCGGGGGGTGCAGGAGCGGCTGGCCTCACAAGGACGGTGCGGCGCTGGGTCGAGGTCAACGATACCACACTGATAGTTGCCTCAGCAACATCACCGCCTGCTTGGTTTCTCCGCGGTCCGTGGCCTGGCGACGGCCCGCTCGCCCCACTTCTTGCCGTGCGTCCTGGCCCAGACCCGCCAGTCCGGCACGGGTTGTTTGACAGTCCAGAGGAAGTGGTAGACACCGCTGTCGCCCACGAACTTGAACCGCTTCATGAGGTCCTTCGCGAGGTCCTCATATGTATCGAATGACTTGAGGTGCTTGCGAAAGCCGCCCGATCGCTCGAGCTCGAGAATGACGCCGGCGTTGTGGACGACCGCGGCGATCTTCGGTCGGCTGCGGATGACCCGTTCGTCCTTCGCGAGCGCGTCGATCTCCCGGTCGGTCATCCGCGCCACCCGCTCGACCTTGAAGCGGTGGAACGCCGGCTTGAGCGTGCCCCACTTCGCGTCGACGACACGCCAGCTGATGCCCGCCTGGAACACGCCCTTGCTCAGATGCTCGAGGTAGTCGTCGATGCTCTTGACCGTGTATTGGGGTGGCGGGCCTTCCATTTCCCGCATAGTTACGCGAGATGTCGAGCGTCGCAAGGCTCATCGGGGAACGCTTGCGCAGCGCCGGGGTCCGTCATGTCTTTGGCCACCCGGGCGGAGAGGTCGTCGACCTGATCGAGGGCTTTCGCGCCGCAGGCCTGGAGTTCGTTCTCGCGAAACACGAGACCGCTGCGGCGTTCATGGCCGAGGCGATGGCCAGCAGCTCCGGCCGGCCGGGCGCATGCGTGGCCACCCTTGGGCCTGGCGCGACGAACCTGGTCACGGGGGTCGCGCACGCGTACCTCGATCGGTCTCCGCTGATCGCGCTCACCGGCCAGCTGCCGGTCGACCGCTATGAGACCGTCACCCACCAGAAGCTCGACCTCCGCGCGCTGTTCGCCCCGATCACGAAGTGGCAGACCCGGGTGAGCGCCGCGAACGCCGGGGCGGTGACCGATCGTGCGCTCAGCATCGCGCTGCAGCCCCGGCAGGGGCCGGTCTTCCTCGAGGTGCCGAGCGACGTCCCCTCGCAGGACGCCGCGCCGGGCGAGGCGGATCCGGCGCCGCAGCTCGGAGCTGGCGTACCCGATCACCGGTCGGTCGCCGAGGCCGCTGCGCTGCTGGACAAGAGCGCGCGGCCGGTGCTGTTCGCCGGTCTCGACGCGCTCGATGCGGCCACGGCGGAACCGCTGCGACGTTTCATCGAGGCGTGGGGGATCGCGGCGATCCTCTCGCCCAAGGCGAAGGGTCTGCTGCGCGATGACCATCCACTCGTCGTCGGCACGATCGAGGGCCTCGGCAGCGCCAAGCTCTACGAGTGGGTCGCCCGCCGCGACCTCGTCGTCATGGTGGGCTTCGATCCGGTCGAGTTCGACCGGGATTGGACGTCGGCGGCGCCGGTGATCCACCTGAGCCCGCTGCCGAACGGCGACGGCTATTACCGGAGCGCCGTGGAGCTCGTCGGGCCGGTACCGGGATCGCTCGACGCGCTCCGCGCGTCGGCGAGCCCAAAGGACACCGCCGATGTGGCGCGCTTTCGCGACGAGTTCCGGCGCTTCGTCCGTCCGCAACGATCCGGGCTCACCGCGCAGGACGTGCTCGGGGCGCTCCGCGCCGCGCTACCCGAGGACGCGCTCGTGTCGTGCGACGTCGGCTTCAACAAGTCCGTGTCCATCCAGTGCTGGCCGGCGTACACGCCGCGCACGTTCTTCGTGTCGAACGGACTCTCGTCGATGGGCTACGGGCTCCCTGCCGCCATCGGCCTCAAGCTCGCGCACCCCGAGCGCGCCGTGGCCTGCATCCTCGGTGACGGCGGCTTCGCGATGAGTGTCGCCGAGCTCGAGACCGCCGCCCGGCTCGGGCTCGCCTTCACCGTCGTCGTCCTGGCGGACGAGGCGCTCCAGCAGATCAAGGCCGGGCAGGAGCGCAAGGGCTTCCCGGTCACCGGGACGACCTTCGGCGCGCTCGACTACCGCGCGCTCGCGACGGCGTTCGGCGCCGATGGGATCGAGGCGCGGACGCTCGATGAATGCCGTGCCGCGTTCCGCGACTCCGCGCGATCGACGCGCGTGACGCTCATCGCCGCGCACGTCGATCCCACGGGCTACCGGCTCTAGTCCCTAGACTCGGACCTGGCCATGACGACGACGACGAATGCGGCCGCCGGGGAGCTGCTCGAGCGCAATCGAACGCGCCTCGCGCGCGCCGAGGGCCAGCTGGCGCGGATCGGCAGCGTGACCGCGCCGTTCACCGAAACGAACGTGCTCCGGCCGTTCAACGAGATCGGCATCGAGCTCGCCGGGGCGGCAAGCGAGTGCGGCCTCATGGCCGAGGTGCATCCGGACGCAGAGGTGCGCGTGGCCGCCGATACGGTCATCCAGGAGCTCTCCGCATTCAGCACGCGGCTGGGCCAGGACCGTCCGCTCTACGAAGCTCTCGGCGGGCTGGACGGCGCGGCGCTCGAGCCTGTCGCAAGGCGGGTCGTGGAGCTCGCGCGCCGCGACATGCGGCGCACCGGCATCGAGCTCGATCCGGTCGAGCAGGAGCGGGTCCGGAACGTGCGAGCCGAGCTCGTGAAGATCGAGCAGGAGTTCGCGAAGAACATCCGCGAAGACGTCCGGGAGGTCGCGCTCGAGCCGCGCCAGCTCGACGGCCTGCCGCCGGATTACGTCGCGGCGCACGCCCCCGACGCCGGGGGCAAGGTCCACGTCACCACGAACTACCCGGACCTCATCCCGTTCATGACCTACGCGACGGACGAGGCCGCGCGGAAGGCGCTGGCGATCGTGAATGGCACACGCGCCGTGCCGGCGAATGTTCGCCTGCTCGAGCAGATGCTCGCCAAGCGCGCGGAGCTCGCGTCCCTCCTCGGGTACGCGAACTGGGCCGAGTACGCGTCCGAGGACAAGATGACCGGGTCCGCATCGGCCATCCGCGACTTCATCGAGCGCGCGCGCGCGGCGTGCGGCGAGAGCGCGGCCTCGGAGTACGCGGACCTCGTCGCGGAGAAAGGCAGCGAACCGATCGGCACGTGGGACACGCAGTACCTGCTCGAGCGGGTGAAGGCGCGCAAGTACAGCTACGACGGGCGGGAGCTGCGGCCGTACTTCGAATATCGGGCCGTGCGGCAAGCGATCCTCGACCTCTCCAGCGAGCTCTTCGGCCTGCGCTTCGTGCCCGTGACGCTGGAGCTCTGGCATCCGTCCGTCGAGACGTTCGCGGTCAGCGTCGATGGCGTCGAGATGGGCCACATCTCGCTCGACATGCACCCGCGCGACGGCAAGTTCAAGCACGCGGCCTGCTTCACGCTCGTGCCCGGATTCAAGGGCCGCGCGAAGCCCCACGGCGTCCTCGTGTGCAACTTCCCGGACCCGGACGCGCAGCAGGGTCCGGCCCTGATGCAGCACTCGGAGGTCGTGACGTACTTCCATGAGTTCGGGCATCTGGTCCACGGCATCGTGAGTGGCGAGATCGAGTGGGCGCGCGTCCGGCGTCCCGCGGAGTGGGACTTCATCGAGGCCCCGTCACAGTTCCTCGAGGAGTGGATCTACGACTACGGCGTCTTGCGTCGCTTCGCCAAGCACGTCGAGACCGGCGAGATCATCCCGGAGGGCCTCGTGCGCAAGCTTCGCGCGGCGCGGGACTTCGGGCGCGGCACATTCGTCCAGCGGCAGCTCATGCTCTCGGCGATCTCGCTGCGGCTGCATGACCGGTCGCCCGAGGGCCTGGACACGACCAAGGTCGTCTTCGATGCTTCGAAGGAGTTCTCGCCTGTCGTGATGCCCGAGGGAACCGCGATGCAGGCCTCGTTCGGGCACCTCGAGGGATACACCGCGCTCTACTACACCTACATGTGGTCGCTCGTGATCGCGAAGGATCTGCACAGCGCCTTCTCCAAAGGCCTCATGGACCCGGAGCAGGCGAAGCGTTATCGCGATCTCGTCCTCGCACCCGGTGGTACCAAGCCCGCCGCGCAGCTGGTCCAGGACTTCCTCGGCCGGCCGTACGGATTCGACGCCTTCCGGGAGTGGCTGGCGCCGGGCGACTAGGCCCGGCGGTGCGCCGCCATCGCCTTCGCGATCGCGGACGTCAGCTCCGCGGGCCGCTGCGACCCGACGAGCACCTGCGAGCCGTTCTGGAGCCGGAAGTGCACGCCCTCGTTCCCGCTCACGTTGTAGGTCAGGCCGGCCAACCCGAAGTGCACGCCCCAGCCACCTGAATCCCACATCGTGTAGTGCATCGGCGCGTACTCGGCGATGTCGTCGAGCCTGATGCGTCGCGTGGGCCACAGCCCATGGAACTTCACGATGACCGCCGCGTCGGTAACAGTCGTCTCGAGGTACGCGAGGCCGAGGAGCGCGCCGACCGCGATCGCCACGCCGACGAGGGCGACGGCGGCCGCGAACGGCGTGCCCGGCGTCGCGATCAGCGCCCACAGCGCGAAGGCCATCGGGATCGCGATGGCGAGCCAAAGCCACGAGTCACGGAACCGCTGCTCCTCGCGGAAGTACGTCACCGGGCCGAACGCTAGCATCGGCCGATGTCCTCCAAACCCGACGTCCCGATCCCCGCGGGCGCGCCGCCCACGGATCTGGTGATCGAGGACCTCACCGTCGGCACGGGCGCCGAGGCGACGCCGGGCAAGACCGTCGACGTGCACTACGTCGGGGTCGGATGGTCGACCCAGAAGCAGTTCGACGCCTCATGGGACCGGGGAAGTTCGTTCTCGTTCCAGCTCGGCGCGGGGCGCGTGATCAAGGGCTGGGACCAGGGCGTCGCCGGGATGAAGGTCGGTGGGCGGCGCAGGCTCACGATCCCGGCCAAGCTCGGGTACGGCGATCGCGGCGCGGGTCGCGACATCAAGCCAGGCGAGACGCTCGTCTTCGTCGTCGATCTGTTGAAGGTCAGCTAGCCCGAACGCAGCTCCGCATCGCGAGGCGCACACAGTCCGCGTCGTTCTTCTTCGCCGCGACCACCCGCACGACCGCGACATCCAGCCCCGCGGTGAGCGCTTCGAACCCGGCGGCGGCATCCTCGGGCCGGCCCCACCAGCCGACGCGCGCCAGGAGCTCGTCCGGCAGCCGCTCGGCCAACTCGTCATCGCCTGTGCCGCGCGCCCGAAGGTCCTCGAGCTCGCGGAGCACCTCGTCGAAGCCCATCCGGGCGAAGTGGCCGCGGTATCCCAGCTTCGGGTCGTCGCCCGGACGGTTCATCGCGTAGCCCAGCACCATCCTCGCGAGCGCGCGCCGTGCGGCGGCCACGTCGGGATCGACGCACACCCGGATGTACTGATGGATCCGGACATCGCGCGGGTCCCGTCCTGCGGCGAGGGCACCTGCCGCGACGCGCTCGCGACTCCACAGCGTCTGCTGCGGCGAGCACCAGTTGAGCGCCGCGCCGTCGTAGCGCTCGCCTGCGAGCTGCAGCATCCTCGGCCCGAGGGCGCCGAGATAGACCGGAGCCGCTGAGACGGCACTGCGGAGCGCGATCGCGAGCTCGCGCATCTTCCGGATCGGTGCGTCGCGTTCGCGGCCCGCGCCGACGCCGAGCACGAAGTGGCCACTCGTCCGATCGAGGGCCATCCGCCAACCGGCGACGAGCTGATCGACCGTCCACCGCTCCAAGGGGGCGACCGAGATGCCGGTCTCAAGACCGCTGGCGGCATACCAGGCGGCGCACAACGCGAACGGGTGACCGTCTCGGTTGGGTGTCCAGAGGCTCGTGTATCCGAGGAGCGCGGCCTCCGCCGCGATGTCAGCCTGTTCTGTATCCGACAGCACCAAACGGCCGTCGATGCCAAGGCCGATCTCCATCGCCGGAACGGTACCCTCTCCGTGTGGGGAGCGAGGTCCTGGACGCGTTCCATCCAGCCGTACGCGAGTGGTTCCGCACCGCGTTCCCGGGGGGGCCGACGCCCGCGCAGGCGCAAGCCTGGCCGGTCATCAAGCACGGCGAGAACACGCTGCTCATGGCGCCCACCGGCTCCGGCAAGACCCTCGCGGCGTTCCTCTCGTCGATCGACGAGCTCATCCGGACGCCCGCGCGCGGGTGCCGCGTCGTCTACGTATCGCCGCTCAAGGCGCTCGCGGTCGACGTGGAGCGGAACCTTCGCGCGCCGATCGCCGGCATCGGCCACGCGGCCGAGCGGCTCGGTCTCGGCGTCCGCGAACCGACCGTCGCCATCCGCACCGGCGATACGCCGGCGAAAGAGCGCGCGCGTTTCTCGAAGACGCCGGCGGACATCTTCATCACGACGCCCGAGTCGCTGTACCTGGTCCTGTCGTCCTCCGCGGGGCAGGCGCTGCGTGACGTCGAGACGGTGATCGTCGACGAGATCCACGCGATCGTCTCGACCAAACGGGGCGCGCACCTCGCCGTGACGCTCGAGCGTCTGGAGCGGCTCGCGGGCCGGCGGCTGCAGCGCGTCGGTCTCTCCGCCACGCAACGCCCGCTCGACGAGGTCGCCCGCTTCCTCGGCGGATTCGATGCGGAGGGCGCGCGGCCGGTGCGGGTCGTCGACGCCGGTCATCGCAAGCCGCTGGAGCTCACCGTCGAGGTGCCGGTCGAGGACATGGCGCGCCTCGGCGAGCCGGTGGAGTTCCGCAGCGGGCCGGCGGCGCGCGCTGACGGCCGGACGAGCATCTGGCCGGCGATCCATCCCCGGCTGCTCGAGCTCGTGCGCCAGCACCGCTCGACGCTGATCTTCGTGAACAGCCGCCGGCTGGCGGAGCGCATCGCGAATGCGGTCAACGAGCTGGCCGGGGAAGAGCTGGCCCACGCGCACCACGGTTCGATCGCGCGCGAGCAGCGGCTTCGCATCGAGGACGACCTGAAGGCCGGCCGGCTGCGCGCGCTGGTCGCGACGAGCACGCTCGAGCTCGGCATCGACATGGGCGCGATCGATCTGGTGGTGCAGGTCGAGTCGCCGCCATCGGTCGCGAGCGGGATGCAGCGGATCGGGCGCGCCGGCCACCGGGTCGATGAGCCGTCGACCGGCATCATCCTCCCGAAATACCGTGGCGACCTGCTCGCGTCCGCGGCGCTCACCGAGCGGATGCACGCCGGCGCCGTCGAGGCGTCGCGATACATCCGCAACCCGCTGGACGTCCTCGCCCAGCAGATCGTCGCGATCGCCGGACGAGACCCGATCGGGGTCGACGACCTGGAGCGGCTGATCAAGGGAGCTGCGCCGTTCGCGGAGCTTCCGCGCCCGCAGCTCGACAACGTCCTCGACATGCTTTCCGGCCGCTACCCGTCGGATGAGTTCGCCGAGCTGCGCCCGCGGGTCGTCTGGGATCGCATCGCCGGGACGATCCGCGTCCGTGAGGGCGCCGCGCGGGTCGCGCTCACGAGCGGAGGGACCATCCCGGATCGCGGTCTGTACGGCGTGTTCCTCGTCGGCGCCGACCCGGGGAAGGGACGCGTGGGTGAGCTCGACGAAGAGATGGTCTTCGAAACGCGTGTCGGCGAGACGTTCCTGCTCGGCGCGTCGACCTGGCGGGTCGAGGAGATCACGCACGACCGCGTGCTCGTGTCGCCCGCGCCGGGGGTGCCGGGCAAGATGCCGTTCTGGAAAGGCGAGACCGCGACGCGCCCGCTCGAGTTCGGACGGGCGATCGGCGCGCTCACTCGGGAGCTCCGCGCGAGTGATCCCGACCTGGCCGTGGCGCGCCTGCGCGAGCGGCACGATCTCGACGACCGCGCCGCGCGGAATCTCCTCGAGTACCTCCGTGACCAGGTCGCCACGGCCGGCACCGTGCCGGACGACAAGACGATCCTCGTGGAGCGCTACCTCGACGAGGTGGGCGACTGGCGTGTGTGCGTGCTCACGCCGTTCGGCGGCAAGGTCCACGCGCCGTGGGCCATGGCGATCGGTGCGATGGTCCGCGAGCGATCCGACGTCGAGATCGACGTCCTCTGGACCGACGACGGCATCGTGGCGCGGTTCCCAGAGGCCGAGCGCGCGCCGGACCCACAGCTCGTGCTGCCGGATCCCGACCGCGCCGAGTCGCTCGTCATCGAACATCTCTCGCAGACCCCGCTGTTCGCGGCACGGTTCCGCGAGGCCGCGGCCCGCGCGCTCCTGCTGCCGCGGCGCTTCCCCGGACGCCGATCGCCGCTCTGGCACCAGCGACGGCGTGCCGGGGAGCTCCTACAGGTCGCGTCGAGATACCCGTCCTTCCCGATCATCCTCGAGGCGTACCGCGAATGCCTCCAGGACGTCTTCGACATGCCGGCCCTGCTCGAGGTCCTCCGCGCGATCCGCAGCCGCGAAATCCGCGTGGTGACGGTCGATTCGCGGTCGCCCTCGCCGTTCGCGTCGGCGCTGCTGTTCGAGTACGTCGGCAACTTCATCTACGAGGGCGACGCGCCGCTCGCGGAGCGCCGAGCCCAGGCCCTCACCGTGGATCCGGCGCAGCTCCGCCAGCTCTTGGGCGAGGTCGAGCTCCGTGAGCTGCTCGACGCCAATGCCCTCGCGGAGCTCGAGCTCCAGCTGCAGCATCTCGAGCCCGACCGCGCGGCCAGGCACGTCGACGCGGCGCATGATCTCCTCATCCGCCTCGGCGACCTGACGCGCGACGAGCTGGCCGCGCGATCTGCGCCGGGCCACGGCGTGGACGAATGGCTGTTCGAGCTGCAGCGCGATCGCCGGGCCATCGCCGTGCCGATCGCGGGCGAAACGCGCTGGATCGCGGCCGAAGATGCCGGCAAATACCGCGACGCGCTCGGCGTCGTCGTTCCTCCTGGTCTCCCGGACGCGTTCCTCGGCAGCGAGCTGCGCCCGCTGGTCGCGCTCGCGCGGCGGTTCGCGCGGACGCATGGTCCGTTCAGCGCGGTGGAGCTCGCGCGCCGCCTCGGCGTCGGTCCAGCGATCGTCGCCGGCGCGCTCGGCGAGCTTGCCGAGACCGGCACCGTGCTCGAAGGTGAGTTCCGTCCGGGCGCGAGCGGGATCGAGTGGATCGACAGCGGCGTGCTCCGAACGCTCCGCCAGCGGTCGCTCGCGCGGCTGCGCAAAGAGGTCGAGCCGGTCGAGCAGGTCGCCCTCGCGCGGTTCGCGCTCGCGTGGCACGGCGTGGACTCGCCGCGCACGGGCGAGGCCGCGCTCCTCGACGCCATCGCGCAGCTCGAGGGGGCATTCGTTCCCGCATCGGATCTCGAGTCGCGGATCCTTCCGGCTCGGGTCGCGGGCTACGACGAGAGCGACCTCGACGCGCTGCTTGCCTCGGGGGCGGTCATCTGGACGGGCGGCGGCGCGATCGGGCCCCGTGATGGCCGGGTGGCCCTGTACCTGTCCGAGCACGCGCCGCTGGTGCCGGCCGCGACGAAGAACGACGGATCGACCCACCAGCGGATCCGCGAGACGCTCGCGTCGCGGGGCGCCCTGTTCTTCCCACAGCTCCTCGCCGCGCTCGGCGGCGGTTTCGCGCCGGATGTGAAGGACGCGCTGTGGGACCTCGTGTGGTCGGGCGAGGCGACGAATGACAGCTTCCATCCGTTGCGCGCGTTCCTGCGGCCCCCGGTCCTGCGGCACGCGCGCCGGCGCGGTCCGTCGCAGCGTGGCCTCGCGCCGGACCTCGCCGGCCGTTGGTCGCTGGTCTCTTCATATGGCGCGGACGCGGCCGCGACGCCGACAGAACGGCTTGCCGCGCGCGTGCAGCAGCTCCTCGAGCGGCACGGCGTCATCACCCGCGAGCTCGTGCAGCACGAGGGCGCCGAGGGCGGGTTCGCGGCTGTCTACGCGGTGCTGAGGCAGATGGAAGAGGCCGGGCGGGTGCGCCGCGGATACTTCGTGGCCGGCCGAGGCGCGGCGCAGTTCGCGCTCCCCGGGGCGGTCGACCGCCTCCGCACGCTGCGCGAGCCCGGTGAGCAGCCCGCGGTGATCACGCTCGCCGCGACCGACCCCGCGAATCCGTACGGCGCCGCGCTCAGCTGGCCCGAGCGCGCGGAAGGACGCAAGACCGCGCGCTCCGCCGGATCGCTCGTGATCCTCGTGGACGGGGCTCTGGCGGCGTACGTCGCGCGCGACGAGCACAGCGTCCTCACGTTCATCGAGGGAGAAGAACGCGACCTGGCGCGGCTGCGGGCCGCGGTCGCGCGCGCCCTCGCGGCCGAGGCCGTGCCCGAGCGACGCGATCCGCTGTTCATCGAGGAGATCGACGGCGCGGCCGTCGACGAGTCGGGGCTGGCGGAGCCATTGCGCGCGGCGGGCTTCGTGCGCACGCCCCGCGGGTACCTCCTCAGGAGCGCGTAGCCGACCGCCGAGCGGCCTTGCCGGCGACGCGATCATGGGCCTCACGCAACAGCGGTTTGATGACCCGATCGAACAGCTCGACACTCGGATTGAGCACCGCGATCCACTGCTGCGGCGCGTAAACGGGGTGCGGGAGCAGCGTGTCGAGCGCGGCGTAGTCAGGCTCGCGCCGCTCGCCAACGATACGGTCGAAGGTCTCGGGGCTGACCCCGATGTTCAAGCGGAAGACACCCTCGCGCGCGAGGTCCGATCTCGCGGCCGGACCGCCCTCCCAGGTGTCGTGCTCGTCGGTCGTGACGATCGTCGCGAAGTTCGGCCAGTTGGACTCGTCGCACGCAAAGAAGATCGCGCCCGCGGAGCGTGCGACGACGCTATCGGGATAGGTCTCGACGATGTAGCGAGCGATCGCCTCGGGATCCGGTCCGCCGCTTCGCACGGGCCGACGATAGGTGCTCGGCGATACTGAGGACATGCCTGAGGGGGACACGATCTTCCGCACCGCCGTCGTGCTGCGGCGCGTGCTCGCGGGCCAGGTCGTCACTGGATTCGAGATCACGGCGCCGAAGGTGAGCGCCGCGGCGCGGGACGAGGCCATCGTCGGGAGCCGGGTGGACGCCGTCGAGTCCAACGGCAAGCATCTGTTCATCACCTTCGACACACCGCGCCGCGTCGTACTGCACACGCACATGAAGATGAGCGGGTCGTGGCATGTGTACCGGCCGGACGAGCGCTGGTGGGAGCCGGAGTCGGAGGCGCGCGTCGTCATCCGCACCGAGCGCGTCGTCGCGCCGTGCTTCCACCCGCCGATCGTGGAGCTGCTCACGGAGAAGGAGCTGGGTCTGCATCGGGTGGTGAGCCAGCTGGGTCCCGACATCATCCGCGACGACTTCGACCTGGAGCAGGCGATCCGCCGGCTCCGCTCGAACGAGGATCGCGACATCGCGACGGCGCTGCTCGACCAGCGCGCGATCTCGGGGATCGGCAACGTGTTCAAGGTCGAGGCGCTGTTCCTCGGCCGCACGTCGCCGTGGGCGCAGGTGCGCGATCTCGATGACGCAAAGCTGCGCGAGATCGTCGAGCATGCCCGGCGGCTGATCCGATTGAACCGGGACGGCGGCCAGCGGCGCACGCATTTCGGCCTCAACCGCGGCGAGCGCATGTGGGTCGACGAGCGTGCCGGACTGCCGTGCCATGTGTGCGGGACGATGGTCGAGTCGGGCTGGCACCCGGAGGAAGTGCGCAAGTCGTGGTTCTGCCGGAAGTGCCAGAACGTGACCGATGTCCCGCGGCTCGCGCCCGTGCCGGCGATGCACGTGCGCCATCGCGATCGTCCACTCTGAGCCGTGGGACCATCGACGGCATGACCCGCGCACGGTTGACCTTCTCGCAGGGCGACCCGGTCGAGTTCGCGCTCGACGACGTCGCCGCGTTCGGGCCGGACATCACCGGCTTCCGCGCGTGGCTCGGTGCCGTCTACGCGTC